>CAJWCD010000012.1:0-38718 GCA_913020725.1 uncultured Pseudomonadota bacterium
GTTGTCGATGAACTGCACACATTTGACGGAGCCCAAGGTTCAGACCTTGCCTGTCTTATTCGCCGCCTAAAGAAAAGGCTGGACACAGCACCTAAACATCTCTGTTGTATTGGTACCTCTGCGACCTTGGGTAACGATAAAGAACAGACTCAACTTCTTGAATATTCTTCTACTGTATTTGGCTAGGAGTTTGCGACGGATTCGATAATCACGGAATCACGTCTGAGCGCAGGTGTGTTTCTTGGAGACAGCTTAATATCTCACACGGATATTGTTTCACAGGACAAATCAACAGAACTTGATCCTGTTAATTTTGACCATTATGAAGCATATATTAAAACCCAATACAGGTTATGGTTTGGCGAGGATATTAATGGTGAATTTACTATTTCATATCAAGCGCTAGATGGGGCTCTCTTTTCTGAGGTTGCATCACTAACAATTGAAATCTTACCGGTAAATGATCCACCTACTATATCAAATATTCTTAACCAGAGCATAGATGAAGATGAGAATTTTGTTTATTATCTTAATGCCGTTGATGTTGATAGTGAAGCATTAGAATTCTCTGTAGATGGTATTGATTATGCAAATGTGACGATTGACGGACAAACATTGTCAGTGATTCCTGATCAGGATTACAATGGATCACTAACAATTAATGTACATGTTTATGATGGAGAGTATTCTGATTCAGAACAGTTTATTTTAGATGTATTACCAGTAAATGATTCTCCAGTATTAGATGAAATTGCCAATCAAAATTCATTAGAGGATGAACTCAAGGAACACTTCACTTTGATAACTCAAGAAAGATTTGAGGAAGCACAAGAAAAGGTGAAATTTGTTATTCACTCACTTGTTCAGATGATGGATGAAGCAACTGCGATAGTTGGATTCTTTGAGAAATGGGATGAAGTCAAGAGAGTGAAAAGAGATATAAAAAGAACGGTTATTGAAGAGTTTGATGATTTGGACTTGGTGAAACCTGTAACTGACAGGTTCATGGAACTCGCAGAGGTGAAGTTCAAATGATCCTGAAGACTGATTTCCCAGTTGAGATTTTTAAGACTGACAGAAGGAAAACCGCATCTATCAAGATTGTGGATGGGGGAGTTCATGTGATTGTCCCAAAACGATTATCAGATGCACGAGTGAAGGATCTGATACTAAAACGAACCTCATGGATACAGCAGAAACTTCGTATTCAATCAGAAACCGTTCCTCCAAAACCAAAAGAATATGTGAGTGGAGAGAATTTCACCTATCTTGGAAAGAACTACAAATTGAAACTCATTCCCAATGGTGATGGCGAAGTTAAGATGAAGGGGAAGTATCTAACATTAGGGTATCCCAAGATATTATCTGAGACAGACAGAAAATCATTTGTGAAGGGTTCTCTTGAAGACTGGTATAAGGGGCATGCCCTAAGCAGACTGACTGAAAAAACAAAAAGATACGGAAAGATGCTTAGAGTGAACCCTCAGTTGGTATCCATAAAAAACTACAAATCCAAATGGGGTTCTTGCTCAAGTACAGGGGAGATCTTCTTCAACTGGAGAATCATCATTTCCCCTCATCGGATCATTGATTATGTGGTCGTGCATGAACTCTGTCACATATTGGAACATAACCATTCAGCAGCATACTGGAGTCATGTGAAGAGTATCATTCCAGACTTCAATCAGGACAGGCAGTGGTTGAAGGTGAATGGAGTGGGGTTATTTGTTTAGAAAAATTCCAAGTTTCAGACAAACTCAATTGATTCTTCTCTGCAACTTTAACCAATTGCTCGTGTATATGCTACCTCAGGTAAATGGAGGATTTCTTTCTCTTCCATCCTCTCTCTGTTGTATACCAACTCATTGTTGTCCTCCTTTGTCCTTTATGTTCCTCATTTCGTCACCTTCACCACAGTCACCACATCAGTTTCCTTCAACCCCTTGTTGATTGCAGTGTGAAGAATGTTCTCAAACTTCTTCTGGTGCTGGGGTACTTGGTTCTGAGGAACTGAGAGTTTCACTTCATATTTGACTATCTTGTCCATCTTCTTTCCCTTTCTGATTTGTTGGAGGTTAATTCCTCACAGATCGTTTCATGTATATTTATGTCAAAGGAGAACTGAGGATGGAGGAAAATTTATTTACCAGACACTAAATAAAGAGTGTTGAATTCTTAAATATTATAAATACTTCTGTAAGAGGTTGACGAAAGGGATAGGGTGATGAAACAGAATGAGAAAAAACTGGAAAAACTGAGGATACAAAGTATCCGAATTTATCGAAAGAAGTGAGGGAATGAGTAAGTGACTAGGTGACGGAAAGGATAATTGTATCAACTCGCAATCAACCAGATGCAATCACTTTTGTCTTTGACATTGTTATTTCAAAAAAACTATATACTGCTACACTTGCCATAACAATTATTCCACCATATAATGTTTCTTGTGAAATTGTTTCATTTAAAAAAACCCAAACCCAAAAAGGTCCTAATGAAAACTCTAAAAGCATAAAGAATGTAACTTCAGAAGCAAGAAGAAATCTAGTGGAAAAAATAAATACACTATTCACAAATCCAGATAATACTCCTCCCCATAAAAAACATAACAAAATATCTTGAATTGGAATGTTTATATTTCCAAGACTAGTTACAAAAGAAACAGTTAATAGGAGAACGCTAGATATGAGACTCGCAGGCATCATATCAATACTCTTATATTTTCTTATAATAATAACAAATGTAGAAAAACTAAAAGCACAAGATAATGCTATAATGTTCCCATAAAAACCACCAGTTTCCAATCCATCTTTAATCATAATAAATATTCCAATAAAAGCAAAAAACATTATAATAATTGTTCTTAAAGATATTTTCTCTTTTAAAAATATGAATGCTAGAATCGCTGTAATAAAAGGGATCGAACTTAAGGTAAACAATGCATTTGCAACTGAGGTATTAGCAAATGATTGAATAAATAAGAGATTGGCAAGCATCAGGAAAAAACCACCTGTCATACCAGGATAACCAGTTTTTTTGATGTTTGTTACAATTGCAAATCTGTATCGATGAAAAAGAATTAAAGTAATGGAAAAGAGAAATGCCAATGCTCTATAAAAAGCGATCTGCCAAGGATCGGCATTATTAATATTTCGCATTATCAGACCTCCAAAACTGATGCCAACTGAACCAATAATAAGCAATAAAATGGATAGTTTGCGATTTGAGATCATGAAATTAGTATCTTCTAAAAGATTATGAGTTTAACTTTGGATATTAATTTGTTGTATTAAATTACAGTGACGTAATATCCCATCTGATTTTGATCATTGATGAGAAGGTCTTTCGCAAGAGATTCAACTGATGCGACTCCACCGTTCTTCAGAAGGGTCATCAACATCACAGGTTGGTAGATGTGAGACATCCTCATGCGGTTGATGAGGAAATCTTTGCGGTCAGAGAAGGTCATTTCAGATGTCTGATCAATTTCACTATCCATCGAATCACAACGATGGGAGAAATAAAACGAATACCGAAACGGAACAATTTCAAAAATAATTGTCGGTATTCAATTCTGACATTATGTTTGTCCCTCCAAGGTTTCGTAACGATCCAAACGACTATCAGGAACAAACCTCCAAAGATCAAAATTCTAACCCACATCGTTCTGTCCCAATCCTTTGCGAGCTCTCAGGTTGATCCCAAGAATCTCACTCAGGGATTTCAATCTGTATCTGTCATCGGTCTTTCGTCTTGGTGGGAGTTTTCTCAAAGTCTCCCGAAAATTCCTCCCATGTCTTTGTCCCAATTCGGAAATCGGTCTGTCTCCCACGACTTCAAGGAACAGATTAAGTGAAATCTCATATTCCTCCAAAGTCTTCTCCTTCACTCGTCCCATTTCTCTAAGAGTTTTTCGTGCTGTCATGAATTCCTCAAACTACTTGATTTCAAGGAAATTTGAAACCCTGACTGTCCGAAGTGAGTCCTAAGATTTTTAGGGATGTAAGACCTAAAAAGGTAGGATGATGAATTACTTTTTTGAAAAACGAGACATGATTTGAACGACATGGGATTCCAACCAAATAATAGATTTTGAAATCCCCAAACTCATACTCAAACAGTAAGTGTTCAGTCTGTCAATAGGTGTTGGGAGGTGTTCATCTCCCTAAGTCATTGATATTAAATGACCTGGCGGAAGTGTGTGGGAATCGAACCCACCTGCGACAGGATTAGTGCCGCACGCACGGTTTTGAAGACCGGGGCGCCCACCAGTGACGCATCCACCTCCGGGAATTGAGGCAGTCTGGCGCAAAGCCGGAGAAGAGTCCAGTCGCCGAATTTGTGTCGCGGGTTGCTCGGAAATGCGGGATACTGGAGGAAGCAATACCGTTTCCATTTTTTAAGCCGTCATGCGCAACTTCAAATCCGAATTAGCTGAACTCACTGCCGCCCTCCGGACTCTGCGTTTTTGGTGGGTGTTGGGACTGGTCGCGGTGGGCTGCCTGCTTTTCAGCACGGTCATCCACGGCATCCTCATCCCACAGAATTTCTACAGCGCCGGGATCACGGGGCTGGCCTTGTTGCTCCACGATTTTTTGGGCGGAAAACTGTCCATCAGCGAAATCTACCTGCTCCTCAACATCCCGATCTTCGTGGTGGGTTATCGGGAATTCGCACTCAAGTTTCTTGTCGCTTCCCTGTTGGGCATGGCGATTTTCGCGACCATGCTCGAACTCATGCAGGGGATCGTGATTCCCACCAAAGACCCTCTGCTGGCGGCGATTTTGGGCGGAGTGCTGTCCGGAGGTGGGACGGGGTTGTACCTCCGCTTTGGAGGGAGCGTCGGCGGGCTTGACATCGTGGGGTCGGTGTTGAAAAAACGCTTCGCGCTTCCCATCGGCGTCACCTTCAATTTTGTCAACTTCATGGTCCTCGCCACCAACGCCTTGCTCTATGAACTCGATTACGCGCTCTACACGGGCATCTTCATCTTCGTGTTTTCATGGACCATGCAGCGCGTGATCACGGGATTCTCGCAGCGCCGCTCTGTCTTCATCATCTCGGATCACCCGGAGGAGGTGCTGGAAAACGTGATCCGCCCGCTGGATCGGGGAGCCACCTACTTTCTCGCCACCGGAACCTTCCGGAACGAACCCAAGCGTGTCATCTACACGGTCATCAACTTATTCGAACTTGGGCGACTGAAGGCCGCACTGGTGGAAATCGACCCGGAGGCTTTCGTCGCAGTCCAGAGCACCGAAGAGGTGATCGGCAGTCGTTTCCTGACGTGGGAAGATGAAGGCTTTCGCCCGGAACGCTCCCAACCCCATTCCTCGGCCCAAATTGAGGTTTGAAACGGACCACCGACCTTCGGTTTTCGTTTGACTTCCGCAGTAATTCCCGTCAGTTTGCTACTTGGCATTTCAAGCGGCCACCCCATCCCAACACCCTCAGTTTTGGGCTCGTAGCTCAGTGGGAGAGCGCCTGCCTCACACGCAGGAAGTCGCTGGTTCGAACCCAGCCGGGCCCACCACGCAAATCACCTTGCTAGGATCAGTATTTTTGCTGGAGCAGTGGTTTTTCTTGCAACAGGCTTTTTGGGCCTCAGTGAGTGACGTCATTGCATTGTCCTTGCGATCTGGCCAGTAGAATCGTATCGTAGCGGGGTTTGTTCATTCGTATCAGTCGGGAACCATCGTGAAACCCAAACTTTTCCAGTTCGACACCCTCAGCCTGCACGGAGGGCAGCGTCCGGACCCCACGACCGGGGCGCGGGCAGTGCCGATCTACCAGACGACCTCGTATGTCTTTAACGACAGCGACCACGCCGCAGCGCTCTTCAATCTGGAGCAGGGTGGGCACATTTACAGCCGCATCTCCAATCCGACGGTCGCAGTATTGGAGGAGCGTATTGCAGCGCTGGAGGGCGGCACGGGTGCAGTTGCCACAGCCTCCGGACAGAGCGCTCTCTTCCTGTCGTTGCTCACCTTACTGAACTCCGGGAGCCACATTGTTGCTTCGGCCTCGCTCTACGGCGGCAGCATCAACCTGCTCCGGCACACACTCCCACGCTTCGGGATCACCACCACCTTCGTGCATCCTCGCGACCTCGAGGGCTTCCGCAAAGCCATCCGTCCGGAGACGCGGCTTGTCTTCGGTGAGGTGATCGGCAATCCGGGGCTGGAAATCCTTGACCTTAAAGCCGCATCGAGCATTGCCCACGAGGCCGGGGTGCCCCTGCTGATTGACGCGACCTTCAACACGCCTTACCTCTGCCGACCCTTCGAATGGGGCGCGGATTTGGTGATGCACTCCGTGACGAAGTGGATGGGTGGACACGGTGTTGCCCTCGGTGGGATTGTGGTGGATAGTGGCCTTTTTGACTGGGAAGCCAGCGGCAAGTTTCCCACGCTCACCGAACCCTATGCGGGCTACCACGGCATCAACTTCATGGAGGAATTCGGCGCGACCCACGCCTTTACAATGCGAGCGCGTTCGGAGGGAATGCGCGACTTTGGCCCGGCGATGAGCCCGCAAAACGCCTTCTATTTGCTGCAAGGGCTGGAAACTTTATCGGTGCGCATGGATCGCCATTTGGCGAACACCGAAAAAGTGCTGGCGTTCTTGCAGGAGAGCGAGGACGTGGTTTGGGTGAGCCATCCAAACCTGCCCGAACATCCGGATCATGAACTTGCCAAGCAGCAATTGCCCAAGGGGGGCGGATCGATGATTAGCTTTGGCATCCGTGGGGGGCGCGAAACTGGAGCCGCCTTCATCAATGCCGTGCAACTCGCATCGCACTTGGCAAACGTCGGCGATGCGAAAACCCTCGTCATCCACCCTGCCACCACCACGCACGCGCAGATGGACGCCGAGGCGATGGAAAAAGCCGGGATGACGGAGGATTTGATCCGGCTTTCCGTCGGGATGGAGGATCCGGGAGACATCATCGAGGATTTGCGGCAGGCGTTCCGGGTGGCTCGCAAGGCAACAGGAGGTGCAGCATGAAACTTCAAGTTCGCGGGGTCGAAACCTTTGCCACTACGGGAGGGCGTCCGTTTGTCCCTGAGCAGCCCACCATAGTCTTTGTCCACGGTGCCGGGATGAATCGCATTGTGTGGTATCTCCAGACGCGCTACTTCGCCCACCACGGACACGCAGTGCTCGCAGTAGACCTTCCTGGACACGGGAGATCGCAAGGCACGTTGCTGGGCAGCGTTCAGGAACTGGCGGACTGGATTCCGGATTTGCTGGATTCGGCAGGGGTGGCCAAGGCCACACTGGTTGGACATTCGATGGGGTCGCTGATCGCACTGGAAAGCGGGGCACGGCATCCGGATCGCGTGAGCAAGCTCGCCTTACTGGGCGCGGCTTCAAAAATGCCCGTGCATCCGGATTTGTTGGAGGCCGCCAATGCGGACGATCCTTTGGCCTATGATCTGATGATGGATTGGGGCACGGGGCCGGTGGGGCATTTCGGCAGACATCCGGTGCCGGGAATCTCTCTGATTTCCGGAGGTCGGAACCTGTTGCGGATGGAGAATTCCGGCGTGCTGGGAAATGACCTTGGACTCTGCAATGACTACCAGAGCGGGATGGAGTCCGCCACGAAAGTGAGCTGCCCAACGCTGGTGGTTGCAGGGGAGGTGGACCGGATGACTCCGGTCAAGCAGGGACTCAAACTCTGCGGAGCGATTTCTGGAGCAGAAAGTCAGGTGATCGCCAAAGCAGGGCACCTGATGATGATCGAACACTCCGGTGAAACCCTTGCCACTCTGAAGGGTTTTCTCCAGGCGGGCTGACTGAAAAAGTCGCAATCGACTCCGAAAATAACAGCGGTCTTTTGGCGCAAAAATTAAATTTTTAGTAAAAATGCCCCAAGGGGTGGGGTATTAGACTCGAATATTCTCAATAAATAGTTGATATTATTGTAAATTTTTCAATGCGAGCCATTGATCTGTTCGCCGTGATCGATCGCCTAGTCGGTGTTCCTTTCCGATGCATGCACAGGGTTTTTGTGGGAATATAGGCTAAAAACTCTGCATTTGAACACCTCAAAATCAGACAAACACATTGATTTATTTGATGAAAATAACTTCCCCCCCGAGTCGATTGCGACTTTTCCCAGCATGTTCGAAAAAAAATGTTGACTCGAGCTAACTGATCATTACAATACTCTTGCTCGGTAGATCTGGTGGTTCAGATCTTTCTAATGTACCGAAAATCGTGAACTAATAAGGAGTTTCGTCTGCTTATGTATTGGGTCTGGTTGATCGCATTGGGTATTGCCATAATTGTGGTAATTGTCCTACTAAACCGCTTTTATCGTAAAGCATCCCGTGAAGTTGCTCTGATCCGAACAGGGCTTGGCGGGCAGAAAATCATTATAGATGGGGGTTTTCTTGTTCTCCCATTTCTTCACCGTATTTCAGAAGTCAACATGAAAACGACGCGACTTGAAGTTGTTCGCGCCAATGAGAATTCGGTAATCACAGGAGATCGTCTGCGTGTAGACGTGACGGTCGAGTACTATGTGCGGGTCGATCCAAGTGACACAGGTGTCGCGACAGCAGCTCAGACCTTAGCAGGTAAAACCTTTCACTCAGATGACCTTGCTGAGACCTTGGAAGGAAAACTGGTTGATGCGTCCTTATCTGTTGCTGCCAACTACACCATGGACGAACTCCAAAACGAGCGCGGTCGGTACGTTACTCAGATCGAGGAAATTTTGAAGCCAAAGCTGTCTCAAAACGGCCTCCTATTGGAATCAGTTTCATTGACACGATTGGACCAAACACCTTTCCACACGCTCGATGAAAATAACGCATTTAACGCAGTTGGGCTTCGACGATTAGCTGAGATTGTTTCAAATAGTAAGAAAGAACGTGCTGTAATTGAGGCTGATACGGACGTTGCAGTGCGTAAGAGTAAGCTTGCCGCCACGAAGCAGCGCCTGAATATTGAGCAGGAAGAGGAGGAGGCCCAAATACAGCAAAGGCTGAGCATTGAAAGAGAGCGTGCTGCGAGTGATGCCGCGATAGCAGAAGAGCAGTCCGGCTCTGAGCAGCGTAGAGAGATTGCAAGAATAGAAAAAGAAAAGGAGGTTAAGACAATAGAGATTCAAACTGCACGGGAAATCCGAAAGGCTGAACTGGAAGCTGCACAGTCATCTGAATTGAGACGACTTGAAAGGGAGATTGCGATTGCTGAACAATTGGCAGAGGTGGCAAAGGCTCAGGTCAGGGTAGAAGCAGCAAAAGCAGAAGAGGTTTTGGCAAAAGAGAACACTGTGAGAACCAAGGATGTTGCGGTCGCTGAACGTGAACGGGAGTTGGCGGTGATCCGTGCCTGTGAGCAAGCTGAGGTCGATGAGACTCGAGTTGGCAGTGAGACGGGCACTCTGCTTTCAATGGCAAAAGCTGAAGCCGATGCAATAATGACCCGAGCCGAAGCTACACGGGCCGAGTTGATGGCGAGGGCAGAGGGTGAAACGGCCTTGATTGCTTCGGAAAACAGTCAAAGTGATGATCTCATCGACATGAAATTGCAAATGCGTAAGCTGAAGATCTTGCCTGACATCGTTGAAAGCATGGTGAAACCTGCTGAAAAAATCGACAGCATTCGGATCAATCACATTACGGGGTTTGGTCAATCCGCAGGAGGTGGAGGCCAAGACGGCGGCGGGGACAAGGCAGTTGTCAACCAGATCATGGACGGAATTCTTTCAATGGCACTGCAATTACCCGCAGTAAAGAAACTCGGCGAGGAAATTGGTGTCAATATCGGTGATGGAATCAAGGGCATCTCTGATGAGATGTTGAAGCCTTCAGATAAATAGGTCGTAGAGCTTTCCTCTAAGATCAAGTGTTGTTTAGGCAAGCACCCTGAAACAACGCTGAGTATCACAGCGGTTCTTTTGTAGGGGTCGTTGAAATTTTAACCAAAGGAGATCGAGTCATGAAAATCAATCGAAGAAAATTTTTGAAGAGTGCCTCAGCAACTGCTGCAGTAATGGCGGCTCCTGCGTTTATCAGCCAGACGCAGGCAGCAAACTCACTGAAAATGGCTGTCATTCTTGATCAAAGCGGAGGTCTTGATATCTATGGCCGTCCAATGGTCGATGCAAGCCATTTGGCAATCGAGGAGATCAATGCGGCGGGTGGGTTGCTGGGCAAACAGGTGGAACTCACAGTCTATGACCCTCAATCGACTATTCAGTTTTATACCCAGTACGCCACGAAAGCTGCTACTAGTGACCGAGTGGACGTGGTTCAGGCTGGAATCACGTCGGCATCACGCGAGTCAATCAGACCGTTATTGAATCGATACCGAACCCTCTATTTCTACAACACTCTGTACGAAGGAGGTGTATGCGATACCAATAATTATTGCACGGGGTCAACTCCAGGTCAGACAGTAGAAAAACTTGTGCCCTATGCAATGAGAAAATGGGGCAAAAAGGTTTACATTATCGCTGCTGATTACAACTACGGCCATATTACAGCTAGCTGGGTTCAGAAATATGTCCGTGACAATGGTGGTGATCCTGTAGAAACGGAGTTCTTTCCGCTGGATGTCACTAACTTTGGGCCGACCATCAAAAAGATTCAGGCGGCAAAGCCAGACATGGTCATGTCTGCGTTGGTCGGCGGTGCTCATGTGTCGTTTTACCGTCAGTACGCTGCTGCTGGTATGAATAAGAGTGTGCCGGTTGCGTCTACTACCTTCGGTGTTGGCAATGAGCACAAGATGATTTCAGCCGAAGAAGGCGATGGAATGATCGTTGCCTACAGCTACTTTCAGGAAATCGAATCTGCGGATAATAAAGCGTTTGTAAAGCGGTTCCAGGATCGATTCGGAACGGATGCTCCGTACCTCAACGAACTCGCTGCACGTCAGTATGAGGGCATCTACCTTTGGGCAGAAGCTGTTAAAGCTGCCGGGACTGCTGATCGAATGAAGGTTATTGAGGCGCTTGATGCACCGACGAGCATTAACGGGCCTAGCGGTAAACTCACAATTGACCCCCAGACCCACCATGCTGTCCAGAATGTTTACTTGGCTGAACTGATGGACCAAAGATTCAACATCATTCAGACCCACGAACAACAACAGCCGACAGATACCCAACTGGTTTGTGATCTTGTTGCCAATCCAAACCAATCGACCTTCTATTTTGAGAATGGCTTGAAGGCTGCTGGTATCGAATAAATTCAGTCTGTCGTTGATACTTGTTCGGAGACCGATATTGGATCTCTTTGCATCCCTTGGGCTACAGATCATCTACGGCATTGCCAACCTGGTACTAATCAGTATCGGGTTGGCCGTGATTTTCGGGATGATGCGAGTGATCAATCTTGCCCACGGTGAATTCCTCATGCTAGGCGGGTACACGGTGATCGTGTCTACGAACAACGGTGTGAACATCTGGGTTGCGATGTTCATACTGGCTCCATTAATCGTAGGCATTATCGGTCTGATTGTTGAGTGGACACTAATTCGGTTTTTGTACGGCCGCATGGTCGATACACTGCTCGCAACTTGGGGACTTAGCCTATTTCTTATTGGACTCATTACGACTATATTTGGAGCGCAAACAGAAACAACAATTGCGCCTCCTTTTGGGCCAATTTTTATCGGTGAGTACAGTTCGAGTGGTTACGAGTTGTTTCTTATAATTATTACCATCCTCCTAGTCATTTTGTTATACCTGCTATTGCGATACACCAAGTTGGGTCTGCTTGCCCGCGGAACTATGCAGTCCGCAGACATGGCGGCTGCGCTGGGCATTAGCACACAGCGCATCTACTCGACGACCTTTGGGATCGGAGCGGCTTTATCGGGCTTTGCTGGTGGCCTGCTTGCCCCAGTCACGGGTGTATTGCCGACCATAGGAGCGGTCTATATAGGCAAGGCATTTATTACCGTCATTTCAGGTGGCACGGCCATCCTTGCTGGAACATCGTCAGCATCATTCCTGCTTGGTGGTATAAACGGCATCGTTAGTTTTGTCGTAGGCCCAACAATGGGTGAAGTGGCGCTTCTTCTGTTCGCAATTGTCTTATTGCGATTGATGCCACGGGGCATTACTGGTCATTTCTTCAAACGAAGTCTGTGAAGCGATCTCAGGAAACTAACGCCCTCATCTTGATCGGGATAATTGGGTTAGTCACTCTTTTTGGAGTGCCACTAACTCTTGATCTTTATTCAGTGATTAGTCTGACTACTGCGGTCAGTCTTGCCATACTTGCCCTCAGTCTCGGTTTAATCTGGGGCTTCGGAGGAATCCTCTGTTTTGGACAGACAGTGTTTTTTGGCATCGGTGGATATGCCTATGCAATCGCAGCACTGAATTTAGGAGGCAGTGCGATTGCTATTATTGTGGCGGTACTCGTTGCTGCGGCAGCGGCAGTTTTTTTGGGTTACTTTATGTTTTACGGACGCCTAAGCGACGTATACCTTGCAGTCATCACTCTGACAGTCACCCTCATTCTCTACAGTGTAATCAGGCGAACATCTGGCCCAGAATATAAGATTGGTATTGCTAAAATTGGAGGATTTAACGGCATCAATGTGCCACCAATTAATTATCCTTGGGATGTAAACAAATTTTTGTACCCTGAAGACTTTTTCTACGTCGCCATGGTTGCTTTACTCGTTACTTATTTTTTGTGTGTGTGGTTGACAAAAACGCATTTTGGGCGAGTGTCTGAATCAATCCGCGAAAATGAGGTGCGGACAGAGCTTTTGGGGTATGACGTTCGAATTTACAAACTATGTATGTTCACCATTGGTGGTGCCATCGCTGGACTTGCTGGGACTATGTTTGCGAATTCAATTGGGCGTATTACTCCCGATGTCTTTAACCTTTATAACGCCGCCCTGACAATCATCTGGGTCATCATTGGAGGCCGTGGAACCCTGATAGGGCCCGTTCTTGGTGCATTGATTTTCTTTTACATTACTTCTTTACTTGGCCAGCAAAATGTTGTGAATATTAATTTATTCCTTGGGTTAGTGCTGATTATTTTTGTGCTAGTCGTGCCTAAAGGTATCGTTCCTTCGCTGGTACAGATCTGGGTCAGAAGGCGATCTCGCAGGTTGACGACGCACTCCGCTCGAAGAATGAGACGTCGCGGGCGATCCCGAGTCACAGAGGTTGCCGTTGAGGAATAACGTGGTACTCGAAACCCGGGCGTTATCAATGCATTTTGGGGGGGTGGTTGCGGTTGATCGGGTGGACTTTTCCCTCCGGGAAAACGAATTACGTTGTTTGATTGGTCCCAATGGTGCCGGTAAGAGTACATTTTTTAAATGCCTCTCTGCCCAGTTGCGCCCTACGGCTGGTGACGTTGTTATCCGGGATTTTAATGTCACCGAGAGCGAGACACACCAAGTAGCCCGAATGGGAGTCGGTATCAAGACACAGGTGCCTAATGTGTTTGACGGACTGGATGTCGAAGAAAATATCTGGCTGTCAGCCAGCCAGTCAACCAGCATAAAGCGTGCTCGTGTCATAACTTCAGAGGTCATTGAGCGGCTTCAGTTAGGTAGCGTACGGAAAGCGCAGCTTGGAGCATTGGCACATGGTCAGCGGCAGTTGGTGGAACTCGGAATGGTTCTTGCCGGTGAACCATGGCTGGTGATTTTGGATGAGCCCACTGCGGGAATGACGCAGGACGAGGTTGTTCGTACAGCCGAGATCATCCAAGAAATAAATAAAAGCGCGACTATGATCGTTGTTGAACACGATATGCAATTTATTCGAATGATCGCGCAAAAAGTCACGGTGTTTCATCAGGGGCGGATTCTGATCGAAGGTGATATGGACGAGGTGTCATCCGATGAAAGGGTCCGTGAGGTTTATCTCGGCCATCGCAGACCCCAATGAGTGACGCATTTATCCTTAATGTTCGTGATTTGCACGCAGGCTACGGTCGTGTTCCCGTACTGCATGGGGTTGACCTCTCTGTCAAAGAAGGTCAGATCGTTGGGGTTTTGGGCCACAACGGCATGGGCAAGACCACACTGCTGAAGACGTTGATGGGAATTCTCCCGGTTACCTCCGGTCGGATACAGTTTGACGGAATGGATATTTCTCATGAACCGACGCATGAACGCTCACGGCTTGGGATCGGGTATGTGCCGCAGGGTCGTGGAATATTTCCTCAGTTATCGGTCTACGACAATTTGAGAATGGGAGTCGTGGAGCATGGCGAGGACGAAAACGAAGCCATTGAATCCGTGTTGCAGGAGTTTCCACAGCTTCAACCCCTCTTGGATCGCTCAGGAGGTGCTCTGAGTGGAGGCGAACAGCAGATTCTGGCGTTGGCACGCTGCCTGATCAGCAAACCGGACTTGGTGCTCTTGGATGAGCCTACAGAAGGAATTCAACCTTCTATTGTCGATGGCATCATTGAACTGCTAAAACGACTCAACACAGAGCAGGGACTCACGGTCGTTCTGGTTGAACAGAATTTGGAATTCATCACATCCTTGTCCGACCGTGTATTACTGTTGCAGAAAGGTTATATCACGGGTGAAGTGGGTGACGGTCAGTCGTCAGACTCAGAACTTATTGAAGGATTCGTGGGTTTTGGATCCGGCTCATCAGCACCTGTTCGTACAAATCACGCTGAACCACCTAGAGCAACTCCACCTGAAGCAACTCCATCTCAAACGATGGAAATACAACACAAACAAAGGTTTGACTATATGAGTGTCAAGAGACCTACCCATGATCAGTTGAAGCAGATCACCTTAGATTTGGGAATGCACCTGTCTGATGAACGGACCGCCGAGTTCTTGGATGTCATGGAAGATACGATGAAAGTCTATGACTTAATCGACACCATGCCCGACTATCTACCAAAGGTAGATTACCCAAGAACACCAGGTTATCGACCACCACCAGAAGAAAACCCGCTAAACGCTTGGTACATAAAATGTGAGGTAAAAGGTGCCCTACGTGGACCACTCACTGGAAAATCCATTGTATTAAAAGACAATATCAGCCTAGCTGGTGTGCCGATGATGAATGGTGCATCGACTCTTGAGGGATATATACCGGATATTGATGCTACTGTCGTCACACGAATTCTGGATGCAGGTGGCATTATCGCTGGAAAAGCACACTGTGAATATTTTTGCCTTTCAGGAGGGAGTCACACCAACGCTACGGGACCTTGCCACAACCCTCATAAGATGGGTTATTCGGCTGGAGGTTCCTCTTCAGGACCCGGCGCGCTGGTCGGTGCTGGTGAAATCGATATGGCCATAGGCGGAGATCAGGGTGGTTCAATCCGCATGCCTGCTTCCTACAGTGGTTGTTACGGATTGAAACCTACCCATGGATTGGTGCCTTATACAGGCGTTATGCCCATCGAGACCACTATTGACCACATCGGACCCATGACGCAGAATGTCGCAGATAACGCGCTTCTGCTTGAGGTGATTGCTGGACAAGATGGTCTTGACCCTCGGCAGTATGCACCCAAAGTAGATCATTACACATCTGCCTTGGGTCGCGGGGTTCGCAGTCTGAAAATAGGGGTAGTACAGGAAGGATTCGGACGTCCGGAATCAGAGTCGGATGTTGATGCTAAGGTGCGCACAGCCTCTGACAAGTTTCGTGAGTTGGGTGCAAATGTGGAAGATATTTCGATTCCCATGCACAACGAAGGCGCAGCTATCTGGACTCCAATTGCACTCGAAGGTCTGACTAATCAGATGATGAATGGAAACGGATTTGGTACAGGCTGGAAAGGTCTCTATTCGACAAGCCTGCTGGACCATCATTCAAACTGGCGGAACCGAGCCGACGAGTTATCTGACACGCTGAAGGTCTGTATGTTCATTGGGGAATATTTTCTCCGGCACTACCGTGGTCATTTTTACGCAAAGGCTCAGAACCTCAGTCGAAAACTAAAAAAGACCTATGACGATTTTCTCGATCAGTATGATCTTCTGTTAATGCCGACACTTCCGATGAAAGCAACGCCACTGCCTCCGCGAGACGCGCCGCTTGCACTCTATTGCCAAAGGGCATTTGAGATGCTTGGTAATACCTCTCCATTCGATGTAACAGGGCATCCAGCGATGTCGATCCCTTGCGGGATGAGTGAAGGTCTGCCGGTAGGAATGATGCTGATTAGTCGCGACTACGGCGAATCTACGATCTATCAGGCAGCGCATGCCTTCGAGCAACTAGAAAACTGGAAACAAATGTAGATTGGTTACTGATAAAAAGTATCAACGTATGGTTGTAGTTAAGACTGGTTTGGAATCTTCTAATTTGAGTCTAGGGTCGAAGCTTGCCCATGTCAAAGGTGCATCGTACCCCGATCTGGAAGAGATCACGATCCCAGATTTCTTTGCACGTACTGTATCCCGTTATCCAAACCGGGAGGCCTGTGTTTTTAAAAAATCCGGTGAATGCTGGACGTGGCTTGAATTGGCTCGAAAAATCGATCAACTATCAGCAGGGCTACTTGCCTTGGGCATCTACAAAGGGGAGCGGGTTGGGATCCTGTCACCCAACAGGCCAGAATGGGTGCTTACTCAGTTCGCTACGGCTCGCATCGGTGCAATCCTCGTCAATATCAACCCAGCTTACCAGCGGGCGGAGTTAGAATATGCTTTGGTTAAAGTCGGTGTTAAGGCTCTGATAACTGCGGAGTCATTCAAGTCAAGCGGATACCTCAAGATGTTGGTCGACCTTGCACCTGAACTCTCCAAAAGCAGACCGGGACGGCTGGCTGCGGCCAAGTTTCCACTGCTCAAATCCGTCATTCAGACCGGTGATGCTCATGTCCAAGGCATGTTCAGATTTGTGGATGTGATGGCGAAGGGAGGCAGTGGACAGCAAGCACGTTTAGACGCCATTGGGCGTAAGTTGTTTGTCGATGAACCGATTAATCTACAGTTCACTTCAGGGACGACTGGCTCGCCTAAGGCTGCCACGTTGACTCACAGAAATGTCGTGAATAATTCGCGTTATGTCGCCAAGTGCATGAATCTTTCTCAAAAAGATA
Organism: uncultured Pseudomonadota bacterium; assembly: GCA_913020725.1. Taxonomy (GTDB): domain Bacteria; phylum SAR324; class SAR324; order SAR324; family NAC60-12; genus UBA8110. The sequence continues at coordinate 17,031 of CAJWCD010000012.1, forward strand.
GACTTTGTATTCCGGTACCTCTTTATCACTGCTTCGGTATGGTACTCGGAAACCTGACTTGTGTCGCTGCCGGAAGTACCATGGTTTTTCCAGGCGAAGGGTTTGATGCCCTACAAACACTGGAAACTCTGGATAAGGAGCGTTGTACCGCTGTCCATGGTGTGCCGACCATGTTCAGTGCCATGGTGAATTGCCCTGAATTTTCTCAATTTGACTTACAGAAACTCAGAACTGGGATCATGGCGGGTGCTCCCTGCCCAATTGAACTCATGACTCAGGTGGTATCAAAGATGAACCTTAGACAAATGACGATTGCTTACGGCATGACCGAGACCAGTCCCGTGTCGTTCCAGAGCGCTGTAAACGATCCGATCGAACGTCGAGTATCGACAGTTGGAAGAATCCAACCGCATGTGGAAGCTAGGGTCGTGGATACATCAGGTGAGATTGTTGCCGTTGGGGAACAAGGCGAACTGCATACCAGAGGTTACCATGTGATGCGTGGATACTGGGATGATCCAGAGCGCACTGCCGTGTCAATCGACGCTGAAGGATGGATGCATACCGGGGATCTTGCGAGTATTGATGCCGAAGGCTATTGCAACATCGTTGGTCGGGTAAAAGATATGCTGATTCGGGGTGGCGAAAATGTTTATCCAAGGGAGATCGAGGAGTTTCTCCTAGGACATCCTGAAGTTCAGGATGTCCAGATTTTTGGGGTTCCGGATGAGAAATACGGTGAGGAAATTTGTGCTTGGATCGTCCCAGTTTCAGGGACTCAACTATCGCTAGAAAATATCCGAAACTACTGTGAAGGGCAGATTGCACACTACAAAATACCCCGGTACGCAAAAATGGTCCCAGAATTTCCAATGACTGTGACAGGTAAGCCTCAAAAATATGTCATGCGTGAAAAGATGATCGAAGAATTGAAATTGACTGAGATGGCTACAGCCTAGAAGCCTGTTGACAATCAGCTAAAAAGTACAGAAACGAGTGTTGTCATTCCCAAAACGGGAATCCAGCGGCTGTTTGCTTCTGGGTTCCGGCTAGGTCTGTAAGGTGAGTTCTCATCCTGACCACATTTTCATAGAAAACACTATAGGTGGGCTTACTTGCCGACAGCGGCCTTCGCCTCTTGCTGGCTTTTGCGCTTGGCCTCGATGAGCCGCAGTTTGTCCTCAAGGTTCTCGCGCTTCATCATGCAGTTGCGGGCTTTTTCGGAAAGCCCCTGATCCATGTAGAGATGCTCTAGCAAGCTGAGCAGCAGCACCATCTGCCGCGCTCGCTCCAGTGGTTGCACCCGTGCTTGCTTGAGGGCGGCAAGTCCGAGCAGGGCGTGCTTGGTTGCTAGCTTGGTTTCATCCCGGTGCGAGAGGTTGAAGGCGATTTGGTACTGGGCGCGGTGTCGGTTTCCAAAACGTGGCCTTGTGCAAGCCTGCATGTAGAGCCAGTTCGCTTGGCGGATCAGTGAGTTTAGCGTCTTGCGGATAGCCACGGGACTTTTGCCCGTGAGCGGCAGAAGCGGCCGTTCGGGGTAGCGGAAGTTGTAGCGGTGGACGAAGGACTGGAGCTTGCCCATGTCCTTGATCGTGTCCCGCTCCGGCTCGCCGAGGACAACTTTTGCGTAGAAGTCGATCATGCGCTGCATCACCATCGCTTGCCGGAACAGCAATTCACCATGTTGCGCCTGATGCACTTGGGGCTGCAACTCCTGAAGGATGCGGATGAACTCCAGCATCTGGATAAACGCCTCATAGTAGCGGTGCCCCTGAAGATAGAGCCGGATGATGCGCTCGCGGGAGATGAGGTCTTGGGGATTCTTCTTTTCCACCAGAACCTTGCCCATTTCCCGTTGCACATCTCGCTCAATGTAAAATGCTGCCCGATTCATGAAGGCCGTTGCCTTGAACACGGTGGTGCAAAGCGCAGCGGAGGTGAGATTCAGCCGGTCTGGGGAAACCTCAATCGCCATTGATGCGAAATCGAGTGCCTGATAGAGTAGGAAACGCTGACGCTCAAGGTTGCTCTGCTCCATTGCTGCGGCTTCAAGCAGGACACGGCCAATCACCTCCAAGCAGTTCGGCCCATGCTCTGGCAGCTTCAGGTAGAGAATCATGGCTTCATGGAGCATCCGGGTCATCTCCACCACCGAAGGGTTTTTGTTCTGGAGCAGATCCGTGACATGTGCAACCGAGGCGTGTTCGCGGCGGCTGAAGAAGCGGTGCTGGCGCTTGCGGTCCCAGTCCAGCACCTTTTGGGTGATTGGCTTGCCCTGAGCGTCGAAAGCGAACTCAAAGCAGGTGTTGACTCCGGGGCGTGGAGTGGGCCGAGGCGGCGGAGCGTCCTGCGGCTCTTCCGGAACAGAAGAGGCAGATGGCTCCCCGGCAATGCGGTCGGCGAGGGACTCGACGTGTTGTTCGAGCAGGGACATGGAAGGCGGCTATAACGGTGCGTGTCTGGGTGGCGCGTTTCCGGCGAGGGCGTCCCCTCTCCAGAGAAATACATTTTAATGCACCAAGACAAACAAAAACCTGCCAAAAGCATACCATGTGCGGCGGAACTCAAAACCACTAGGTGCGGCACAGCCCGTGAATGGGAGTCTAGGCAACGAATGCCCCTTCTGGATTTGCACCCGGCACCGGATGCCGATTTCAATGGAACTGAAGGAAGCTCATGAATTGGCTGACTGAAACTCTGATCGCCCATCCAGTGTTTTCGCTCCCCATCTTGGGGGTGGCGGTCGCCGTGGTATCGTTTTTGACGTTCCGGCAACTAGCGCTGGGATTTCGGATGTTTCAGCGCAAACGAGTGCTGCTTCAGGAACTCGTGGGGGCGGTTGTCCGCCCCCGGAAACAGCGTGTTCGGGCATGAGTTTGCAAAATTAATGATGGAAATGGCTTGCCAAAATTTTTCCCAGTCTTTACATTGTGGCCGTTAAGTGGGATTCGCTCTGGGGTGCTTTGATGCGTCCACAGAGTCCGGATTTATGAAAATGGGTCGCATTTTGAGACTCCACATCCTTCTCGTCCTAAAAACTGCTCGACTGTGCAAGTGAACCGGGAAACACGGCGACGGGGTTTCGCCATGAGAAAGGTTGGGCTTGCACCAGCAGCGTGACTCCCAAAATCCAGGATTTTCTTGTGAGGCGTTTGAACCTCTCATCGAACCAACTGTTATGATCCGTTCTCGATTCAGCCCTCTTGCTCTGCCGTTTCTGGTAGTGGCCACTGTTCTGCTGCTGTGCGTGTCCGTCACGCCGGCTTGGGCAAACCCCAAGCTGATCGAGCAACCAATCGCGTTCAGCCACAAGCTGCACGTCTCCCAGAATGGGATCGCGTGTCAGTACTGCCACCTCTACGCCCGGCGTTCGTTTTCCGCAGGCGTTCCTCCGGTCAGCACCTGTGTGGGTTGCCACGGTAGCAACGAGATGAAGATCGTCGCTCCGGACAGCGCCGAGGTGAACAAGATGCGCGACTACTGGGCACAGAGCGAGCCGATCCCTTGGGCCAAGATACATGACATTCCGGATTTTGTGCGCTTCCCTCACAAAAAACACATCAATGCAGAAAGCAGCCGCTTTGTGGATGAAGCTGGACAAGGTTGCGACCTAGACAAGGCGCCACGTTCGCTGGAATGCCGACTCTCCCTGTTCCGAGCTGGAGGCGACCAACGTTGTCAGGCCTGCCACGGAGCAATTCCCCAGATGGAGGTGGTTTACAAGGTTGACGACAATTTTGGAAGCATGGGCTGGTGCCTCGAATGCCACCTCCAAGTTGACGGGGCCGTGGAACGCAAACGGGCCGGAAGCACCTTAGCTGGATGGTTCCATGCTAAAGAGAATGATGCCAAACGCGAAGCCGCCGCGCAACTTGTGAGCGACAAGGGGTACCACAACTCCAACCTGAGTGACTGCGTCACTTGCCACTACTGACCAAAACACCCGGAAGTTTTAGGAGATACGCATGAAAAAAGGGCTGAGTCGGCGAAACCTGTTCAAGTACATGGGACTCGGCGGGGTCACTGCCGTTGCCGCAGGTTGCGAGCAGAAGCCAGAAAAGCTGATCCCCATGTTGGTTCCGCCCAATGACTTCGAGTACACCCCGCAGACCGCGTACCAGTACATGACCACCTGCCGCGAGTGCGAAGCGCGTTGCGGTATGATGGTGACGGTGCGGGAAAACCGGGCGCAAAAGGCGGAGGGCAATCCGCTGCACCCCCTCAACAACGGGGCGCTGTGCGCACGGGGTCAGGCCTCGATGCAGAACCTCTACAACCCTGAGCGCGTTGCCCAACCCGGAAGTGGCCGTGGCGATGCTCGTAAATCGGTTTCGTGGGAAGACGCCCTCAAGCAGTTCGTCAACAAGGTTCGCAGTGCTAACGGCAAAGTCGTGTACCTCGGCAAGCCCACCTCCGGAAGTGAAGGTCGTTTTCTGGACGAGTGGCTGAAGTCTGTGGGTGGGGGCAGTCGCATCGAGTTCAGCCTGCTGAATCAGAACGCCCAGCGTGAAGCGAACCGCCTCGCCTTTGGTCGCAGCGACCTTCCGGAACTGTACTTTGAGGAAGCGAAATTGCTGCTCAACTTCAGCAGTGATTTTCTGGAAACGTGGGGCAACCCTGTCGAGCAGGCACGGCGTTTCACGGACATGCACGCCTACGAGGGCAAGGATCGCCACCGCTTCATCCACATCGGCCCACACATTTCGCTGACCGGTGCCAAGGCTGACCGCTGGTTGCAAATCCAACCGGGGTCTGAAGCCCTTGTCGCACTTGCGATTGCTTCGGTGATCCGGGCAAAGCAAGGCAGCCACGCTTGGTTGGCATCCTACCTCGGCAATTACAGCCCTGCAAAAGTTGCAGACGCCACCGGAGTTTCCGCTGAGAAAATCACGGAACTCGCAGAGGATGTGATGGAACACAGCCCCAGTCTCGCGCTGGGGGGCAGCAGCATTGCCGCGACAAAGGACGGACTGGCGCTGCACAATGCCGTCAACATCCTCAACACCGTCGCGGGCAACCTCAACAAAACTGTTCGCTTCAACCGTACTTCCGGATCAGTGCCCAGTTCGCACGGCGATGTGGTTGCGCTGATCAACGAACTCAACGCTGGCAAGGTCAAGCTGCTCATCGTGGACGACAGCAACCCGGCCTACGCGCTTCCAGCCTCATTTGGGTTTGCAGCAGCAGCAGAAAAGACGTTTGTCGTCAGCCTCTCCTCGTTGCAGAGCGAGACGGAACACGCTGCCGACCTTGTGCTTCCAGCCCTCACGGCTTACGAAACGTGGGGCGACGCCACGCCGCGTCCGGGCCTTTACAGCATCCAACAGCCCGTGATGGCTCCGGTCAACACCTTTGACGCCCGCGGGCGCGAAGATGTGCTGATCGCTACCGCCCAGCAGGTCAACCCGCAGGCGTTTCCTGATTTGGCAAGCTATCTGGATTACCTCCGGAACGCTTGGCAGGACGTGCAGCAGGCGGTCGGCGATTCCCAAAATTTCGAGAACTTTTGGATTTCGGCCTTGGAGTCCGGAGGCGTGTTCCAGTCCTCGCGTTCGTCTCAGGTCAACCTCAGGCGGCGAGTCACCCAAGTGCAAACCTCGGCTCCAAACGTTGGCGGTTCCGGATTGGTGTTGTTGCCCTCCCCCTCCCTGTTTATGGGAGACGGAAGTGGGGCCAACAAGCCGTGGTTGCAGGAAACTCCCAATCCGATCAGCCAGATCGTTTGGGATTCGTGGGTGGAGATCAACCCGGACACGGCCCAGAAGCTGGGCATCACCGACCGCGAGTTGGTCACGGTCAAGACACCTCAAGGAGAAATTCAGGGCACTGCTTACTTCCACTTTGGCATCCACCGCGATGCCATCGCCATCCCGCTGGGGCAAGGGCACCAGCACTCCGGGAAGGCCGCAAACGACTACGGTGTCAACGTGCTGGACCTGCTTCCGGCCACACTGGACGCCGCCGGAAGCGTGGCGTTCGTCAGCACACGGGCCGAGATCACTGGAACCGGAGAGCGCACCTACACCGTCAACACGGACGGCAATGCTCGACAGCTTGGGCGCGACATTGCGGCTGCGACCACGGAAAAGGAACTGCATAACGGCAAACACCACGAGGCGGGGCACCGTCCGCAGGAGATCGTCGAATTCTACCCGGATCGTGCCGAAACCGCTGGCTACTACAAGCCCTACCGCTGGGGGATGACGATTGACCTCGACCGCTGCAACGGCTGCTCGGCTTGTGTGGTCGCGTGTTATTCGGAGAACAACCTTCCGGTGGTGGGCAAGGAGCGCATGGCGCTTGGGCGGGAGATGTCATGGTTGCGCATGGAACGCTACATCGAGGGCTACGGGGATGATTTTGAAACTCGAATGGTTCCAATGCTCTGCCAACAGTGCGGCAACGCCGGCTGTGAGGTGGTCTGCCCAGTCTATGCGACCTACCACAATCCGGAAGGGATCAACGCGATGATCTACAATCGTTGCGTGGGGACTCGTTATTGCTCAAACAACTGCGCGTACAAGGTCCGGCGCTTTAACTGGTTTAACTACGATTTCCCTGCTCCTCTGGATCAGCAACTGAACTCGTCCATCACCACCCGCGATGTTGGAGTGATGGAGAAGTGCAACTTCTGCATGGGGCGCATCATGGATGCAAAGTATCAAGCGCAGGAGCTTGGGCGCGATGTCCAAGACGGCGAGTTGGTGAGCGCATGTCAGCAAACATGCCCGACACAGGCGATCACGTTTGGGAACCTCATGGACCCGGAGAGCAAAGTCTCGAAACTAGCCATGCGCGACGAGCAAGAAAAGCGAGACCGCCAGTATGAGGTCATGCCCGAACTCAACTACAAGCCTGCCATCACCTACCTCAAGAAGGTGAACACACGGGAAGTGCAGGGGCTGCACGGCGGGAACAAGGGCAGCGAACACAACGGCGACGAAAGTCACTCATAATCTGACTCCATGAGATACCTTAGGCAGAGAGGAGAACCATTATGGGGGTGATCACCTACGACTACAACGCGGCTGAAGGCCGGGTGGTGATTGACGAACACAAGGGACATCCGGGCATTGAGAGTACGACTTACTCCTATGCCAAGATCAACGATGAGATGTTGGCGATGTTGGAAATACCGCGTCCATCGTACCTGCTGCTGCTGCTCGGTTTTCTCAGCGCACTGGGGCTAGGCGCGCTCTGCCTCTCGATTCAGGTGGACGTTGGCATCGGTTACAGCGGCATCAGCCATCCCATTGGCTGGGGTTTCTACATCACCAACTTCGTCTTCTGGATTGGAATTGGACACGCTGGAACCCTGATCTCGGCAGTTTTCTATCTCACCCGTGCTCCGTGGCGCACCGCGATTTACCGGGCCGCAGAGGCTATGACCGTCTTTGGGGTGATGACCGCAGGGCTCTTCCCGCTGCTGCACACCGGACGCCCGTGGTTGGCCTATTGGCTCATTCCCTATCCGAACGAGCGGATGCTCTGGGTGAACTTCAAATCACCCCTGCTCTGGGACGTGTTTGCCGTCACCACCTACCTGACGGTTTCGGTGCTGTTCTTCATGCTCGGGTTAATCCCGGATATGGCGATTCTGCGGGATGAAGCCTTCCGCAAGGGCCAGAAACTCAAGGGGATGCTTTACACGCTGATGGCGCTCAACTGGCGAGGCACCAACCACCAGTGGGTCCACTACATGCGTGGCTATCTGATTTTCGCCGCCCTTGCCACCCCGCTCGTCTTCTCGGTCCACTCCATCGTGAGTTGGGACTTTGCGATGTCCTCGGTTCCGGGTTGGCACACCACAATCTTTGCCCCGTATTTCGTTGCTGGCGCGATCTTCTCCGGGCTCGCGATGGTGATGACCGTGCTGATTCCCGTTCGAGTGGTCTTTGGATTGGAGGGTTACATCACGGATCATGTCATACAAAGTGTCTGCAAAGTGATCCTCTTCACCTCGTTCATCGTGGGTTATGCCTATGGCACTGAGTTCTTCATCGGCTACTACAGCGGTAGCCCTTACGAGCGAGCGATCTTCTACTACCGGCCTTTCGGGGAGATGCAAAGTTGGACATTGCTGGGCGACAACCAGATCAACTTTCCACAAATCGCTTTCTGGCTGATGGTCTTCTGTAATGTCATCTCACCCATCCCGCTCTGGCGTTGGAAGGTGCGTAACAACCTTATTGCAGTCTGGATCATCTGCGTGTTGATCAATGTGGGCATGTGGTTTGAGCGTTTCAACATCGTAGGCAGTTCCCTCCAGCATGAGTATGTCCCCGCCGCTTGGGGCGAGTACTGGCCGACTATTGTTGAAACCGGTATCACGATCGGCAGCTTCGGCTTCTTCTTTACGCTCTTCACTCTCTTCGCCAAGGCACTGCCGCCGATGGCGATCACGGAGTTAAAGGAAAACACTGAACCACCCTTGCAAAATCCACCGAAGGAACACTGATGAGCAGATTCACGGGCGTCTGGGGCTCCTTCACCCACTTGGACGCAACCACCGACACCATTGAGCAGGTGCGCGACAAGGGAGTGCAGCCCACCGTGCTTTCTCCGTGCCCGCGTCATGAGATTGAGCATGCTCTCGGAGATCCGCAGAGTTCCGTTCCTTGGATTGCACTCGTGTGTGGAGCAATGGGGACATTCATCGGCTTTAGCTTTCCGGCATGGACTGCTTCGGACTGGGTGCTTCCCGTCAGTGGAAAACCGATTGTCGCAATTCCTACATTTGCAATCATCGGTTTCGAACTGACCATCCTGCTCGCTGCGCTCTCCACCTTGCTTGGACTGAGCTTGCTTGCGGTTTTTGATTCCTTCAAGAACCCCATTCCAACAGCGGCCAAACGCTACCTGCGTTTCCAGCGCGATCGCTTCGGCGTGGTGGTTCGCTGTGACTCTGCCCAAGCAGAGGAGTTCGCGGAAATCCTCAGGCGCAACGGTGCAGAGGAGGTGCATGTTGAAAAAGACTGAAGGGTTTCGGATGGGGAAGGTCACTTCGTTGCTGGCAGTGCTGCTGCTTGGTAGCGTCACCCTTGCTAGTGCGGCGGATCTCTATCCTTACTTTGATCCGCAAAAAGGCGGTTACAACGATGAGGAGGACGACCGACCGTGGTTTGACGGGAAACCCTACCCCTTTTTTCAGGACATGTTCGACGGTAAGGGGATCAAGCCACAAGAAGAGGGCACCTATCAGCACTTCCCCAGCACTTCCGTGCCCATCCGGATCGTTCTCGGAAAAATCCAGCGCATCTACGATCCGTTCATTCCGGCGGTGGCGGGAGACGGTTCCGGAGCCAAAGGCCATCCGCGTGAGTATTCACCGCAGAACCCCACCCGTGCTACTCCGGATTCCACCGCCCGCGGTCGTATGCTCTACAACACCTACTGCGCGGCGTGTCACGGCACGGACGGCTTGGCCAACACGGTCGCAGTCCAGAAGGGCGTGCCCGCCCCCCCGATTGTGGCGATTGTCAAGATTTCCACAGCACAGTCCCATCTCTACAACAAGATCAAGTACGGCTCTTTCTTCCAAGAACCGAGGGGGTTCATGCCCGCCTTTGGCGCACAGACCTCCGTGAGAGACCGCTGGGACATGGTCAACTACTTGATAAGTGAAGGATTCGGCAAGGAGATCACGCAATGACGACCAAGGAGATCGCAGAACGCTCTCTGTTTGAGATTCCCGCAGGCACCCGCAAGTTTCTCTGGACCCTTGTGGCCTTGGGAGTGGGAATGTTCATCGTCGGTCTGTTGATGGACGGGGAAAGCCGCCTCCGGGTATGGCAGACGCTGCTCATCAACACCGTCTTTTGGGGGGGGCTTGCTCAGGCCGGGGTGATCTTCGCAGTCATCTGGCAGATCACGGACGCCAAGTGGGGGCGGGCCTTTAAGCGGCTCGCAGAAGCCTGTGCTGGATTCCTGCCCGTGTCCTTTGTCATGTTCATCCTCGTCTTCTTCGGAAGCAACGACCTCTACGAGTGGAGCCACACCCCCTTTCTGCACCACGGGGAGGCGGTCAAGGCGGGCTGGCTGAACCTGCCCTTCTTCATCAGCCGCAACCTCTTCTGGTTCCTGCTGCTCTACGGAATTTCCTTCTGGTTTGTGAAAACCTCCATCAAACCAGACCTCGCCCTCGCCCGCAAACTGCTTGGTAGCGATTGGGGCGGCAAGTTCGCCGACCGAATGCTCCAAGACTACGGCGAGCATGAGGACGAGGTGATGCGGCTCGAACGGCTTTCCCGCAAGATCGCCCCGGCGCTTGCCATGCTCTATGCCATCGGCATCACCTCCATCGCTTGGGATTTCGTGATGTCGCTGGACCAAGAGTGGTTCAGCACGCTCTTCGGCGTCTTTTTCATGATCGGCAACATGCACGCCTTCCTCGGGCTCATGCTTGCCATCAGCGTGACCGTCCGGGAACGCTTCGGATTGCACGAGTACATCACAATCAACCGCATCCACGACTTGGCGAAGTTGACCTTTGCGTTTTCGTTGCTGTGGGCCTACATGGGCTACTCGCAGTACCTCGTCATCTGGTTCGCTGACCTTCCGGAAGAGACCCCTTTCCTTGTGATCCGTTCGATGACACAACCGTGGCAGACGCTGTTCATCATCATTTTCTTTTGGGTGTTTGTTTCAGTGTTCCTAGGTTTGCTCCCAAAGACGCTCTGCCGCACCCCCAACTATGTCAGAGCAATGGGCATTTGGGTGGTTGCTGGACAGTGGTTGTCCATTTACCTGATGGTGGTTCCCTCCTTACAGCATTTCGGTCACTACCATGTGTACCTTGGTCTGCACGAACTGCTCATCACGCTCGGCTTCCTTGGTGCTTTTTTTCTGAGCTACCTGAGTTTCCTCGGCAAGCTGCCGTTGCTGCCCATTTCGGACAGGCACCTCTGCAAGTCCTGGCACGGACACTAATCCGCATCTTAGGGAGGGTGTTTGCCCTCCCTGCCTTATTACCCCGCCTCCTTTTTCCGTTCACGCTCACCCTGTTGCTGTTTTCTGCAAGCGGGATACTCTACGCCCAACTGGACCCGCTGCTGGACGACCCCTACCTTGATCCGGAAACTGTGGCCGCGCTGCTCCCGGACGAAGCGGACACTCCCATCGTTGATTCCGCTTTCATGATTGGCACGGGCTGGGGAATTCATCCCATTCATCTCTTCGGCCCCCCCATCATGCTCGGGTACCACCGACATCCGTGGACGTTGGGTTTCGAGTACAGCGACACAGACAAGCTCAACGTGTTTGCCCAGCAGCGCACGGAGAATTTCGGTCCCTCGCGGGCAACGGGAACGGCCTTCTATGTACGACGGCAGTTGTGGGGCGGGATTTACGGCTCGGTGGGTTATGAAAACCGTCAGGGATGGCTCTGGAACCGGACCTACAACCGCACAGGATTTATCGATCAGTGGGTTAGGACAGCGCGCTACGATTTGTCTTTTGAGACCAAGGTGGTGACCTTGGCCACAGGCTTCCAACATTTCAGCGATGCAACCTTCTTGGTGCTCGACATCATACGTTACAATGTCTTTTTGCAGCAAACCGACAAGGCGACGATCCACATAAACACTTGGACGGTCAACCAATTAAACGAGGATATGCAGGATCACAAGGACAACTGGAACGCCATCCTTGCGTACAACGCAACTCTGGTGGTGACGTGGGGGCTGCATTTCTAGCCGCTGTGACTAGACGGATTGGGAAGGAGGGGTTGGTGTTGAAACACGGTTTCCACGGTCTGGACGATGATCTTGACCGTGTGATCGAACTCAAGGTTGACCAGAGCGCCCACCTTTGCGGTGCCAAGGATGGTTTGGGAAAGGGTTTCCGGAATCAGAGCGACCGAGAACCAATCCTCACCCACCTCGACAATCGTCAAACTCGCACCATCAACCGCAATCCAGCCCTTGGGAATCCGGAGTTGCTGCCACTGTAGATCATGCTCCACCACGACCTCGCGGTTGTTGGGAGCATCCCGGATTTCTCGGAGCATCCCGGTGCCGTCAATGTGGCCACTAACGTGGTGTCCGCCAATTTCATCCCCAACCTTCGCGGAGCGTTCGATGTTGACGAGATCCCCGGACCACAACGAACCGAGGTTGGTGCAGCGCAGGGTTTCGGCAATCACGTCAAACTCCACCCAGCCGTCTTGGATGTCGGTGGCGGTCAGGCAAGTTCCATTGACCGCAACGCTGGCTCCACGCTTCAAACCCCCGGCCAGGTTGTCGAGTTGAATCCGCAGCCGTCGTCCGCCCTCAAACTCCTCAACAGCAGTCACGGATCGGGTGCCCTGTACAATTCCGGTAAACATTGTTCTATTCTTAAGAATGATGCCTGTGGAGGTAGCCGCGCATTTGCTGCCGGATCCACTTGGCCAACTCTTCGCGACAGACGGGGACAAGCAGAAGGAACCCCAAGGCGTCCGTCACCACACCCGGAACCACCAAGAGCATCCCGCAGATCCAGAGCAGAAAATCGTTGAGCAGTTCCTCTGTGGGCAATCGCCGGTTCTGCAACTCCGTTTCGATCAGCGTCCACAGCGAAAAATCCTCGCCGCGCATGAACCACCAACCCGCCCCCGCCGTGACCCCGCACAGTGTGAATAGCGAAATCAGCGGCAGCAGTTCCGCCAGTAACAGCAGCAGCGTGATTTCCAGTACCGGAACTAGGAACAGGACCAGTGTGAGAACTCCCCCCACCATGCGGATGCTATCTTGTTAATGTGGAGGAATCGAATAAGTGCAAGTTGCGTGGGCAACCAACCCGGACTCGCCCTCTGAGTAAATGCGCACCTCGGCAACTGCAAGCCGCCGACCAAGTTTGAGCAACTGTGCCTCGCCGATCACATCCCGATTCGACGCAGGTTTGCGCATGAAATTGATGGTCAGGTTCGTCGTCACGGCCAGTACCACGGGGCCGATTTCTGCAAGAATCGCCAGATACGTCGCCGTGTCTGCAAGTGTCATCATCGTAGGTCCGGACACCGTTCCGCCCGGACGCAGGTGCTGTTCTTTGATGGGAACCCGGACCCGTGCCCAGCGCGGTCCAATTTTCTCAAGCACGACATCGCATTGCGAAAACTGCTCGCGTAGCAGTTGCTGAAGTTCCTCCACCGTGAGTTGGGACATCACTCCTTTCGTTGGGTTGATCATAAAATGGTTTGCTGATGCATTGGTTGATCAAGGTACAATACCACGACTGCATTCGCGACACCACCCCACTTGCATCATTGGCCACCCTGCTTGACAGCCTCAACCTCCGGCAGAAACACTGGAGCGGTTGTGGATGATGTTGGCACACAGCCAAGGAATCTGCTGAACGCTGCAAAGCTGGCTGCAGGATTGGGGGTTTCCTCACCAACGATCACCAGTTACCTTGGATTGTTGGTGGGCCTGCTGTTACTGCGCCGCCTGCCGCCTTACCTTCCCAATGTCCGGAAGCGGCCCGTCAAATCCCCGAAAACCTATGTGCGCGACAGCGGCCTGCTCCACGCCCTGTTGGGCATCCACAGCGTGGACGAACTACTGGGGCATCCCGGTCGCAGGCATGAGTTGGGAAGGTTTCGTGCTGGAGAACCTGCTGGCCGCGGCTCCGGACATGTCCGGGCTGCGTTTTATCGAACAGCGGCGGGTGCAGAGATTGACTTGGTGCTGGAATTGGGCGGATGCGCCGGAATCTGGGCGGTCGAGGTTAAGAAGAACTCGGCGCCCAAGTTAGAGAGAGGATTTCATTCGGCGCTGGAAGACCTGCAACCGGGATCATGCCTTCGTCGTTTACACCGGATCGGATCGCTACCTCAAGTCACAAAATGTCACCGTCCTCAGCCTGCGGGAGTTGGCTCAGGAACTCGCTCGCCTGGACACCGGGACCGTGTGACTCAACGGAACCAGAACGACGGTCTGACTTCATGAAACTCCGATCACAGAGAACCCCCTTGCCGTCTTGGGCGGAGCATGAGAGAATCGTTTTCCTGTTTGAGACACCACCCCACTGACATCGTTGACCACCCTGCTTGACAGCCTCAACCTCCGGCAGCGCGAAGCCGTGACGACGGCACAGGGTCCGGTGTTGGTCCTCGCCGGGGCCGGAAGCGGCAAGACCCGTGTTATCATCCACCGCATTGCCCACCTGATCCAAACGCTGGGTAAACCTCCGGGGAGCATCTTGGGCGTGACCTTCACGAACAAGTCGGCGGGCGAGATGCAGGAGCGCTTGCGTGAAATGCTAGGAAAGGCCAGCCGGGGGGTTCACCTCAGCACCTTCCACTCGCTCGGGATGTCGCTGCTCCGCAAGTCGATCAAGCATTTGGACTACCGCCCGAATTTCGTGATCTACGACACGCAGGATCAGCGTGGGTTGTTGAAGTCGCTGCTGGAGGAACACGATTTTGGAAACGACGAGGGCTTGGTGGATTTGAAATCTGCGCATGCTGAAATCAGCCGTGCCAAAACCGCCGGGCTGGATGCCGAGTCCTTTGGGCAATCAGGGGATCGCCGACTGCAGATCATTGGGCAGATTTATCAGGAGTACCAGCGCACACTCAAGGGCTGCAACGCGCTTGATTTTGATGACATCCTCAACCTCACCCTGCAACTTTTCGAGCAGCATCCGGAGGCGATGCTTCCAGTGCAGGAGCGGTTTTGCTACATCTTGGTGGACGAGTATCAGGACACCAACCGCGTGCAGTATCGACTGCTCCGGCACCTCACGCGCCTGCACCGCAATCTCTGCGTGGTCGGCGACGACGACCAGTCCATCTACGCTTGGCGCGGTGCGGACGTGCAAAACCTGCTGAGTTTCGAGCAGGACTATCCGGACGTGAAGGTGATCCGGCTGGAGCAGAATTACCGCTCGACGCAGGTGATCCTCGATGCAGCAAATCAAGTGATCGCCAACAACCCGCAGCGCATGCCCAAGCAGCTTTGGTCCGAACGTTCCGGAGGGGAGCGGATCGACTGGATCGCTGCGGAATCGGAACAGGAGGAACTGGAAACGGTGGTGCGCCGTATCCGGATGCAAGCCTTGCGGCATGGGCGGGGGCATCAGGATTTCGCGGTGCTGTACCGCTCAAACTTTCAGGCGCGGGCGATTGAGGAAGCGTTCCGCGATGGCGGGGTGCCCTATCGCGTGGTGGGCGCGACCAGCTTCTACGAACGGCAGGAGGTCCGGGACGTGTTGGCCTACCTCAAGGTGGTCTACAATCCCCGCGATGAAGTGAGCCTCCACCGCGTCATCAACACCCCTCGGCGCGGCATCGGTCAAACCTCGCTGATGCAAGCGAACACCTTGGCACGAACCCGTCGGGATGCACTGTTCCGGATTTTTGAACAAGCGAGTCAGTTTCCGGAAATCCCACGAGAATCCGCCGCCTCGATGGAATCCTTTGCGTGGCGCATCCGCAAGTATCAGGAGCAGTTTGCCGAAGCTGAACTTGGCACCACGGTTCGGGCCTTGCTCGAGGAGGTCGGCTATGTGCGCTATGTGGAGAAGCAGCCCGGTGATCCCAAGACGCGGGAGCGGCGCAGGAACTGTGTGCTGGAACTGCTCAACGGGATCGACAAGTATTCCCGTGACCAGCCTCAGCGTGGGCTGCGTGACTATCTGGAGCGCGTGATGCTCTTCACCGAGCGTGACAACGAGGGCGATGCCTCCGGAAACCAAGTGACGCTGATGACCCTGCACAGCGCAAAGGGGCTGGAGTTTCCTTACGTTTTTCTCGTCGGCATGGCCGATGGTGTGTTTCCGAATCAGCGCGCCCTCGACGAAAGCGGGGAGGACGAGGAGCGCCGCCTCTGCTATGTGGGCATCACGCGGGCACAGCGCGAACTCACGTTTTCAATGGCCAAATTCCAAAAACGCTACGGCGAGCTTATCAAGCGTGACCCCTCGCGGTTTCTGCTTGAAATCGACCCAGAACTGTTCTCAACTCCCGTGATCGGCGAGGCCAATCCCGTGCAGAAAACCAAGCAGCGTGAGCAGTCGCGCTCTGATTTTTTCCTACAACTCCAACAGATGAAAGCCAGTTGACGATTTTAGAAAAAGTATTCAGGAGTCAGGAGCCAGAATGTCGGTTGTCGGTTGTCGGTTGTCGGTTTTGTTCTGCCTTCTGGATGGTCTGGGTTGTGCTGCTGCTGGGCGTTCTGGTTTTTTCCGGAACGACAGGGCTGGCTGCCGAGCAAATCCGCATCCTCGCCTTGGGGGATTCGCTCACAGAGGGCTTTGGCGTTGATGAAACGGAAGCCTACCCTGCGGTGCTGGAGCAACTGCTTTTGCAAAAAAATTACTCCATCCGGATGATCAACGGTGGGGTTAGCGGTTCCACGAGTGCTAGTGCGCTCTCGCGCCTGAAGTGGTACGCCCGCATCAAACCGCACTTCCTCATCCTCGCACTCGGCGCAAATGACGGGCTACGCGGCCTCAGCGTGGAGCGCATGAAGAGCAATCTGGGTGCGGTGATTGCCTTTGCCAAAGAGCGTGGGATGGTTGTTTTGCTCGCCGGGATGCAGATGCCGAAGAATTACGGAGCGGAGTACACCACCACCTTCCGCAACGCTTTCCCGGAACTCGCGGAAACGCATGAGATCGTGCTGCTCCCGTTTTTGCTGGAAGGCGTGGGAGGGCTTCCAGACAAGAACTTGCGCGACGGCATTCATCCCAACCCGGACGGACACCAGATCATCGCCCGGACGATGCTGCGCCATCTGGAGCCGTTGCTTGAACAACACGTTCCTTGAAGGTGCCCGGACGTGGCACTCTCCCTGCAACAGCCTGAGCGACAAGCAACCAAGGAACGTGTTTGGATTTTCCGACCCTCATGTCTGCACCTTCAACTTCTCCAGACCCCTCGGAGACCTCCAGTCAGGTTCTCCGGGGGATGCTCATCTTCAGCGCCCTCCAGCGCGGCAAGAAGCCCATCGGCTACAACGCGCAGGGTGGCTTCCGCAACCAGTCCCTTTCCGGACAAACGTTCACCCGCCAAATCTAGTCCAGCACAAACGGGTTTTCCTTTCACACGGGTTTGGTGTATCCTGCATCTTCCGGAATGGGATTTGCTTTTCATTGCCCCAGCACCAACCCGCTGTCCAAAGGAGTCCTAGTGACTAGAGGCATCCAAGCACTCTTCTCGATTCTGATCATCTTTCAACTCTGGAGCTTTTCTGGTTTTGCCCAAGAGTGGCTACCGGTTTCCAAAGACGGCTCAAAATCTTATCGGCACCTCGTCGAGCAGCAGATGCTCTCGCAGGTCAATGCGAACGGCTTTGGCGTGGCACCACAATTGGAAGAGGAATGGCTCAATCGTGTGGTGAGCGCCGGCCAAGAGTGGACCCGCAATCTCCGGGAATTGGAGCGCGAGTACCGCCGTGCGGTGGCCAGTGCCCGCAAAGCCCGACTCACCATCCGGGCGCGTAAGGCAGTGCTGGAGCAACTCCAACCCTACCACGCCAGCCTGCTTGAGGAAATAGACCGCTACCGTGACCAGATTGCACGGATTGAGGAGGAGAAGCAGAAATTTCTGGAATCGCTCACCAGCACCAGTTTTTCGGTTCTGGTGGTCATCCGGAGCCAACTCACCAGTGATCTTGTCCAGAAACTCCCAGCACTGGTGCAGGACGACACGCTCTTCAAAAACTCCGGAGGCATCGCCATCAGCGCCGTTTCCGAACGCTACTCCACCCGCAGTTCGTTTCCCTTCAAGTCCGGGCGCTTTCAGGTCAACTTTCTTTACCCCGAGAACATCTCACGGCTCAACAAGGACATCAGCGAGTTTGTCTACCTCTTCGCCCGCATTGACGTTTTTCCATATGTCGAACAACAGCAGGCGGGCCTGTCCGGAACTCTTGACGGGCAGGAAGCACTCACCTTCTTTGACGCAGATGCCTTGCTTGCCTACCTCCAGCAGGAGCAGATCAAAGATAATCGGCTGGAGGCTTGGGCACAGGGAGAACTCTCCTCGCTGGCCGTTCACAATGACCAAGTGCTGAAAGCCTTCAACAATGCCCTCTCGCACTACGAGCATCTCAAGTCCGGGTTTGGCGAAGACCTCGCCAAGCTGGGTCAGGAAGAGCAGCAAGTGCAGCAGGACATTGGGAACCTGCGCAAGGAGATTGAACAGGGAGACATCGCGTTCCAAAAGATGGACGACGTACTGACGAACTACGCAGCTCACTTCCGGAGCAAGAAGGTGATGTGGCTGGAACGCTTCCTGATGGCGGAAGACGGAGTGTTGCGGACAGATTCCTCCAAGATCGGCGAACTCCAGCCCGTCTTGCTTGGGCTGCGCAGCAACGCACTCACGAGCGACACCAGCCAGGCGATCCAGCTGATTGGACGACCGCTGGTGAGCGTGTACTCTGAAATGGTGGACCGCTCCAATCAGCTCAAACTGGAGGTCAACAACCTTCCGGAAACGTCGGTTTATTTCGCCCAACCCAACCTGAAGGATTTTGAGCTGGTGAAGCTCAAGTGGGGGGTGAAGGGCCATCATTACCAACTGCTGCACCTCTCACGCAGGGTAGCAGGATCACAAACCCAGTTTGGATTGCTGGTCGCCCGTAAGCTTGAGTTGCAATCCACAACCACACCTCCGCAGTACAATCACGACACTTGTGCGTTCACGGTGCTGTTCTCGCCAAAGCGATTCAAACTCACCAAAGCCGCCAAGCAGGCGATCAAGCAAAGCGCACAATGCATGAAGGACAATCCGGGACAGTTCATTCATGTCATTGGTCACACCGATCGGCGGATTTTCAGCAAGTACGGCAAGCAGGACAACAACGCCAAGCTGGGCTTGCGGCGGGCGCTTTCCGTGATGGATGCCTTGGTTGAGGCGGGAATTGACCCGGATCGGATTGCCACCGTGTCCTCCAAGGGTTCCAGCGAACCAGCGGTGCTGGGCATGGATCGGTCGGCGCATCGGGCAAACCGACGGGTGGAGGTGTACTCCGATCCCACACTTTAATGACCAAAGAGCTTTGACCATGCTGAAAATTTGGGGACGCGCCAATTCCGTGAATGTACAGAAGGCCGTCTGGGCCGCTGCTGAGGTGGGGGTGCGCTTTGAGCGGTTGGATGCCGGACTTGTTTTTGGAAAGAACACCGAGGATTGGTACCTCGCGCTCAATCCCAACGGTAAAGTCCCCTTGCTGCAAGATGGGGAGTGGTCGCTCTGGGAGAGTAACGTGATCGTGCGCTACCTTGCACATTGCTATGGCACTGGAACCTTGTGCCCGGACGACCCGCAACAGCGCTTCACCGCAGAGCAGTGGATGGACTGGACCGTGTCGGAACTGCTCCCGGCAATGACTCCACCGTTCTGGGGTTTGGTGCGTACTCCTCCGGAAAAGCGCAACTGGGAGGCGATCAATGCAGGAATCAAGGAGTGCAACCGACTGTTCGGCCTGCTGGACCGCCACCTTCAACAACAGGATTACGTTGCTGGAAACGAGTTCTCGATGGGCGACATCCCTGCCGGGGCACTCGTTTACCGCTGGTACAATCTCGACATCGAACGCGACGAATTACTAGGAGTTCACGCTTGGTATGAACGGCTCCAAATCCGTTCGTCCTACGGGAAACACGTTATGCTTCCCGTGACCTGAGCGTCCGGGTTCCCATTAAATCCGCGTTTCAAAAATTCAGTGCATAACGTTGCTCGGTGACTTGCTGGCCGCCGACGGTTGCTGAGCGTTCCTCTGCCACTCGGAAACCCAGCAACTGGTAAAGCCGAGCGGCGGGTTGCAACGCATCCACCGTCCAAAGGAACACGGATTCATGCCCGGAGGACTGGGCGAACTCCAAGGCTTCCGTGACCAGCTTGCGCCCCAAGCCTTGCCTCCGATGGTCCGGGTGCAGCAGCAGCCAGCGCAGTTGTGCGGCTTGCTCAGACACACTCTCAAGGGCGAGCGACCCCCGGACTTGCTCCTCTTTTTCGACAATCCAAATCCGGTTGTGCGGGTTCCGGGTTTGCGCGAATTCGGCAAGTGCCGCAGCAATGGACAATTCAAAGGTGGCGTCAAACCCAAGCTCCTGCCCATAAAGTAACCCGTGCATCTGCACAATGGCTCCGAGGTCTCCCGGACGCCACTCATTGCGGATCAGGCCCCCTCCAGTTCCGGAGCCGCCGGAGTTGCGGGATGCTGTGGAATCGAACTCCAGTCGTTTGCCAAAGCTTAGGGCGGCGTCTTCGGTGTAGCCGATACGGCGATAAAAAGCTTGGGCCGTGGAGTTAGAAATTCGCAGTTGCAGATTGATTTTCGGGCAGTCGAATTTCCGCAGTTCGGCTTCTGCGGCTTCCATTATCCGGCGACCCCAACCCTGTTTTTGATAATCCGGATGTGAGGCAAGGTAGTTGATCCAGCCTCGATGTCCGTCAAATCCAGCCATCACCGAGGCGACAATCCGACCGTTCTGCACCCCGACGAGAAACAGTTCAGGCTGCATTTTCTGTTTCCGGAAAATATCTTTTTCCGGATGATTCCACGGACGGGTCAAGTCACAGGCGGTCCAAAGCTCGACGACAGCTTTTGTGTCACTTTCGGAGAATGCTCGAATATGAGCTTCGGGGTTTTGCGGCATGTGGACGTTCGAGGAAAAAGCGGAAATACCCACTTTAATGAGCAGGCGGAGCCAAAGGCAAGCAGAACCCCAGCGCATCGTTGCGGAACGAAGTTGATTTTTATGGAGAAACTGTCGGGCGAAAGCTCGCTCCCGGCTTGCACTGGAGGGCAAAATAGGTCATCCTAACTCGTCACCCCTGAGCTAAATTGGTGGCGTTTTCAAACCCATTCATCCTGAGGAGAGAGTATGGTACCTAATTCCACCAGGTATCTGATGATCGGTGCTGGGATTCACGGACTCAGCACCGCCTACCACCTTGCGCTGGAGTTGAAGCAGCGCGGCCTTGGCAGCGGCAAGGACATCCTGGTGATCGACAAATCGGGCGTCGGCGCGGGCGCTTCTGGCATTGCCTGCGGTGTGGTGCGCAACAACTACTTCCAGCCTGCGATGCGTGAATTGATGGCACACAGCGTCGAGGTCTGGGAGAGCGATCCCAAAGCCTACAGCTACCACCCGGTGGGCTACATGCAGATCAGCCCGGAAGTGATGCATTCTGATATTGCCACAATCTATGAACAACAGCAGGACATAGGCTACCCTTCAGAATTTATCGAGGGCAGTGCTGATTCAACGGTTTATATGCGGGGTTTGTTTGACGACTGGCAGGCAAAGGGCATAACTTCGGTGTTGCATGAAAAAAAAGGCGGCTTTTCCAACAATATGAAATGCATGGAGGGACTTGCGGCAAAAGCTGAAAGCGAGGGAGTTACTATTACCGGAAATGTTGAAGTAACCGGTGTTGAATATTCCGGTAAAGCAATCTCTGCGGTAATCACAAATCATGGGACGATTCAGACGGATTATGTAGTTGTCGGCGCCGGTCCGTGGGTAAATACTTTCTGGAAAATGCTGGATCTTCCTTCAAAAATCAGAGTCAAGGATGGAGATGAAGTTCATGAAAATGTAGAAATGTGGCGTTACTACTGTCTCCAGGAAGGGACTCTTGGTGTTGACCCAAATATGCTTAAAACAAATGATGGTAACAGCCCGCCGGTGATTCACGTTGATACTGATGCACCACTCTACTCTGACATTGACGGACGTTTGATCACTGATA
>CAJWCD010000013.1:0-38583 GCA_913020725.1 uncultured Pseudomonadota bacterium
AATTAATTGATATTCAACAATATTTATTAGATGTCACCGCCGGGCATAGTGTTCGATTTTTAATGGATTTTACTATAATAATGGATAGCCATCCGATTAAGTTCGGTTTTCTTGTCAGGCACGCGAATTTGTGACACTTCTTGTAAATGTGTCACAGCCCCCTCAACGTGCCACACAAATGCTCTGCTGAAATCATGGGAGGTGGTGTGACTCCGGAAAGGGCTGGGAGCGGAGCCCAGCCGTGATTTTCAGCTTCGTTTCAAGAGCAGCAGGTTCCCGGTCAGAGTGAGGCCCACGCCAAGGAGAGCGGGGAGGGTCCAAGCGTAGCTCTCGAAGAGGGTGGAGAGGCCGAGGGCAACGAAGGGGAAGAGCAAGGTGGCCACGAAGTCAAAGCTCTTTCCGGACACGAACACCATCTACAGCATCAATCCTGCTCCGTAGGTCATCGCCCAAGCGTTGGACGACATCACCGAGATTCCAACCTTTTTGTTGCGGGCGGAGGCGATGTTGCCGAGTGAGGCGAGAAGGGTGGCCACAACGGACAGCCCAAGTCCATACAATCCAGACTCGTTGGCCTCAAAGTTTTGCACCTCCGGCCAGAAAACGAGACCAATTTCGCACAGCCCAACCCCGCCCCCAGCAGTACCCTGCGATCTGGCGGATGCCGAATCCACGATCTCCAGTTGCACAACTCTTTGTGCGAGCAGCCGGAGCGTCCAGTTGGCGAAGCCCTTGGGGGGGCTGCCCAGCCGCATCGCTGGAGGTCGGAGTCTGCTGGTGAACGTACTCAACCTTGCCGTGGAAACCTGGGAAACGGGAACCGACAAAACCAAAGCGGACCTCGCGCAGGAAAGCGGGCAGCGGGGCACCCATCTCGAAAAAATCGGAACTTGGCGCACCCGCAGCTTGGACAAGTACCTCCCCCAAAAACCGCACTGGCGCAAGGCCGTGCAGACCGCCCGCCATGTGCTGCACCACACCCCGGAGGGCCGGCCTCTGCGCACCTCACTGACCGAACGGCTGGAGGAACTGGAGTCGATGCTCCACCACTCCCGGTTTTGAGGAAGCGGCCTTTGGGGTCAGTTGGATGGAGCGCTGTCTGATGGCAGGGGCGGTGCTTCCTTTTGCTCCAGAGCCGACGAGGGTTTTTCCTCTGCCACCGGGAGCGTCACCGCCTCTTGCCCGGTGGAGGCAGGCGCGGCCTGCTGGGTGGTTGGAATCGTGGGGGTTGTCTCCAACTCACGAACAACCGAATCCTTGGAGGTTTCGGAGGAGAGGAACGCAAGGGAGAGCGAAGTCAGCATGAAGACAATGGCGACTCCAGTGGTGATCTTGCCCACGCCCGTCATTTGCCCCCGGACAGAATTGGCCTGCCCCACGCCGCCAAAGGCTGCGCCAAGCTCGGCACCGCGTCCGGATTGCAGGAGGACGAAGAAAATGATCATCAGGCAAGCAACGACGTGAATGATCAGCAGCAATGTGAACATGGTGTGTTTTAGTAATTCAAGTTTGGTTTGGTGAAAGCATTCAGGATTCAGTACTCAGAAATTTTAGCATCTCAATTTACGCAAGCTTCCAAATCCGGACACTTCGTGCGGCAATCTCAGCATTTTGCGTAAATCCTAAGAAAAAAGACTAAAGACCAGTGCATTGCACTAAATGGCAAAGACTCCTGACTCCTGAATTCTTCTGATTAACCGCCAGCAAGGACGATCCGGCGGAAATCCTCCGGCTTGAGGCTGGCTCCGCCCACAAGCGCCCCGTCAATGTCAGACTGACCCAGCAGGGTTTCGGCGTTTCCAGCGTTGACGCTCCCGCCGTAAAGGATTTGCAAATTAGCGGCGATTTCCGCAGAGGCCAAATTAGCGGCTTCCTGCCGAATCACCTGGTGCATGGCGTTCGCTTGTTCTGGAGTCGCGGTGCGGCCTGTGCCAATCGCCCAAACCGGCTCGTAGGCCACCACGCAGCGTCCGAGGTCATCCGGATTGAGTTCGGCCAGCCCTTGGCGCAACTGCCGGATCACCACGGCTTCGTGAACGTCCTGTTCGCGCTCCTCCAGCACTTCGCCCACGCACAGCACGGGGCGGATGGCGTGTTGCAGCAGAATGCCGATTTTCTGGCGGATGAACTCGTCTGTTTCGGCAAACAAGCTGCGGCGCTCCGAGTGCCCGACAATGCAAACCTGCACTCCGGATGCCTGCAAGATCGTAGCGGGAACCTCGCCCGTGAAGGCTCCGGACGTTTGTGTGTGCACGTTTTGCGCACCCACAAGAATCCGCGAACCCTGTACCGTCTCGCAAACCACCGGGATCAGCGGAAAGGGTGGACAGAGGGCGATTTCGCAGCTCGTGCGCTCCAGTTCTGGACGCAGTGCCGCAAACAACTCGGACGCCAGCACCGCTGAGCCGTGCATCTTCCAGTTTCCTGCGATCAGTTTTTTCCGCAATCCCAATTTCGGCTCAAGTGCAAAACAGATCAATTTAGCAAATTTGCTTGGAAACTCAAGCGAATCCGGAAAATCGGGACTTCAGACTGCGAGTTGCATTTTGTTCAAGTTCTGGTCATCCTGATGCTTTTGGAGGAAATCATGAGCTTGGACGAACTAAGAGCGCAGATAAACGAGATTGATGCAGATCTGCTGGCACTGATCAACCGCCGGGCACGATGTGTGGTAGAAATTGGAGAAATCAAGCGCCGCACACAGGCAGCGGTGCTGGTTCCGGAGCGGGAGCAGGAGTTGTTCGCTCGGCTGGTGGAACTCAACGAAGGGCCGATCAGCGAGGTCATGCTACGCCAGATTTTTCAGGAAATCATCAACACCCTCAAAGTGCTCCAACGTCCGGGAAAGGACTCGTCCGCAGAAGTTCCGGAACTGCGGGTCAGTTGACCTTCAGCAGTTCCACCTCGAAGCGCAGAACGGCGTTGGGTGGAATGAGATCAGGCACTCCCTGCTCGCCATAAGCGAGGTGTGGCGGGACGACCAGCTCCCATTTTGCGCCCTCCCGCATGAGTTGCAGGGCTTCTGTCCAGCCCGAAATCAACCCGTTCACCGGGAAACTGATCGGCTTGCCGCGTCGGTAGGAACTGTCGAACTCGGACCCCTCCACCAACAGGCCCCGATAGTGGACCAACACAGTCGAGGCGGCGGTGGGTTGGGCACCTGTGCCCTCCTGAAGGATGCGATATTGCAGGCCACTGTCGGTGACGATCACGCCTACTTGCTGAGGGTTGCTTTCCAAAAGTTCTTGATTTTGCTGCATAAATTTTCCCGTGGCTACTTGAATGGCTTTTTGTTTTTCCGGATCAAAGCGACCTTCAAGGAGAAAATAACCCGTCAGGACCGCGCCAACGATCATGAGTGCAATGGCGAGGGGACGCTTGAGGCGTTTCATAGAGAACTTTTCCGTCAGCAAATACGGTTTGATTTTCCAGATTTTTCAGGTCAGGTGCAATGCGATTGGAAAAATACGGCCCCTGAATTTTTGAAATCCCCACTCAACAACCCAAGACTCTCTCTGCCTAAACGCCCCTTTTCTGCATGAACCTCACGACATTACGGTCCTCCAAGTCCACGAGAGGGCTGGCCTTCATGGGACTGGCCCTGATCGGAGGTGGATGCTTTGCCCTGCCCTATCAACACGCCCTCAACACGCTCGAGCCGCTCACGGCGGTGTATGGCGTGTTTATCTGGGCCTTGCTGTTTTCCGCGCCCGGCGCATGGGCGTTGCGGCGCAACACGCGATTTTCACCAAAGGTGGCGCTGTTGCTCATCGCTATTTCCTTGTCCGGAGTGTTGGGAAACTTCGCGGTCTGCACCGCCCTACAAGGCGGTTCGCCCACGCTGGTGATCATTGTCAGCCGCATCGAGATCGTGCTGGCTTTGCTGTTGGGCTGGGGATTGCTGCGCGAGGTCGTGGCCCCCAAGGTGTGGGTGGCGGTCGGCATCATGCTGCTGGGCATCACCCTGATACGTCACGACTCCCTCAGCATCGAGGACGGCTCCGGGGGCTTCGTGCTTTGGGCGTTGATCACGGCCTTCAGCTTCGCGCTGATGCAGGTGCTCTCAAAGCTTATCATCAGCCAAATCGACCCGCAGGCGCTCAACGTCTGCCGCCTGATGATCGCACTGGCAGTCCTCAGCGTGGTTCCGGGAGTGCTGGGGCAGGTGCAGGCGATGCCCTTGGCCACCTGGGGTTGGCTGGGACTGGCAGCGTTTTTCGGACCTTTCCTTGGGCGCGTCGCCTACACTTACGCCCTGCGCGACCTCACCATTGCCAAGGCCATGACTATCGGCACCTTCGCTCCGGTGCTGACGCTGTTGCTGGAGTACCTCTTGTTCGGACGGGTGTTGCGGTGGTTCGAGCTTTCCGGCGGAGCCTTGGTGATGAGCGGAATTCTACTGTCCTTCCTTCGGCTCTCGTTTTTCAGACGGCAGTTCTGAGTAATTCGTTTTGAGCCAGCCCAATGCCCCGGAAGAGGTCGGAGGCCGTCAGCGCCGTAGGGGGTAGCCCCTCTTGAACAAGCTGATCGGCGGCGAGTCCGTGGAGATAGACCCCGACAAGGGCGGCGGCGAGGGGGGAGCAGCCCTGCGCAAGCAAGCCGCCGATCATGCCGCTGAGGACATCTCCGGACCCAGCGGTGGCGAGCCCTGCATTGCCTGTGGGATTGAGGAAGACGGCGCCATCCGGAGCGGCGACCACGGTGCGTGATCCCTTCAGCACCAGCACAACTCCCCACGCTTGCGCCCAGCGGCGGGTAGTGGCGATCCGGGACGCCTGAATTTCAGCAACGCTCTGTCCGCACAACCTTGACAACTCCTTGGGGTGCGGAGTGATCACCGTTGGTCCGGAGCATTCCACCAAATCCTGTCCGCTCAAGTGGTTCAAACCGTCGGCATCCACCAACAGTGGCGCCTCGGTTTCCATGACAAACGTCCGGACGAACTCCCCGGTTTCGGAGTGATTGCCAAGACCACAACCCAACACAACCGCATTGCGTGAAGTGGCATGGCTTAGGGCGGCATCCGTGTGTTCCGGCGTGAGAAAATCTGGAGAACCCGGCGAGGAGAGCGTCATCACTTCGGGCGGCTGGCTGGGCAAACCATCCCGGAAACGTTCGGGCACAAAGGCGGAGACGAGGCCAGTCCCGGATTTGAGGGCAGCGGTGGCGGCAAGAGTTGCAGCCCCGCCCATGCCTGCCGAGCCGCAAACCGTGAGCAGGTGTCCGAAATAACCCTTGTGCGAATCGTCCGGAACGTCGGGGAGCAAACTTGAGATCGCCTGCCGAGTGAGCTGCCATATTCTGGGACCCTGCTCTGACCAGTGCGGTGGGATGGAAATATCCGGAATCGTGATTTTCCCGCAAAACTCGGCTCCGGGCTGTTGGAAGCATCCTGGTTTGCCGATCTGGAAGCAGACCGTGTGATGGCAGCGCACCGCGACTCCGTGCAGGCGACTGTCGTCGGAATTGATGCCGGACGGCACATCGAGCGCAACACGGAGGGCACGGGAGTTGGCATTGATCGTCTCAATCCATTCGTGATGGGCACCTTCGATTTTTCGCTCCAAACCAATGCCAAAAATCGCGTCGAGGATCACGTCGGCTCGCTCCAGCCAGCGTATGGCTTCTGGACTCGGAAAGGATACACTCTCGCCGAAATGAGACCAGAGGTGCTGGTTGGTGCGGGCGTCATCGGTTTTGGCCTCGCCTGCGTCAATCACGGAAACGTGAAAGCCCCGATTGACGAGCAGTCGTGCAACCGCAAAACCGTCCCCACCGTTGTTGCCCCGTCCACAGCAGACCACCACCCTTGCTTCCGGACGTTCCCGCAGGATTTCGGCTTCCACAAGATCGGCCACGCTGCGGGCGGCGTTTTCCATGAGGATGAGCCCCGGAATTCCCAGTGCCTCGATGGCGTGTTGGTCCATGGCCCGCATTGTTCCCGAGTCGGCCAAACGCTGAAACTGTTTCCACGGCAGGTTTGGATCGTGCCATGCAGGTCCGGGATGCTTGGCAAAATCGTCGGCAGGATCAGACATGGGAAGCCTCGTCAATGCGTTCGGTGTGGAAGCGATACTCGTGCCGATCTTCCTCCTTGAGCGTTTCGACCAACTGCTTCACATCCTGAGTGCGCCGCAGGTCGCAGACCAAGAGGGCGTCCTCGGTTTCGACGATGACAAGATTTTCCACGCCGATGCTCGTGACCAGCTTCTTGCCGCTGATGATCAGTGAATTGCGCGTGTCCCGGCAAATGACGTTGCCCCGCAGCACATTGCCGTTCGTGTCCTTCTCCGAAACTTGATGCAGGCTTTCCCAACTGCCGAGGTCGCTCCAAGCAATGTCCACAGGCAGTACCGCGACGCGCTGCGATTTTTCCATCACCGCGTAGTCAATCGAAATGCTTGCAGTGGCTGCAAACACCTGTGCAACTGCTTCTGGGGTGGGTGATTTTCCCGCGTGTGGTCGTAACGGTTCAAATGCCTCGAAAAGCTTTGGCGCGTGTTGCCGGAATTCTTGGAGAAAGGTGGCGGCGGTGGCGAGAAAGATGCCCGCATTCCAGGTGTAGTCCGGGGAGTTTGCCAGCCGTTGGGCGGTTTCGGCATCCGGCTTCTCGACGAAGCGGGAAACCCGGAACCCCACTGAAAGAGGGGCTCCCGACTGGATGTAGCCGTAGCCGGTTTCCGGGTGGTCGGGGCGGATGCCAAATGTG
This sequence comes from uncultured Pseudomonadota bacterium, assembly GCA_913020725.1. Lineage (GTDB taxonomy): Bacteria > SAR324 > SAR324 > SAR324 > NAC60-12 > UBA8110. The sequence continues at coordinate 6,710 of CAJWCD010000013.1, forward strand.
ATCAGCCAGCCCTCTTCCGCCAGTGGGACTGCGCTGCGAACCGCCTCCACAAAACCTTCCGGATTTCCAATGAGATGATCGGCAGAGACCACCAGCAGCGGTTCGTCCTGCTGATCCTCCGGAATCTGGAGCGCCCCCCACAGTACCGCCGGAGCGGTGTTGCGGCCAACGGGTTCCAGCAAAACATGGTCGTCCGGAAACCCTGAAACCATCTGTGCCAACTGGAGTCGCAACTCATGCTCGTGGGACTGGGAACCGATCACCCAGAGGTTTTTCGGAGGAACGAGCGGGGCGAGACGCTGACAGGTTTCTTGAAAAAGTGACTCGTGCGTGGCTCCCAAGGCAAGGAACTGTTTGGGACTCATGGTGCGGCTGTAAGGCCAGAGGCGAGTGCCGCTGCCGCCAGCAAGAAGAATCGCGTACATCCGGTGAAACGGAACGGGGTTGCAAAATTGCCCGAAGTGGGAGTCCTCAAATTATGCGGGAAATCGCCTCACACGACAACCCCATGCTGGATTTTAGTGTTTTATCTTGCTACATTATCGGAGTCTATGGTGCGATAGCACGGTTAAATTTTTTCTTTATACACGAAGGGATGTCCGAAAAAACCACTCATTTGGCCCAGGTCACTGCCGCCCAGCCCAGTCGGTTGGCTGACTTTGTGGTGCTGACCAAGCCGCGACTGCTGGTTATGGTGCTGGTGAGCACCTGCATCGGCTACGCCTTGGCCGAACCCGTGCAGCACAATCCCCTGCTGATTTTGGGCATGGTGATCGGTACGGGATTAGTGGGCGCCGCAGCCCATGTTTTCAATCAGTGCTGGGAGGTGAAGCGCGATGCGCTCATGCACCGCACCCGCAACCGTCCCCTGCCTGAAGGACGCATTGCACTGGAGGAAGCCTTCTGGCTGGGAATGAGTCTGGCCGTTTCCGGACTGTTGCTCTTGGTGTGGAGCGTGAACCTGCTGACCGCGCTACTGGGGTTGGTGACGTTGCTTTCCTACATTCTTGCGTACACACCCCTCAAATCTCTCACTCCTGCAAACACATGGGTGGGTGCCGTGACTGGTGCCTTGCCGCCTGTGATGGGCTGGACTGCCGCGACCGGAGAGTTGAGTTGGTCCGCACTTCCGATCTTCTTACTGCTCTACTTCTGGCAACTGCCCCACTTCTTTGCCATCGCGTGGATGTACCGCGAGGACTACGCACGCGGCGGCTTCCGGATGCTCTCCCACAATGATCCGCATGGACGGCGCACGGCATGGCACACTTTGATCAACTGCGTGCTGCTGCTGCTGGCGAGTGTTTCGATCTACTGGGCGGGGCAGGCGGGTTTGATTTACTTGGTCAGCTCAACCCTGCTCGGATTTGGTGTCTTGGGGTATGCCGTGTGGTTTTTCTGGAGCCGGACCTACGTAAATGCACGGAGAGTGTTTTTGATGACAATTATTTATTTTCCGGTACTATGTATTGTGGTCATTCTGGACCGAATTCTGCTCTAACTGTACGGAGTTGTTGAATGAGTGAGCAAAACGAAGCAGAGGTCTTGACCTCGAAAGTGTTTTGGGTCGTGTTTTCGGGTGCGGTCCTTTTCATGCTGTCTGTTATTCTGTTTATCTTATGAACCTGCGCAGCCCATGCTGCGCATCCTGAATCTGAGTCTCTAGGCGGAACATGCTTGAATATTTTGTGAAAAACGCGTCGAGCTACGGTGGTGAAATCGACTGGCTCTTCGACTTGATCACCTACATGGTGGGGTTCTGGTTCCTGCTGACCTTCGGGGTGTTGGTGTACCTGCTCCTCAAGTTCCGCTACCGTGAAGGGGTTGCGGCGAAGTACGTCACTGGAGAGCGGCATCACGAGAAGCAATGGATCCACTGGCCACACAACGCCATCATCGTCTTCGACGTGGTGCTGATCGCCGGTGCCATCTTGGTCTGGGTACAGATAAAGCAAACCATGCCGCCCAAGGACGATGCGATCCGGGTGATCAGCCAGCAGTGGAGTTGGGCCTTCACCCACTCGGGTCCAGATGGAAAGCTCGATACCGAGGATGACATCAAGACCGTCAACGACCTGCATGTGGAAGTGAATAAGGTTTACCACTTTGAGCTGCAATCCCGCGACGTGCTGCACAACTTCGCGGTTCCGGCCTTCCGGCTCCGGCAGGACATTATTCCGGGAAGGACGATTGCAGGTTGGTTTGAACCGACACTGACGGGCACTTACGACATCCAGTGCGCTGAAATGTGTGGCCACGGCCACGGCATCATGAGCGCGGCCATCACCGTCCACACCCCGGAGAGCTACCAACAGACGATGGAGTCGATCCGTAACGGCACTTACGAGAGTGACTACCTGCGTCGCCTGAAGGAGGCTCCGACCCCTATACCGGGAACCGTCAAGGTTTCAGACCCGGACTCCTACGCAACTTTGTTGGCCAAAAGCTTCTAAACCTGCATCCGCACTTGAGACGGAGAACCCCATGAGCGAAACCGCCCCTGCTACCGTGCAAGAACACGCGCACGAGGAACACCACGAGATGGGCTTCCTAGAGAAGTACGTCTTCCCCACCGATCACAAGATGATCGGGTTCCAGTACATATTCACCGGCATGTTCATGGCCGCTGTCGGGGGCTACTTCGCCTACGCCTTCCGGATGCAGCTCGCCTTTCCGGACATGGACGTGCCGCTCTTTGGGCAGGTGACCCCCCAGGTTTACAACATGCTCATCACCAACCACGGCACGATCATGATCTTCTGGGTGGCGATGCCCGTGCTGGTCGCAGGCTTCGGCAACTACCTGATTCCGCTCATGATCGGGTGCGACGACATGGTGTTTCCGCGCATCAACCGGCTTTCCTACCAAATTTTCTTTGTCAGTACCGTGGTGCTGATCATCTCCTTTTTTGTGAAGGGCGGAGGGTTTGGTGGCGCGTGGACGGCCTATCCCCCGCTTTCTTCGGTTCCGGAATACAACCTCACGAACTGGGGTTCTTCGCTGTGGATCGTTGCGGTCACACTAGAAATCATCGCCTTCCTGCTCGGTGGCATCAACTTTGTCACCACCACCATGAACGCCCGCGCTCCGGGCATGAAGATGATGGACATCCCCATCGTCATCTGGATGATCAACATCGCGGTCATCATGTTTATGGCCTCGGTCGGCCCGTTGGTTGCGGGGGCGATCATGCTCTTCATGGACCAGCGCATCGGCACGGCCTTCTTCCTGCCCGCAGGGGGAGGCGACCCGGTCCTCTGGCAGCACCTCTTCTGGTTCTTCGGGCATCCGGAGGTTTATGTGGTGCTCTTCCCGACCCTTGGCCTTGTCGCGGACATCATCACGACCTTCTCCCGCAAGAAACTCTGGGGCTACCGAACGATCCTCTACACCACCATCGCCACCGGCGGCTTGGCCTTCGTCGTTTGGGCGCACCACCAGTTCATCGCCGGGATTGACCCGCGCATGGCGAATGTCTTCGTGGTGACCACGATACTCATCTCCATCCCGATCACCGAGGTCCTCTTTTGCTACATCGCCACGCTCTACGGCGGCTCGATCCGCTTCACCGTGCCGATGCTCTGGGCGCTTGGCTTCCTGATGACCTTCCTGCTCGGCGGTGTGACAGGCATCTACCTCGGGGCCAGCGGACTGGACATCTACTTCCACGACAGCTACTTCGTGGTCGCCCACTTCCACTACACCTTCTTCCCGATCACGATCATCGGCATGTTCGCGGCGCTCTACTACTGGTTCCCGAAAATGTTCGGACGGCATCTCAACGAGTTTTGGGGAAAGGTTCATTTCTGGGGAACGCTGATCCCGTTCAACGGTATCTTCCTCCCCCTCTTTCTGCTTGGCATGGCCGGGCAGCACCGCCGCATTTACAATTACCGGCACTTCCCAGATCTCGCTTCTCCGGATCTTCAGGGGTTGCGCGTGTTCGCCACCATATCCCTAGTGATCATGCTGCTCTTTCAGATCCCTTTCCTGATCAACTTCTTCGGCAGTATGTTCCGGGGCAGAAAGGCAGAACCGAACCCTTGGAAGGCAAACACGCTGGAGTGGATTGTCCCTTCTCCACCACCGCACGGCAATTTCAAGGAACTGCCCAGCGTCTACCGCGGACCCTACGAGTACAGCGTACCCGGCAACCGGGAGGACTACTGGCCTCAACATATGCCGGGTCGAAATTAAATTAAACACTGAAACTAGGTGAGGGGTTTCCCTCGCTGAACCTTTGCCCAAGAAGACTCTCATGATGCACAGTCCCATCGCCACGCGCAGAACTGCAACAGGCATCCCCACCGGACGGCTGGCCGTCTGGTGGGTACTCACCTCCGAGGTGTTCATTTTCGGGGGCTTGATCATGTGCTTTGTGCTCTACAAGTTCAATGGGGCTCCGGGGTTTGAGGAGGCTGCAATGACCAACACCCCGGCGGGTGCGTTCAACACCTTTGTGCTGTTGACCTCTAGCCTGACCATCGTGCTGGCCCATGCTGCTGCCGAACGGAAAGAACTCAAGAAGTGTTTTAAATACATTTGGTTTACGATCTTCGGTGGCTTGGTGTTCGCGCTGGTGAAGACTTACGAGTACACCTCAAAGATTTTTCCGGAGTGGTACCACACACCTGCGACACATGAACCGATCACGATCTTCAGCAACGTTTTTTGGTCGTTCTACTTCACGGCAACCGGATTGCACGCACTGCATGTGTTCGGTGGCATGATCATCATGGCAATGATCTCAATGGATGTGCTGAAGGGTCGCAACCTCCAGCGGGTCGAGTTGATCGGACTCTACTGGCACTTTGTTGATATTGTTTGGATCTTCTTGTTTCCCCTCCTCTACATCGCAAATTTCTGAGCGAAACCCACAGCCGCTAGAACCATGTCAGACGCTGCTCACGCCCATCCCAACTATGTCAAGATCTGGGTCATCCTCCTAGTCTTGCTCACCGTCAGCATCCTTGGCCCAATGCTGGAGATTCCGTGGTTGACGGTCGCCACCGCCTTTGGCATCGCGATCATCAAGACCCTGATGGTGGCAGCGAACTTCATGCACCTGAAGTTCGAGAAGCAAATCATCTGGTTTTTGCTGACCATCGCCTTCGTCTTCCTCGGAGTGTTCTTCTTCGGAGTCGCCTCCGACATTGTGAAAACCGATGGGGCCAACGTGGATGGCATCATCCAGTGGCAGGATTGCATCGCGAACCAGTCCTGCACGATCGAGCAGAGAGTCAAGTGAACCGGAAGGCACTCTCCACGCTGTTGATCACAGCGGAGTCTTACGACTCGGCGCCTGCACCGCAGCGTCTGTTGATCGACAGTCGGCAATTCGGAATGCTACTTTTCATCGTGACAGAGGTGATGTTCTTTGCCTCGCTGGTCAGCGCCTACCTGATCATCCGCTCCGGACTTGACGAGTGGCCTCCGTGGGGACAGCCCCGACTACCGATCTGGTCTACGGCATTTAACACCGCAGTCCTGTTATCCAGTGGAGTGGCCGCATATCTTGCCGGACGACAGTTTCGGGCTGGCCTAGAAACGGCTCGCCGAACCTTGGGGATTGCAGTGGTGCTGGGCACTTTCTTCTTGGTGTTTCAAGGCTACGAGTGGGTGCAGATGCTTGGGTTCGGATTGACGATGACTTCCAGCACTTATGGAGGATTGTTTTACCTCATCATTGGTGCCCACGGGGTGCATGTGCTTGGGGCGCTGATTGCTCTGGCTTATACATGGATGCGGATGAACCCCGCTCAGGAACGGCCCCTCACGCAAGGAGGGGCTTCGGCGGTCCGGATGCTGTGGTACTTCGTGGTTGGCGTGTGGCCGATCCTCTACGTCCTCGTTTATCTGGCATGAAACCGCAAGTGTGCCCTGAAACTCGACTCCGCTACCGTGCGCTCTGGACTTGCGTTGTTGCCAGCATTTCTCTATTTTTCTCCAACAGTGTCTTTGCATGCGCCACCTGTTTCTCAGGGGTTGAGAATCGGGAGGCCTTCTATCTGACAACCGCGCTGCTCATGCTGCTGCCGATCACCATGGTCGGTTCCATTTCCTTCTGGATCATCCGGCAGTACCGCAAGCAGCGCTGACGCGCCGATTCCGGACTGCCCATGCCCACCCTGCGAATCCTCGTCCTGCTGCTCCTAATTGGGGTCAACCCTGCGCAGAGGTTTGCCGCAACGCTACGGCCCAGTTCCCTGGTTTTCTACGACTACCCCGGAGCCACAGTAGTCGTCGTGGAGAAATCGGGATGCGATCTGCGAATTTACCGCTACGGAAGCAAGTGGGAAAATGTAGCGCAGTACTCGTGCACGGCGGGGCAGAAGGCCGGGGACAAGTTCGAAGAAGGCGACCTTCGCACCCCAAACGGGGTGTTCTGGACTGTCCGGGAGTGGACAGGCACCGAACTGATCAAGACTTATGGGGCAGACGCACAGGTTTATGGGGCAGGTGCCTTCGTTCTCAACTATCCGAATCACCTCGATCAGCTTCTCAAAAAGAATGGGGGCGGCATTTGGATCCATGGTTCGGGCAAATGGCAACCCGTGGCCACCCGTGGCTGCATTTCGGTGAACAACTGGGACTTTGCCCGGATGGCACCACAAATTGCAGCTCGTGAAACCCCGGTCATCATCAGTAAATATTTTCGGCTTGTCACGGACAAGCAACTCAGCTTGGTGCAGCAGTACCTCTTCAATTTCTTGGAGCAGTGGCGGACGGCATGGGAATCGAATCAGACGGAAGCCTACTTGAAGCTCTATTCTGAGGATTTCCGGAACAAGCGCTGGGATTATGAAGGCTGGACTGCCCACAAGCGCGAGGTGAATCAGGCGAACCAAGATCGGAGCATCCAGATCAGCAATGTCTCGATCTTTGAATACGAAAGCATTTATCATATACGGTTTATGCAGCACTACGAATCCACGGGAACCAAGGATTTGGGCTGGAAGGAATTGTACGTCCGTCGGAAAGGAACGCAGTTGCGCATTCTCAGCGAAACTTGGCGGAAGTTGGAAAAGGGCTTCCAGCCTCTGCAACTCAGCCCCAGCCCCAATTTTTTGATGGCCTTCAAGGAATTTGGCGCGCCCTCAATGTGAGGGTTTTTGACAGCGAGGAACTTATCCGAGACAGCAACGTGAAACAACACACGATCAACCGACAGAACTACACCATCCTCAAAACCGGGAGCGCTTCCGGGCAACTGCGCCTGAGCTTCATGTGGGGAAAATTCGACTTCCGATTACTCCTCAAGTCCGTTGAATCTACAGAGGCGGAGGCTCAGCCGAAGCGCAGTTTTCAGCGGGATGGCCTCCACTATCAGGTAGCCTCCCTGCAACTTCAGCTTCGCAACCGCTGGTACGAATATGTGAAACCCACGGCCCACGGGCTGCAACTGGAGGAAACCCAGTGGCGGTGGGAGGGGGCCACCCACCATGCGGAATTTCCGAAGAACCTGCTGGCCGCAGCGTGTCAGTTAGCGGAGCAGGAACTTGACTTGGAGTCCATGCAACCCATCGCTGCCTGATGTCCGACACCGAGATTTTAGAAGCGGCACCTGCACCGATCCGGAAGGTTCATATCCAGACCTGGGGCTGCCAGATGAACGAGTATGACACCGACAAGATGCTTGGTGTCCTCAAGCAGGACTACGTTTTCACGGAGCATCCGGAAGAGGCGGACCTGATCTTGTTGAACACCTGCTCCGTGCGAGAAAAGGCCGAACACAAGGTCTTCAGCCAACTCGGAAAGCTGCGGAAGTTGCAGGCGCAGAAACCAAACCTCCGGATTGGCGTGGGGGGCTGTGTGGCACAGCAGGAGGGCAAAGCCATTCTGCAACGTGCCCGCAACGTTGATCTTGTTTTTGGCACCGATAACCTCTACGACCTGCCAGCACTGCTCGCAGAGGTGGAGCAGGGGCAGCGGGTGGTGCGCACTGAGCGCAAGGCGCATCGCCAAAAGGTACGCAACTTCGTGCCCGGCTACACCTTTGAAACTTCCAAATCCGGACTCAAATCGCATCTGGCGATCACCAAGGGTTGCAACAACTTCTGCTCCTTCTGCATCGTTCCAATCACGCGGGGGTTGGAGGTGAGTCGTGAGGCGAGCAACATTCTCGATGAAGCGAAGCGGCTGGTGGATTCCGGAACCAAGGAAATCTGTCTGCTCGGGCAAAACGTAAACTCGTACAAGGCGAACGGCGTCAGTTTTGTGAAACTGCTGGAGGAGTTGGATCAAATCTCCGGGCTGGAGCGGGTGCGCTTCACATCGCCGCACCCCAAGGATTTTCACGAGGAACTGGCGGATGCTATCCGGGATCTGCGCACGGTTTGCGAGCAAATGCACCTGCCCTTGCAATCCGGTTCAAATACGATTCTGCGCAGCATGCGTCGCTGGTACACCCGGGAGCAGTTTCTGGAAAAGGTCGCGATGCTGCGGTGTCGGGTTCCGGAAGCCGCGCTTTCCACCGACCTCATCGTCGGTTTTCCGGGCGAAACCGCTGCGGATTTTGAGGACACTTTGGAGATGGTCCGCGAGGTTGAGTTTGACCTGATGTACACCTTCAAGTACTCTCCACGTCCGGGAACCCCGGCGGCACAGTATGACAACCAACTTCCGGATGACGTGCGGCGTGAACGCCTGCGGATTTTGCTGGAGGTTCAGGAGAAAATCTCGCACACCAAGCAGGCGGCGCTGGTGGGTTCCGAACAGGAAGTACTGATCGAAGGACGACACCCCCGCGAACCCGGATGCTGGATGGGCCGCACCCGTGGGAACTATGCGGTTGCCGTGGCCGCTGAAACGGCTCGCGCTGGCGAACTGCTGCCCGTTCGCATCACCCGTGCCCGTCCCCATCTCTTGGCGACAGAACTGCTGTAAGTTTCGGCGTTCCGGAAGCTTTAGGCTTGGAGCGCATCTGTTTTTTGGTCAATCGGAATGACCCCGCAACCTCGTATCCTCTACCAGTCGCATCGGCTGACCTGTCCCATCTGCCAACGTGAAGGCGACTGTGAAGCGCACTTGGTGGAGACGTGGCAGGAGGGCCACCGCACCGAGCATCTGACGCGGGCTTTGGGGGGACATCCGGAGGCCTTCCGACTGAAGCAGCAGTTGCAGGAACGCTACGCAAAGCCAGAGCAGTGCTTCCCCGGATGCGCGGTTGTGGAACATCACGAGGACATGCCGGAAAGCCACCAGCCCCTATTTTCCGGAAAGGCGGTGGTGCATTCCCCCAAAAACCTCCGCTGGTTTTCCCTCTTTCATCAGGAAGGGCCACGCCTCCTGAAGCGACATCGGGCACTGGTCCGCTCCCTCTTGGACCGCCCCAAGCGGATGCGGCACCTGTTGCACACCCTGCGGCAGGGTGGTTCGGAGCCAACTCCGACTTCTCAGCCCGCTTCTGTCCCGCAGACTCCAGAATCGTCGTCCCGACAGCTTCAGTTTGGTTTGGAAGCGGAGGTTCCGGATTATGTGTACACCTTGGCTCAGGAGCTTTCGGTGCCAAGGTTCAACCTGCCGGGAGAAGAGATGCAATCCGAACCGTGCTTGCAGGTGGACGAGGTCGGTGATTTAGCCGCAGGAATGGCAGACTGGGGAATGCCCGGAGAAAACGAGCCTCCACAAACCCCAGATTGGGCGCTCCCGAAAACTCCGGACGATTGCAACCGTTAGAGCATTGCGCAACCCGGCAGGAAAAATACCGAAAGCGCCGCGCAAAGTTTTATGAATCGGAACTGCGGTGCAGCTTGAGCCGTTCGGCCGCCAGCCAGTCGCCGAGGTGGAGTTGCTGAAGGTCGGGCATTTGGTAGCGTTGCTCGATGATGAAGTTTTCGAGAAACGGGCCAACTTGCAGCAGAAAATGCTCACGCCATGCGGGTGTTGCTTCCAGAGTGGCATCGTAGTGCAACTCGCCGACGCCAAACTGACGATTGAAGCGGAAGCGCTGCATCTCAAAGCCGGATGCGACAAACGCGAGTTCGAGACGTGAGGCTTTGAGATCGAACATGATCCGGAAGTGCCCGTTGGCATCAGGACGCACCAGCCTAGCTCTGGGGGTGTAGAGGGGAGAATCTCCGTCAAACTCGACAAACTGCCCGTAATACTCCTTGATGATAATGAAGGTGTCCGTGTCGGGCAGGTTGCCTTGCTGATCCACGACAGCACCGCTCACAGTCTCAGTGGTCCAGCCGAATTGGTAGTCCACAGACTTGGGGTAGCATGAACTCAGCAGCAGCAATACAACAGCCAGCAGCAGCAAACCGAAGCGACCCCGATTCCATGTTGCGGAAGGACGGCTTGTGTTCCGTGAGGGCTTATGGTAAAACACTGTCTTGGTTGGTTACAATTGCAACTTCAGCTTAGCACGTTCCATGATTCCTGAAGAAGTCTTCTATCTGTTCATCTTCCCGTGGATTGGGGTCATCGTCGCCGTTCCGGGTATTCCGATCACCTTCATCGCCTTGGGTTGGGCCGCTCAGGCACTGGGGCTGCTCTCAGACAAAAGCAGCGACGCTGCCGAAGTTTCCTAGGCGGCGGCTCACTTCCCTGCCTTGCGGGGCGTTGAACGCCCCCGAACACGCGCCACTCCGCCCATTTCGATGCTGCTCTCTGCTTTCCAGATGATTCGGGCAATGTTCATGATTACGCTGATCATCCTCAACACGATGGTGTTTTCTGGCATCATGGTGGCCCTCTCTCCTCTTAAACTGATGCTGCCTTTTCCGGCGTGGCGACACTTCTGGACTGCATGGTTTGTGGAAATGGGAGCAACGTGGTCCACCGTCAACAGCCGATTCCTCGACTGGAGCCACTCCACCAAAATTGTGCTGGACCTGCCGGAAGGTTTGTCCCGGAACCGCAGCTATCTCGTTTTGGCAAATCACCAGACCTGGGTGGACATGCCTGTTCTGGAATACGCGCTCGCTCGCCGGATCCCCGGACGACGCATCTTCATCAAACAATCCCTGATCTGGGTGCCGTTTCTTGGGCAGGCGTGCTGGGCGATGGATTTTCCGTTCATGAAACGCTACACCGCAAAGCAACTTGCGAAAAGTCCGGAACTGCGAGAACGTAATTTGGAAACCGTGCGTAAAAACTGTGAACGCATGAAAGGAATGCCCAGCACCCTGCTGAATTTTTCGGAAGGAACACGCTTCACCTCTGCCAAGCACGCAAAACAAAGCTCGCCGTACACGCACTTGCTCAAGCCAAAGATTGCGGGAGTGGCAACCGTGATCGGCCTGCTTGGGGATTCGCTGGATGCCGTCTTGGACCTGACCATCGTGTACCCAGACAACCCGGAATGTCCCACCGTCGTCGACCTGTTTGCGGGCAGAATTCCACAGGCGGTGGTACAGGCCCGGTTGCTGCCTGTTCCGGGGTCTGCCGAGTCTGAAGACTCAGGGGCCAGTCCTCGGGTGCGGAAGTGGCTACTGCAAATCTGGAAAGAGAAGGATCACACCATTGCCGAAATCCTCGGCAAGCCCCAAGCCAGTGCCGCTTGAGCGATGCCTGAAAAGCTCCTCGTCCTCCAGCGTTTCGATTCCCCTTTGGGGCAAATGGTGATGGTCGCCCGCAACAATCACATCTGCAGAATCGATTTTGAAACCCTCTCGTATCAACCGTTTGATTCCAAAGCACTGGAGCGCAAGGGTTTACGGATTGTGGAACAGGAAACGGAAGTGCTGGCTGAGGCGCAACGTCAGCTTGAGGAGTATTTCGGCGGCAAGCGCTTTGAGTTCGATCTGCCGTTGGCTCCCGAAGGCACCACGTTTCAGCAGCAGGCATGGCAGGCACTGCGAGAGATTCCCTATGGCGAAACCCGCAGCTATCAGCAACAGGCCGAGCGTTTGGGGGATGCCCGCTTTGCAAGAGCGGTGGGACACGCTAACGGGCGCAACCCCATCTCCATCATCGTCCCCTGTCATCGTGTGCTTGGCAAGAACGGCAAGCTCACCGGCTTTGCCAGCGGCGTGGACAAGAAAGCCAAGCTGCTGGAATTGGAAACCCGTTACCGCCCCTTCACGCTCGAATGAAAGCGTTGGTACGCATTTCCTCGCCAATCGTGGTGGGCGGGCCGTGTCCGGTGACCACAGTGGTTTCCTCGTCCAGCGTGTAAAGTTGCTCCCGGATGGAACGCTCAAGCGCCTGATAATCCCCGCCCGGAAAATCAGTCCGCCCGATTGACCCCCGAAAGAGGGTGTCGCCTGCCGCGAGAAACTTGCTCTCTGCAAACAGGAAGCAAGTGGAGCCGGGCGTGTGCCCCGGCGTGTGCAGGGCGCATCCGCAGATGTCCGAAACCGAAATTTCTTCCTCATGCTCCAACCACTGATCCGGAGGTGGAGCGGGTTCATACGGCACTCCAAACATGCGACATTGCTCCTCCAATTGATCCCAGAGCATTTTGTCGTCCGGATGTAGGGCGAGTTCGGCCCCGGTCACTGCTTTGATGCGCCCGGAGGCGAGGAAGTGGTCGAGATGCGCGTGAGTGTGGAGGATGCGGGTGACGGACAAACCGTGATGCTGGAGCCGTTCAAGAATGAGATCGGCATCGCCTCCGGGGTCAATCACAAGTGCCTGCTGGGTGATGGGATCGCCAAGGATGGTGCAGTTGCACTGGAGCGGGCCAACCGGAAAGGTTTCGATCACCGGCTGGGAAATTGTGGTCTCAGTCATGTCGGGTTTCGGCTTCAGGCGGATTTGCGTTTGGCGCCACGACCCCGTCGCGCTCCTGGAGGGGGCGCCTTGGCAATGACCTGCTGGCAGGTGGATTCGTCCAAAGTTTCCGGATCGGTGCCCTTGGGGATTTTGTAGTTGCTCTTGCCCTGCTTGATGTACGGGCCGAAACGTCCGTTCAGCACCTGGATTTCGCCAAAATCGTGAATCAAGCTTTTCGCCTTGGTCTCCCGACCCTCCCCGATGACTTCGAGGGCGCGTTCCAGCGTGATCGCCATTGGATCCTCCTCGGCAGGCAACGAGTGGTATTCCCGCTGAATCCGGACATAAGGACCGTAGCGCCCGCGCCCCACCGAAACGTCCTCTCCTGCCTCGTCCTGCCCCAGTGTCCGGGGCAAGGCAAAGCAATCCAGCGCCTGCTCCAGCGTGAGTTCGTGCATGTTGGAACCGACAGGAATGGAGGCGAACAGCGGCTTGTCTTCGTCGTCCTTGGTGCCGATTTGCACCATCGGTCCGAAGCGTCCCATGCGCACACTCAGTTCGCGCCCGGATTTCGGATCGGCACCCAACACCCGCGTGGCGGAGGCTTCGGCGCGAGTGACGGACTTGCCCTTTTCCTCAACGCGCTGATGGAAGGGGAAGTAGAAGCCTCCCAGCATGGAAATCCAGTCCTCGTCGCCCTGCGCGATGTGGTCGAACTGCCGCTCGATCTTGGCGGTGAAGCCGAGGTTGACGATTTCCTCAAAGTGGTTGGTGAGAAAATCGTTGACGACCTCGCCGATGTCCGTGGGCTGGAGGCGTTTGTCAGTCTCCCGCCGTTCCACATACTTGCGGTCTTGGATTGTGGAAATCGTGGGGGCGTAGGTCGAGGGGCGTCCGATGCCTTCGGATTCGAGCTTCTTCACCAGCGTTGCCTCGGTGTAGCGGGCGGGCGGCTTGGTGAACAACTGCTCTTTGCTGAAGCCTTTCAGCGTGAGCGTCTGCCCCTGCTCGACGTGTGGCAGGATCACGTCCTTCTCGCCCAGCGCAACTCCGGGGTCTTCTCCTTCCCGGACGTAAGCCTGCAAAAATCCGGGAAAAAGGATGCGCTGTCCCTTCGCTTCAAACAGGCACTCGCGCTGCGCCCCGGCTTCGACCTGCACCACGGTGCGGGCGAAATTGGCGGCGGCCATTTGACCCGCCACCATGCGACGCCAGATCAGTTCGTAAAGCCGGGCCTGCTCGTCCTTGAGGAACCCCCGGACTGCCGTTGGGGTTTTGGAGAGATCGACCGGACGAATCGCTTCGTGAGCCTCCTGTGCGTTTTTGGAGCGGTTGCGAAAACGTCGGGGTGTCGGCAGGGCAAACTTGGCTCCAAACTCCTGCGTGACCACCTGCTGCGCCTGCTTGAGCGAGTCTTCTGAGAGCGTGACCGAATCCGTTCGCATGTAGGTGATCAAGCCACCGCTGTAGCCCGGAATCTCGAAGTTGCCCTCGTAAAGCTGCTGGGCCACCGACATCGTGTGTTTGACCGAGAAACTAAGCTTAACGGAGGCATCTTGTTGCAGCGTCGAGGTTGTGAACGGCGGAGGCGGTTGGCGTTGTGTTTCCTTTTCGGTCACGGACTGCACCGCCCAGGTTCCGCTGCGGACACTGGTTTCGATGGCCTGCGCGGCGTCCTCGTTGGGCACTTTCGCGGTTTTGCCGTTGATTTTCGCAAGCTCTGCCTCAAAGCCGGGAAATTGTGCCTTGAGCCGCCAGTATTCTTCAGGTTCAAATTTCCGAATTTCACGCTCACGGTCCACGATGATGCGCACGGCAACGCTCTGCACACGCCCGGCGGAGAGTCCGGGCTTCACCTTGCGCCAGAGCAGCGGCGAGAGTTCATAACCGACGGCGCGGTCGAGGATGCGCCGCGCCTGCTGCGCGTCCACAAGTTTCTGATCCAACTCGCGGGGATTTTCGAGGGCGTTGAGGATCGCCGATTTTGTAATCTCGTGAAAGACGATGCGCTGCACCGGACGGTCATCGAGTCCCAGCGCCGCGATCAAGTGCCAAGAGATGGCTTCCCCTTCGCGGTCTTCGTCGGTTGCAAGGAAGACGGTGGTGTCCGGGCCGATTGACTTGCGGAGCGCCTTGATGGTCTTCTCCTTGTCCTTCGAGATTTGGTACTGCGGCGCAAAGTCTTGTGCAGGGTCAAAGCCGAGGTCGCGCTCCGGGAGATCCCGGACGTGGCCCATCGAGGCGGTGACGGTGTAATCCGGCCCAAGGAACTTGCTGATGGTCCGGGCTTTGGCAGGTGATTCGACGATGATCAGATTCTTTGACATGGCAGCAGTGTGTGAAACTAGGCGGCTTTGGTTTCTAGGATTTGTGGGATACGGAAGGCTTCGGGGCACAGCAGTGAACCTGCCGGAGTTTCCCAGCCACTGCGATGTGTCAATTGCGCAGCGAGGTGCCCGATGGCGTCCGAAGATTTTGCCGACAACCCACAGCCGCCAGCGGCCACGAAGAGTCGCTCCGGAACCACGGTGTCGAGGTACGGGCGGTTGGTGGGTGTATAGGTGAGCACACAGGGTTTGCTGTGAAAGGCCGTGGCCCGTAGGTCCGGAATCAGCGCAAACAGCGCAGCTTTGAGCGGGTCCACTTCTTCCGGACAATCCCCGGTGCGGAACCACGCCTTGAGTTCGTCCTGATTTGACGGGATACGAGGCCTGTGGGGTTCCCCTCCGATCTTGAGCAAGTTGGTTCCGTCCGGGTAGCAGATGGGCGGCAGCACATAGACATCCTGCAACGTGGGATGGTTGGCAAACCCTTGGATCACGTCCGGCATGTCCTGAAGCCGGGCGGCTTCGGCCTCGTCCAGTTCGGCAAAGAGCACGATGCGCAGTTGCACTTCAAAATCCAGCGGAGTTGGCAACACTCCGTTGCTGAACGCTCCAGACGAGACCAACACCCGCTTGGCCTGAAGCTGTTCCCCGGACGCGCACCACGCGGTGACCGATTCTGTATTCACTTCCAAGCGTTCAACATATGAGGACACTAGCGTAGCCCCGCGTTTTTGTGCAATGCGTGTCTGGGCTTGCACAAGGGCACGGGGGCTGATGTGCCCTGCCGTTCCGGATTCGAGCATTCCGGCGTGTCCACTGAGCGCGAAGTAAGGAAACCGATCCTGAAGTTCCGCACTGCGCAACGACTCGCAGGTGGTCAGGTTCAACCGCTTCCGAACCGACTCCAGCGAGGCGTGGAGTTCCGCAAATTGTGGAGTGTCCGGAGCGACCTTCAAGCATCCTCCCGGCTGGAAAAACTGTAAGCCGCTCTCGCGTTCGATCTCCGGATAGGCATGGATCGCACGACGCGCTAGTTCCGCCCAGAGCGGATCAGGATCGAGCATCCGGGTGATGCGGCCCTCATCGTAATGGCTGGCAAACACGCCGGAATGCGACGCCCAATCTGTCGGTTCCAGCGGGCCTGCAATGACAACTTTCAAATCGGTGCCGCTGAGGTATTTTGCAGCCGCCGAGCCGATTAGACCGTTGCCAATGACGAGGATATCGTACATTATTTCCTTCTTGGATTAGCCTTCCAACCAGCTTCTGAGTATTGGAACCACGCTTACAATGATGATCAGTGACAGCATCCATTTGATGACCAACAACTCTCCCTTGATTTCCAAGCGTAGTTCGTTCAAATCTTTTTTGGTGGACAACTCATCCAAATGCGTATCTTGTGCTTCTTGAAACGCAGATGTCAACCCCTTAGCCTCTGCTCATCAAATCCCGATTTTTTAAGGGACTCAACGAACTTCAGAGTATCGAATGTTATTGTAGGCATCGCTCTTCTCAGGAACTGAGTTCCTTTCGTGTACGCACCACCTTGTCAAGCAGTCCAAAATCAAGGGCTTCTTCCGCAGTGAACCAGTTGTCGCGGTCAATCGCCTGTTTGATCTCATCGTAGTCGCGTCCGGTGTACTCGCAGTAGAGATTGATGAGATGTTCCCGCGTTTTTAGAATTTCGCGGGCTTGGATTTCGCAGTCCGCCGCACGCCCCTGATAACCCATCAGCAGAGGTTGGTGGATCAGAATCTTCGCCTGTGGCATCGCAAAGCGCCGCCCCTTGTCCGCCGCGAGGCTGAGGATCGAACCCATGCTGGCGGCGAAGCCCGTGACGATGGTGGTGACGGGGCAACTGACGAAACGCAGGGTGTCAAAAATCGCGTACCCTGAGAACATCTCGCCTCCGGGAGAGTTGATGAACACCATGATCGGCGCTTCAGGATCCTCTTGCTCCAGCAGGAGGATCTGTCCGAGGACTTTCTGTGTGAGTTCGGAGTTGACTTGCTGAGAGATGATGATGGTGCGGGTTTGCAGCATCTTGGTGGCCAAGCCACCCGAGTCTATTGAGTCGTCCTTTTTTTCCTCGTCTTTTTTCATGAAGATTCCTTAAAGAGATACCGGGGTTCCGGGCAGCTAGCGCTCCATTGCAAGTTTTCACGCTAAGGGACACATTTCCGGAACGCAAGCCTTTTGTCAAACGCAGGCCAACATTCCGGAAGTGCAGTCAGTGCTGGAGAATCTGGCTCAGGAAGAGCTTGGTGCGGTCGTTCTGGGGATTGTTGAAGAATTCGTGAGGGATGTTCTGCTCGATGATCTCACCCTCGTCCATGAACATCACTTGGTGAGCAACGGCGGTGGCGAAACCCATCTCGTGGGTGATGACGAGCATGGTCATGCCGCTTTCAGCGAGTTCGATCATGACATCCAGCACCTCCTTGATCATCTCCGGATCAAGCGCAGAGGTCGGTTCATCGAAGAGCATGATCCGGGGGTTCATGCAGAGCGAGCGGGCGATGGCGACACGCTGCTGCTGACCGCCGGAAAGCTGACCGGGATACTTGTGGGCCTGTTCCGGAATCTTGACGCGCTCCAGATACTTCATCGCCGCTTCCTCAGCTTCCGCCTTGGGAGTATTGCGCACCCAGATGGGCGCAAGCGTGAGGTTCTCCAACGCGGTCAGGTGAGGAAAGAGGTTGAAGTGCTGGAAAACCATGCCGACTTCGGAGCGGATGATTTCGATGTTCTTGAGGTCATGGGTCAGTTCCGTCCCGTCCACCTCAATGGTTCCTTGCTGATGCTCCTCCAACCGATTGATGCAGCGGATCAGGGTGGATTTTCCGGAACCGGACGGGCCGCAGATAACAATGCGCTCGCCCCGGTGGACCTTCAGGTTGATGTTCTTGAGAACGTGAAAATCACCAAACCATTTGTGCATCGCGTCAATGGAGATGATCACCTCGGAAGCATCCACAGACGGTGCGGAGCTTATGTTCGTTTCGGTGTTAGCGGTCATAATCGTTTCCGTTAGTGGCCCGTGTCCAGTTTCTTCTCAAGGTAAATCGAGTATCTCGACATGCTGAAACAGCTAATGAAGAAGAAAATCGCGATAAACAGATAGACTTCCCGGGCCAGCCCCGCCCACTCGGCATCGGCCAGCGAGGAGCGCCCGATGCCCAGCGGGTCGAGCATGCCGATGATCAGCACCAGGGTGGTGTCCTTGTAGAGACCAATGAAGGTGTTGACGATGCCGGGGATCGAGATCTTCAGCGCCTGCGGCAGGATGATCAGCCGGTTCGCCTTCCAGTAGTTGAGCCCAAGCGAATCAGCAGCTTCGTGCTGCCCGTTGGGAATGCCCTGCAAGCCGCCACGCACGACCTCGGCGATGTAAGCCGCCGAGAACAGTGTCACCATGATCAGCACCCGCACCAAGAGGTCAAAGACCGTTCCGGGCGGCATGAAGTAGTTGAGCATCGTCGAAGCCAGGAGGAGCAGGGCGATCAGGGGGACGCCGCGGATGAACTCGATGAACAGCACACAGAGGATGCGCACCACCGGCATCTTTGAACGGCGCCCCAAAGCCAGCATGATTCCGAGCGGTAGCGAGAAGGTGATCCCGGTCACTCCGAGGATGAGAGTCAGCAGGATGCCGCCGAACAGGTCCGTCTCCACAGGGGAAAGCCCGAATCCGCCAACCAGCAGCCAGCCCGCGAGGAACGGGAACGCCACCGCATACCAGAGGAAAATTTTTCGTCCCGGCATCTTGTCCCAGAGGACGGACAGCACAGCAACGACCAGCATCAGGAAGGAGAGCTTGACGCGCCAGCGTTCGGGTTCCGGATAGAAACCATAGACGAAGAGCGACATGCGGTTTTCGATGAACGCCCAGCACCCGCCGGGTTGCACCCAGCCTCGGGGAAGTTCCTTGCTCAGGTAATCCGGATCGCCGGGAAAGGTCATTTGCTTCCAGCAGTCCACACGATTTTCGGCGTCCCAGACGGCGTTGATCAACAGCCACTCAATCAGGGAGGGAATCACGGTTCCCAGAAACCAGAGGGCCACAACGGTCATAACGATGTTGAGCGGCGAGGAGAGCAGGTTGAGCCGCACCCAGCCGATCACCCCCGTGGTTTTGACGGGTGGTGGCCAATCCGGATGTGCGCCGGGTTCGTAGTTTGGATTTGGGGTGTTGCTTTCGCTCACAAGTCCTCCGGATTACCGTTCAGCAAGTTTCATTCTGCGATTGAACCAGTTCATGAACGCAGAAATCAGCAGAGAGAAGAACAGGTAGGTCAGGAGTACGATGATCATCGTCTCCATCTCCTTGCCTGTTTGCATCAGGGTGATGCCGCCAATGGTCGCCACCACATCCATGTAGCCGATGGCGATGGCCAGCGACGAGTTCTTGGTGACATTGAGGTACATGCTTGCCAGCGGCGGGATGATGACCCGTAGTGCCTGCGGGACGATGACGAGTTGCAGAGTACGGCTGGGGCGCAACCCAACGGCATAAGCGGCTTCCGTCTGACCGTGGCTGACAGCGAGGACGCCCCCGCGCACAATCTCCGCGATGAAGGAGGCGTGGTAGTAGGAAAGCGCGAGCCAGAGGGCAAGGAATTCTGGCTTGAGTGCCATACCGCCCTTGAAGTTGAAGCCCTTGAGCGCAGGCATGCTCCAGGAAAGCGGCATGCCCATCAAGAAATAGGCGATTCCGGTGGCCCCCACAATCGCCCCCACCGAAACCCAGAACACCGGATAGATTTTTCCGGTTTCGTCCCGCACCTGCTTGGCCCAACGCCAGAAGCCGATGACGCACAGGATGGCGAGTCCCAAAATAATAACAACCACTCCGGCCCCTTCCTCAAGCACGGGGGCCGGAACATAAAAGCCACGGTTGGTCAGAAAGAAGGTGTCCGAAATGTTCATCGCCTGTTTGGGCACCGGCAGGGTGGTGACGATGATCCCATGGACGAAGAAGATGTGCAGCAGGAGCGGCACGTTGCGGGTGAATTCAATAAAGACGTAAACGATGCGGTTGACCAGCCAGTTGCTGGAGAGCCGCAGGATGCCCATGGTGAAGCCCATGACCGTTGCCAGCACAATGCTGCACACGGCCACAAAAATCGTGTTGAGGATGCCGACGGCAGCAGCCCGGAGGTGGGTGCTGCGTGAACTGTACTCGATGAAGGGCGAGAAGGTGATGTCGTAACCGGATGGCGCGAACAAGAAGTCGAAACTGAAACTCTTGCCGAGGGCCGCAAAGTTGATGACCACATTGCGGACGAGCAAGGCAAGAACCGCAAAGACAACCGTCAGCGTCACGATCTGGATGATGACGGAGCGGGTTTCTTCGTTGCCCCAGAGCCTTGCGATCAGGTTACCTGAACTTGGCTCTGTGCCAGTGGGAACACCCATCGCTGCCAGCTTGTGTCGAGAATTGGGAAGCAGGAGTGGACAGCACATGAAGCGTGTGCCGATCCCCGCAGGAACCGGCACACTTTCATGACTACCGATGAAAAGTCGCTGAGCGACGAATCAGACGATCAGCGGAACGGCGGGGAGTAGATGAGACCCCCATCCGTCCAGAGGGCGTTGATGCCGCGCTCAATGCCGAGCGGGGTGTTCACGCCAATATTGCGCTCAAAGATCTCGCCGTAGTTGCCGACTTGCTTGATAATCTGGTACGCCCAGTCTTTGCTCAAGCCAAGTTCAGCACCCTGGTTGCCCTCGACGCCGAGCAGGCGCAGGACTTCCGGATCCTTGGAGTTCATCATGCTGTCCACGTTGTCAGAGGTGATGCCTTTCTCCTCAGCCGTGATGGTGGCGTTCAGCACCCAAGTGACGATGTCGGCCCAATGGTCGTCCCCATGACGGACAGCGGGACCGAGCGGCTCCTTGGAGATGATTTCCGGAAGCACGATGTGATCGTCCGGATTCGGGAAAGTGGAACGCTGCGCGGAGAGACCGGAAGCGTCCGTGGTGTAGATGTCGCAACGGCCGGCGAGGTAGTTCGTGCGTCCCTCGTCTGCGGTTTCGATCGTCACCGCTTCATACGACATGCCGTTGGCATGGAAGTAATCGGCAAGGTTCAACTCGGTGGTCGTTCCGGTGGCGATGCAGACCGATGCCCCGTCCAACTCCTTAGCACTCTTGATGTCGTACTTGGTCTTGTTGACCATGAAGCCCTGGCCGTCGTAATAGTTGACGCCCAAGAAGCGCAGTTTCACGCCCACATCACGTGTGAAAGTGATGGTGGTGTTACGCCAGAGCACATCGGCCTCTCCGGCGTTGAGGATGGTGAAACGGGTTTTTCCAGTGGACTTCACTGCCTTGATCTTGGTCGAATCCCCAAGTACAGCGGCTGCCGTGGCCCGGCAGAAGTCAATGTCGAACCCACGCCAGACGCCGTTGGCATCCGGATAGGCGAAGCCGGCGAGGCCGGTGCTGGTGACGCAACGCAGTTCTCCACGTGCTTTGACATCATCGACCGTTCCGGCATTGGCCGTGAACACCAATGCGCCTGTGGCGATGAACGCCAGTGCGATTTTGGCAAGTGCCTTCATTATTTCTCCTTTTGAAAGCATTAATGAAAAAACCGTCCGGACCATCCGGGCGGAAAGACAAGCGGAATTATCATCCCGAGTTTGGCTCCGAAGGTCAAGCCCGAATCAATATTTGTTTTTCATCACCTCCTGAAACCCGCTCCCCAATCAGCGCAATTCAAGCAAACGTCTGACAATCTGCTCCGGGTTAAGCACTTCATCAACAGCTCCGCTTTCGACTGCCACTCGCGGCATTCCATAAACCACACAGGAGTCTTCGTCTTGTGCCATCGTGTGGGCTCCAGAGTCGTGCATTTCGGCCATCCCTTTGGCCCCGTCATTGCCCATTCCTGTCAGGATGACACCTATGGCTGCGGATCCTGCCATCGATGCCACCGAACGGAAAAGCACATCCACTGCGGGACGATGGCGGTTCACGAGTTCGCCTTCGTTCAGTCGTGCCTGGTAGCCCGCAGGGTCAGCCTCCAGAATCATGTGCATGTCCCCAGGAGCAAGTAAAGCCGTTCCGGGTAACACCCGGTCCCCTGCTTCCGCTTCTTTCACGTCAATCTTGCAGACCCGGTCGAGACTCTCGGCAAAGGAACCGGTGAATGCTTTCGGCATGTGCTGCACGATGGCGATGCCGGGCATGTCTTGGGGCAGGCTGCTCAACACTTCCCGCAGAACCTCGGTGCCGCCGGTGGAAGCGCCAATCGCGATCAAGGGTTGCTGCTTTGCAAGAGGACGACTTGGTTTTTTTGGTGGGAGGACAGCGTCGGTATCGTGTCTGGGCATCGGCTCCAGAAACCGCTGACGTGGAGTTTTTAGCTTGGCCTGCGCGGCAGCCTTGACCTTGTCGGTAATCAGGATGGCCAGTTCGTTGAGACCTTCACGCACCTCGATCTTGGGTTTTTCAATGATGTCAACTGCACCAAGTTCCAAGCTGCGTAAAGCCGTCTCGGAACCCGCTTGGGTGTAGGCACTGACCATTACCACCGGCATCGGCCTAGACTTCATCAGCCTTTCCAGAAAGGTCAGACCGTCCATCTTGGGCATCTGGACATCAAGGGTCAGCACATCCGGATTCAGTTCGGGAATCTTGCGCAGAGCGATCAGGGCATCGGGTGCGGTTCCCACCACCTCAAGCTCAGGGTCTTCGGAAAGGATGAGTTTCAAGGTCTGACGGGCGACCGCCGAATCATCAATGATGAGAACCTTGGCAGGACGGTTCATGAATGCGAGAAGCTTCGGGTTACTGGGGAGTCAGTTGGGCGAGTTCCTGCTCTGAGAGCAAACGATCAGCATCCAGCAGGATCACCATATCCGCCTTGATGTTGGCCACTCCTTGGACGAACTGGGTGTCGATGTTGGTCGCAATGTCTGCGGTTCCCTGCGTTTCCTCCTCTTCTAGGTAGACCACGTCGGCAACCGAATCAACTGTCAGGCCGACCATTTTATCTTCGACTTGGACGATGATGATGACCGTGTACTTGTCATACTCTCCGTCAGCCATACTGAACCGCAGACGCAGATCCATGATAGGTATGACAAGGCCACGCAGGTTGATCATGCCGACAATAAAATCCGGCATTCCGGGAATGCGGGTCACAACTTCCGGATAGCTGATCAGTTCTCGGACCTTGAGGATCTTAAGTCCGTATTTTTCCTCCCCAAGTATGAAGGTGATCAGTTGGGTGCCCTCCCGATGTGTGAGTTCAAGGTCAAATTCCTCTTCTTCCTCAAGATCACTGAGGAACCCGATGTTGTCGGAAGTGGTATCCATAGTCACTCCTTTTTCAGGCAGCTAGGGTAGAGACATCCAGAATGAAGGAAACCGAGCCGTCTCCCATAATAGTTGCTCCGGCAATGCCGGGAACTTGGATGAAGTGATCCTCAAGGTTTTTGATCACCACAGGGCGTTGGTCAATGATTTCGTCCACAAGCATGCAGTGTTTTTGGCTGCCTTGCTGGATGACGATCACCAGTCCACGGCTGGGATCTTCGGTGGCACCGTCGAGTTTGAGGCGTTCATGAAGCCGAATCAAAGGAATGTATTCCCCACGAAGGTCAATCAGTTCCCCGCGACGTTTGAGCCGTTTGATCTGCTCGGGGCGGGGCCGCAGGGCTTCAAGCACCGCAAGCAGGGGCAGAATAAAGATCTGGACACCGACTCGAACGATCATCCCTTCAATGATAGCCAAGGTCAGAGGGAGTTTCAATCGTACCAGTGTTCCCTTGCCGACGTTGCTGTGTATTTCGATGTTGCCCAAGAGGGCTTCGATTTCGCGCTTGACCGAGTCCATGCCCACCCCGCGTCCGGAAACACTGGTCACTTCGGTGGTGGTGGTAAATCCGGGTTGGAAGATGAGCTGAAAGGCTTCCTGCTCCGAGAGTTGATCCCCGGCACTGACCAGTCCCTTGCGCACCCCGGCCTCCATGATCTTCTGCGGGTCCATCCCCTTCCCGTCATCTTCAATTTCCACAATAACAAAGCCCTCCTGATGGGAGGCTCGCAGGGCGATGGTCCCGGTGGGATCTTTGCCATGCTGCTGTCTGATTTCCGGTTCTTCAATGCCATGGTCCATGGCGTTCCGGATGAGGTGTACCAACGGACCGTGGAGTTGTTCGGTGACGGTTTTGTCGAGTTCCGTATCGGCTCCGCTGATTTCCAGTCGAATCTGCTTGTTGCTCGCAATGGCAAAATCGCGGACAAGGCGCTTCATGGGAGTGAAGATGCTGCCCACCTGCACCATGCGGACTTGGAGGATTTGATCTTGCAGTTCACGCACAGACTGCTCGTTTTCCTCGACAAATTGCAGGACCATCTCCCCGAGGTTTTCATCGATCGCGATGATTTCTTCGCTAAGACGCATCAGTCGCGACTGGTTAATCACCGTTTCTCCCACGAGGTTCTGGAGTTTGTCCAACTTATCGACGTGAACCCTGATGGACTGCACCACCTGAGTTTCCTTCATCGGCTTGAGGGTTCCTGTGTTCTCAGGAGTGTCCTGCACCTTTGGCTCCACTGTTATGCTGGTCGTCTCCACCTCTGGTGTGCTGCGATCCGGCTCGGAAGTGACCATTTCGGTGTCCAGATCCCCCTCCCGATGGGGCGGTTCGAGGGTTGATGCGGAGTCCTCGGCCTGCCGGATCATGCGCTGGTGAGCTTCCACGACAACTCCACTGTCTTCGGGGGGTGTATCAATGGACTCAATGCTGAGGTCGTTGCCTTCCTGAAAGAAAACGAGGATGTTTTCGATTTCCGTAAGTGGAGATTCGGTGACGAGCTTGAGGCTCCACCAGAGGTATAATCGTGCCGGATCAAAGTCTTCGAGATCTGGAAGTTTTCCGGGATGAACAATGACGGCCATTTCTCCGAGTTCATCAAGCTGCCGTAGCAGCAACAGAGGATCCCCCCCTCTCTGGAACAGGTCGTGGCTGAATTTCAAAGTCAGCAGGTAAGCTTGCCGATGCTCCGCAACAGGAGACGGAGCGGGAGGTTCTGGCTTTAAATTCTCAACAGGAGATGGAGCGGGAGGCTCCGGCTCTGCATTCTCAACAGGTGCGCTGCTCGGTGCGGTCGGTTGTTTGGGAGCCGTGCTGTCAAAAGACTGAATCTGGTGCAGGGTTTCCTCCTTCAGAGCCTGATTGATCTCTCCTTCACCGCGCAGACTGCGGATGAAGGACTGGAGACAATCCAAGGATTTCAGCAACAGGGAAATGAGCTGCGGTGTGCATTCAAGCTGACCTGAGCGAATCCGGTCCAGCATTGATTCCAGTTGATGGGTATAATTTGCAAGTTCCGTTTGTGCGACCATCCCGGCTCCACCCTTCAGGGTGTGGACATCACGGAAGACACGCCCCACCAGTTCACGGTTCTGCGGTTCGGACTCGAGTTCCAGCAGGGCGGTTTCGAGGTCTTGGAGCAAATCTTCTGCTTCCTCAATGAACTCGTCAACGGGAAGTTGGTCGGGGGTCATTTTTGGGTAAAGGTATAAATGCCGTCCCAATTGCGGGGCGGAGGATTCTTGAGGAACTGCCGACAGCGTTCCGCATAGAGCGGGAAGACTGCATCCTGAGGACACCCTTGATGACAGTCCTCAAAAGCTTGCAGACCCTTTTTCCATTGGCGCTTGCGGTAGCAAGCCAAACCGTCCTCAAAAATATCAAAACTATCTTGCTTGGCTTGCTTGAGAGCCGGAGCGTCACCATTAAAAACTTCATAAATGGTCACCGGCGCCTGACGTCCTTTGACCATCACTCGGTCCAACTCCCGTAGTAATAGGTCCTTCCTGTTTTCGAGGAGATCAAAGGTATCATTAGAAATGATCACTGGACACCCGTAATGCTTCGTCAATCCTTCCAGTCTGGAAGCCAGATTGACGGCATCGCCAAGCACCGTGGAGTCCATGCGCTCTTCAAAACCGATCGTTCCGATGATCACGTTCCCGCTGTGAATCCCAATCCCCATCGCCACCGGGGTCAATTTTTGTTTCCGGCGTTTGACATTGAGCTTGGCCAGCATCTTCTGCATTCCCAGTGCCGCATCAATCGCGTTTCTCGCCTCTTCCGCATCGGACTGATCTGGGCTGTCGAAGACGGCCATGATTGCGTCACCAATAAACTTATCTACAAACCCGTGGTTCTCCATGATTGGTGGATTCATCTGCTTCAGGTAGCCGTTCAGGAAATCCATCAGTTCCTGAGGGGAGTAGCTTTCTGAAATCTCCGTGAAGGAGCGGATATCGGAAAACAGGATGGTGATATTGTCACTTTCTGCATGGCCGAATCTGAGATTCTCCAGTCCATCTGGCGCAATGCGCGTGAGAAACTCCTTGGGCACAAACTTTTCAAAAACTCCCGTCAGTTTTGCAATTGCTTCGGTTTCGGCGAGGCGAATTTTTGTCTCCTTGAGATCCTCGTAAGCTTTTTTCTGAAGCACGAGGGATTTTTCTAGGTCCCGGTTCAACTGATGAGTCAAATCTTCTGCATGCTTGATACGGATTAAAACTTTGATCCGGGCCAGTAATTCATCAGGATCGAAAGGTTTTGGCAGATAATCCTCTGCTTCAAGTTCTGCAAGTCCTTTCACCAACTGACTCATCTCGACCTGCGCCGTCAGAAACAACACGGGGATTCTCTTCCAATCCTCATCTTTTTTTAAAATCCGGATGCACTCATCCCCACTCATCTTTGGCATGTTCCGATCCAACAAAATGAGATCGGGAAATTCCTGCTGGTGGAGTTGAGAGAGCCAGTTCAGTGCTTGATGGCCATCGGCCTGCTCAATCACTTCATACTCTTCTGGCCCAGAATCTAGTATTCGGCGGACATGATTTCGGATCATCCGGGAATCATCTACTATTAATATTTTAGAATTCATTCATTCCACATTGAAGACGGTAATGGTTCATTTTTTCTTGAAAACATTATGTCGAATTTTGGTTACCCCTTCGACTTGATGCCCTGTTTCCGTACCGCCAAAAATTAGATAACCGTCTCGGGCCAGAAATTCAACCAATTTGTCGAGAATCATCGTTCTAGTTTCATTGTTGAAATAATAAAGTACATTACGGCAAAAAATGACCTCGAATTTCGTAGCAATAGGATAACGAGAATCCAACAGATTCAGTATTCTAAATTCAACCCTTTGCTTGATGTGTTCACGAACCTGAAGCTGGCGGTTTTTATTGTTATTTTTGATGTACCGGAAGTGTTTCCCCTGAACAGGACGTGGGATGGTTTGTAATTGGTTTTCATCGTAAACTCCCTGTATTGCATAAAATAATACGTCTGTGTTGACATCAGAAGCCAGTATTTTAAATCCTTCCGGGGTTCTTGATAATAATTGGGCCAATTGATCGGTTTCAAAAGCAAGGGTGTAGGCTTCTTCGCCCGTTGAACAGCCTACACTCCAGATACGTATTTTTTCCCGTTTTCCTGTATTGATTTGGTGGAAATATTCAGGGAGGACATTCTCCCTGAACCAATCAAACAGTGCCGGGTCTCGGTAAAATTCTGTTTTTGTAGTGGTTACTAAATTGTAAAAATACTGAAGTTCCCCCTTGTTCTTGCTGTCTTGCAGTACTTGGAAGTACTCATCGTAATCCAAACCCAGCTCGTACAACCTAGAGTTGAGGCGACCGTGCAGCAGGTATTGCTTCCCCTTGCTCCAGTCAATGCCTAGCTGAGATTCGACAAAATCTTGATACTTTTGATACTGTATATCACTCGGTTTTTGAACCACCATAAAAACTAATATCTGAAGAAGCGATCAATTCCCTCAACAAAAAAACTTTCAGACTTAGGCTGTTCGGATTATTTGAAGGGTGATAAATTTCTCAATTTATTGAGTGCCTTCCCTGGGTCATGATTCATCATTGCTGGATTGGATTCGGACTCTTCTGCTGAATCTCGATCATGTGTGTTTTTAGATTCAATGAGATAGGAGTCGGTTGTTGGAAGAGTTTTTGCGGCATTAGGATCAGTTTCCTCACCAACCTTGAAGCTGTTGAGTAGCTCCTCAAGGTGTTTTGTGTCTTGGGCCATACTGGAACTGGCTCTAGCATTTTCTTCGACTAGAGTGGCATTCTCCTGAGTGATTCGCTGCATGTCAGCAATGGTTGTGTTGATCTGCCCCACACCCTCTGCCTGTTCTGTAGCTGCGACTTTGATGTTTTCCATAACTTCCGAAACTTCGAGGAATGCTTGAATGATGTCATTCAAGTTGGAGTCACTTTCATTTTTCAGATGGTTGAGTATCGATTCAATTTTAGATCTCATTTCCTGAGTACCTTTTTCTCCCTCAGTGACTAGCTGCCGACCCGTCTCGATGCTCTCAAGGGTGTTTTCAATCAAGACTCCGATTTCTTTTGAAGCTTTCGCTGAACGATGAGCCAGTTTTCTCACTTCCGTGGCGACAACAGCAAACCCCTTACCATGTTCCCCTGCGCGGGCGGCTTCAACGGATGCATTCAGTGCGAGCAAATTGGTCTGGAACGCAACGTCGTTGATCAAGGTGATGATTCCAGCAATTTTTTTCGAACTCTTCATGATGTCTTCCATGGCATTGACGACTCTGGAATTTGTCTCCTGAAGATTTAAGAGCATTTCTTGGTTGGTTTCGATCGATTTGTTGACGGTATCTAGAAGCTGCTGGCGGCTGTTTTCCACGGATTGCTGCGCGTTTTTTGTTAGATCACTGGCGTTTTTGGCTTCTTCGGCACTGTTCTGGACAATGCTGTTGATTTCCTCCATAGAACTTGCGGTTTCTTCCAAAGATGCACTTTGCTGATGTGTTCGTGTCGAAAGCTCTTGGTTCCCCGAAGCCATCTCTTGGGAAACTTTGTTGATATTGTGAGACCGTTTTTTGACTTGAACAATGATGTTGTTTAGTTTTTTGAGAAACAAATTATACCAGTTTGATAGATTCCCAAGCTCGTCTTGTCCAGAGACTAGGATTCTTTTTGTGAGATCCCCCTCCCCTTCAGCAATGTCTTTGGCCATCTCAACGAGATTATCAACAGGATTGGTGATTGATCTGCGGACAAGAAAACCAAAAAAGAGACTAACTAGCACACCGATGGCTGATACAACAAGAACCACCCAGATGAATTCTTCTGCTTCACTGATTACACTTTTATTGACAAGATCAATGTCTTTATTGACGACTGAATTGATGTCATCCAATATGTGCGACAATCCTAAATTTGTATCAGAAAAATGATTAGCTAGTAGCTCGCTTGCAATAATTACGCTTCCGGATTTTTTTGCACTTTCAAAAGTTTTCGTGAAGTTTAAATCCATCTTATTGAAGGAGTCGATGTTATCTTGGACATCGGTTTCTTTGACGATGGTAGATAGTTCTTGTTGGATTCCAGAATACTCAATAAGAATCTTGTCTAAATTGTTGAGGTTGTTTAAACCAGTTGTATTGGTTTTTTTATCTTCTTTTTTTTGTGATGAACTGACCATCTCGTCCAATTTTTCTATCAGTAACGTCAGGCGATGATATAGATTTTTATTCAATAAACCATCTTCAGGATTTTCTTCGCCGCCCATCATTTTTGCCATAAATTCCTCATACGCCGGCTTTCCTGCGATGAGTCCTCGTTTGGACCTGATGCGGAAGATGATTCTTTTGCGCTGCCCTTTGAATTCGTTAAAGGCATTGATTAAAATGGATATATTTTTTTTGGATTGTGGTGTTGATTCTAATTTTTCTAGAGAATTTATTGCGATTTTTTTTGTAAGCACATTTAGTCTATTTATATCTGTATTTATCAAGCTCAAATCTGAAGAAATTATGGTTTTTAGTCTTGAATTCCCTAAGGTTGTTTTTAGATTTTCAAGTTCAAATTCTTTTATGTTTCTAGTGATCATAAAATTGTAAACAAAATCTTGATTTTTGTGTTTTTCTTTGAAGGCATTCCAGTTATTTTTATTAGTGTCACCTGAAATATTTGAATCAAATTCATCTAACTGGTCCCCTCTTAAAGAGTATCGGTGTGAGCTTGTCACCTCACTTTGGTTGATTGAGTTGTTATTTTCTGTTTTTAATTTTGTTAGCGATTCTTCAATTCGACCAATCGAATCTTTAATGACTTGGATGCCGTTTTTAGCAGATTCCTCGGTTACATTCAAATAAAATGACTGCGCGTAGCCTTTGAGCTTGGCTTGTTCAATTCTGATTAAATCCAAATTTATTTTGTAGGTGGATAAAACCTCAGAGCTGTAATGCAGGGTCTTTGACAGGTCTAAAAATGAATTAATCACTAATCCGGAAATGGTGATAGTAATGATGGAATTGATTAAGAAGATAAAAAATATCTTCCTGCTGATTGTAATAGACAGTAATTTCATTTTACTTTCTCTTATGAGATCGGTTGAACAGGATCAAGAAAATGCTGTTCCAGTCCTACAAGATTAAGAAGATCAAGAAGATTTTCTTTCAAATGAACGAACTCTAGGTTTTTATTATTTTTTAGAAGATTTCGTTTTAAGCACAAAAAATACTGTAACACCGCAGTGTCCAATGAGGTCACTTCTTGCATATCAAACTGGAGATGCGTGCCGAGTGAGTCAAGTTCAGATTCAAGTACCTCTTTGATCTCAGTAATGTTTTCTAGGGAGAGCGATTCCTTGAAAAAGATTATGTTTTCATTGATGGTGTATTTCATAACTCGGATGTCTTATCTCAAGATCAGGCTTCAATGCAGTTGCTGGTCTGATGTTGTGATCCCCTTCGCTCCTGTCTAAGCACCTGAACAAAAATTCCCTGACCATTCAACAGGTTGGGCGAAGGCCGTGAAGATCGTGCCCAACATCAGGTTCCCAGAGCGTTGGGTGTACTGCATCACCCATAATGGATCCCAAGGGTAAAGCCATCAAGCACGGATGTCAAGCCGGTGCGCTTTCCCTTTGGGGTGGAGTGCCCTAGGATGGGGCCGTCCGCCTAATCAACGGTTTCCTCTTCTTTGAATGCTCCGCATGGTTCCTTGGTGCCGCTGGTTCGGTTTGTTGCTCGAAGACTTCTTCACCGGGACCGCCTACGGGGTGCGACTGGAGGAGGAGCTTTCGCTCAAGCGGCAGTTCCTCGACGTGCTGATCCTGCGCTGGGGGGATGGCCCGGAGCCGGAGTCGCTGCCCGACGGTCTAGAGGGGCTGGGCGAGCACAACCTCGTCACCTCAAGTCCTCGGCAGAATCCCTGGACTCGTGGGCGCTGGACGAGTTGTTCGGGCACTACGTCAACTACCACAAGCAACTCCGGGAGCAGAACGTTGATGCCCTGGAGTCAGCGTTCCGGTTCTACGCGGTCAGCCCCACCACCCGCGCAGCCTGTTCCAACAGGTGACGGCGGAATAAAAAAGCGCGGGTGCGTTCGACATTCTTTGAGGCACGCACCGGGTGCGGCTGGTCGTGCTGCGCGACATCCCGGACGCCCGCACAACGTGCCGTGGCAGATCTTCAGCGACGAGTCCCGCTGCGTCGAGTCCGGGCTGCAATGCTACGACTGGCACCAGGAGGAGGCCCGGAGCCTGATCAACCAGTTCGCCCAACACTACCACTTTGAAGGAGCACTCATGGCCTCACGCTGCACGACTTTGCCCTCGACTTCACGAAGGAACACCTCCACGAACTACCCCCCGGAGGTGCTGCGCAACGCCCTGCCTCCGGAGGAACGTCTCAAGGGACTCACCCCGAAGAAATCCTCGAGGGGCTGGAAATCGAAGAGGTTGCCGTGACGGGACTTATGAAGCTCGTCAATCAGGCTCTCGCTCTGTTCGCGGGCCGTGTTGAGCAGCTTCGTATCCGTCGGATAAGGAATGTCAGCCGGGG
>CAJWCD010000014.1:0-38063 GCA_913020725.1 uncultured Pseudomonadota bacterium
GGCCCCCGGTGGAGGCCGTGGCCTCAATCCCTCCCGAAAAATGTGGACTAAATCCACGCTTCTTGATCATCGGAATTGTCATCACACCCGTACCCACCACATTGGCAACCGCGACCCCGGACATAGTGCCGAACAGGCTGGAAGCCAGCACTGCGGCATGGGCGGGGCCACCTCGGGTGCCTTTAGTCAGGCCGAATGCGAGGCGAATCAGCGCATCCCCTACTCCAGTTGCTTCTAAAAGCGCCCCGAAAATGATGAAGGGGAAGACCGTGTAAATCACGGATTCAAAGAGGAATCCGAGCATACCGCTTCCAAGGTTGAAGAGGATGTCCTCCGGAAATGAATCGACAAAGGAGCGGGGAATGATCTTGAGCAATCCGGGCCACCACTGTCCGGTGAAGTAGTAGAGCGCAGAAACCACTCCAAAGATGGCTAGCGGCGCCCCCCAAACCCGCCAGCACAAAATCAGCACCACCGCTACTGCGGACAACGTCACCCAGCCGTGGTAGTCATCAAAGAAAAACAGCCCATCTTGAATCTCGATGTTGACCATCGCAAACTCATAGCCCGCCCAAATCGACAAGCCCAAGACCGCAAGGTCGATGAGTACCGCGATGAACAAAGGAAGCCTGAGTTTGCCACCAAGCGTTTGCAGGGTGAAACCCACGCTGCAAAGCACCACCACCACCGCCCCAGTGAACATCCCGGACCGCAGGTACTCCGCAGGCAAGGGGCCGAACTTGGGGATGATCCAGACGCTGGGCATGGAATTGACCATCGCGGTCAACGACATGCCCAAACACACCAGCGCTGCGATGAACTTGGCGACAGTGGCAACGGGGGTGGTGGCCATTTTTTTGAACTCTTGGTTACTTGAGTTCCGGCGGAATCAGGTTCGCAGGAACGTCAAACCCCGCTTCCTTGTAATACTTATACGCCCCAATGTGCAAGGGGATGTTGAGTCCGGTGAAGGCGGTTTCCTTCGCCAGCTTGCCGAGGGTGCGGTCGCCCGCTCTGATCTCAGCAACATTTTCCCAGAACGCCTTGGTCACGGTGTACACTGCGTCTTCGTCAACATGATGCCCCACGATCTTGATGAGCGCAAAGGCCGGAAGCCGGATTTCAGTGGTTTCGGTGAGAACCCCATCCCCGTAGTGCTTTTTCACGTTGATCTTGCCGGGATAGCGACCCACGGCGCCGATGTATTTCTTCATTGCCGGGCTTTCTAAATCGGCCTCGGAAATGGAGAGGAAGCGCAACTGGCGGATTCCCATGAGTTCCTCGACCATGGCGGACGGCACCTGTAGCGGACGCATGTAGACGTCCAACTGCCCATCACGCATGGCCTGCTGTCCGCCACCCCATGCCAGACGAACGGCTTCATAGTCCTTGTTCGGTTCGAAACCCGTCATCACCCGAATGAACTGCTCGGAGTTCTGGGCGGCGGCTCCGGAGGGTGGCCCCGTGAAGATGCGCTTGCCTTTGAACTGTTCCCACTTGGTGATGCCACTGTTAGCCCAAACCACCGGGGTATAGACTCCGCACTCAAAGCCCAAGATGCCCCGCAAGTTGGCGGCGAGTTGCTTGCCTTTTTCCGCGCCCAGCTTCTTGTACATGGCGGCGCCCCGCTGCATCAGGACATAGGGAAATGGGACAAAGGTGGAGAAATCCAACTTGCCCTGCGCGACCAGAATCCCAGACTTGGTCAGGGTTTTGCCCGTAGCCAACTGGATGTCCACCCCGGCGTGTTTGGCGTATTTCACCAACGGCATGCCGGTGGAGACCGTACAGCCGCCGGGACCCGCGATTTCCATCGTAAAGGTTCGTGCGCTGGCCCCGGTGGTCAGCGCCACAGAAACGGCAAGGCCGGCAGCCGCCGCTAAACTCTTCTTCAATAAGGTTTTCATTCGTCTTCCCTCAGATTGTTGATTGAAAAAAAGCGCCCTGTTCGCGGACACGTTGGTTATGTCAACTCCCTTAGTTAACATATTAAACCGTGTGGACTATACAACAGGCACAAGGATTTGCAACTCATTTCGACTAAATTCTTGGATTTTTCTTCCGTGAATTCACGTTTGCTTTCGCGCCAGTGGTCGTTATCATAGGCACACCCTTGGCTTTGCTGTTGTCCGTCAAGAACTTGGCTCTGAAGCATGGAAAGGGTTCTGCCCTCTAGCTGTAGGCTGGATTGGGGCATCTCATCTTTGCAGTCTCCCTGTCCATGAATCACGAAATCCCCATGCTCAACGACCTCTTGGTCGTGATCCTGTTTTCCTTGCCGGTGCTGTTTTTGTTCCGCAGAATCGGTTTGTCTCCGGTGGCCGGGTTTGTCGCCGCCGGGGTGCTGATTGGCCCGCATGGACTGGGTTTGGTCAGCAGCCTTGATAATGTCGAGATCGCTGCAGAAATTGGAGTCGTGCTGCTGTTGTTTGTGGTGGGGTTGGAGCTTTCGTTGACGGGTTTGATGAAGACTCCGTGGCGCATCTATTTGACCGCGATTCTGCAAGTTTTGCTGACCTCCGCCGCCGGATTCTTTGCCGGAAGGGCGTTGGGACTTGCAACCGGGGCGGCCCTTGTCACGGGCTTTGCGCTCGCGGTGTCCTCTTCCGCCATTGTCCTGAAAGGTCTTGTTGACAAAGGGGAACTCCGCACCCCTCTTGGACGCGGAGTTGTGACCATCTGTGTGGTGCAGGATTTCGCGATTGTGCCGATGATGCTGGTCGTTAGTATCCTTGTTTCCGGACAGGCCGACCTGAACACCATCGGCATCAAAGTTATCAAGGTCGCCGTTCTCGTTGCCGCTCTCTACCTGTTTGCCCGCTTCATCCTCCCGGCCTTGATGAACTGGATGGTCGGCATGCGTTCTCCGGAGGTGTTCCTGCTGTTCACGATTCTGGTGTTACTTGGCACCACTTGGGCCACTTCTCTGGCCGGGCTTTCTTGGGCGTTGGGCGCCTTTGCGGCAGGGTTGATTCTTTCAGAGAATGAATACTCCGCACAGATTTTAGCGGAAATCGTGCCCTTTCACTCGCTGTTCTCCAGCCTCTTCTTTGTCTCCATCGGCATGCTGCTCAATCTTGAATTCGTGATGCAGCATCTGGCTCCGGTCCTTGCGGTCGCCGTTGGAGTGATCCTCGCCAAAATGCTCATCATCGTCATCGTCAGCACACCGCTGGGCATCTCGCTACGTGAAAGCATGCAGGGGGGGTTCTACCTAGCACAAATCGGAGAGTTCTCCTTCCTGTTAATGACTGCGGCTCTGATTGGCAACTTGATCAGCGAAACGAATTTCCAGTACTTTATTGCAGCCTCCAGCCTGTCCCTCGCCGTCACTCCTTTGATCATGCAGTTGGCCCCTCATATCGCGTGGTACGCTCACTCCCGTTTTGGCACTGGAGTCAAAAACAAGCAAGACGCGCCAACGACCCAACCCTCCCGCCCTCACCCGGCGGTACTGATCATCGGCTATGGCGTGAACGGACGCAATGTGGCGCGGGTGCTGCGCGAAGCCGGCATCCATCATGAAATCCTTGAGTACAATCCCAATACTGTGCGGGACATCCGCGCCTCCGGAGAGCTGGCTCATTACGGAGACGCCACCCGTTCCGAGGTGCTGCGGCATATCCGCTTCACCGAATTCGACAGCGCAGTCATCGCCATCCCGGAAGCGGAAGCGACCCGCCGTGCGGTCTCCATCATGCGCAGTTTGCATCCCGACGTGTACCTCTTGGCTCGCACCCGCTTCGTCACCGAGGTCGAACAGCTTCAGAAACTTGGGGCGAACGTCGTGGTTCCAGAAGAATTCGAGACTTCGCTGAGGCTCTTTTCCGAACTGCTGACCCACTATCATCTGCCTCCGCATATCATTGCGGTGCAGATGGACTTGGTGCGCCGACGCAGCTACGGGCTGTTGCGATCCGATGACGAACCCGGAAGCCTTGACCGCGCACTGCAACCCCTCTTGATGAAACGCTTGGTGGAAGCCGTGCCCATTGCCCCGGATTGCAAGCAAATCGGCAAAACACTCGGCGAACTTGGTTTTCGGGAGGGAGAACGCTGTTCGGTGATTTCCGTCATCCGAGGTTCTCGCCCCCTTCCCGCCCCCTATGAGGACACCGTCATCGCAGCCAACGACCTCGTGGTGCTTTATGGCGATCACGCCGCGCTCGACTCCGCCCTGAAGCGGTTTCACTGACGAGGCATCAACTCGGTCTTTTCTTGTACGGCTGGAGCTGCACGTTCAGGACGGCAGCAGCCAGTTTTCCAGAACCAAGCCCTCAACCCGAGAGAACTCGTTGGTGTTGGCGGTCACCAACACAAGCCCCTCGGTGAGGGTTTGTCCCACAATCAACAGATCGTTTGCGCCAACCGGTGTGCCGTTTCTTTCCAGATGGGTGCGGATGCGGGCGTAGTGGTGGTCGGTTTCGGGGCGCAATGGCAGGATTTCCAGCACACCCAACAACTGCTCGACTTTGCGGGTGAGATTGGGTGCGTTTTTCTTGAAGGCTCCGTAGCGGAGTTCGCAGGCGACAATGATGCTGGTGCAGACGGAGCTTTCCGAAACCTCGGCGATGCGATGGAAAACCAGCCCCTCCGGATTCCGGATCAGGTCAGAAAGGATATTGGTGTCGAGCAGATAGCGCCGTTCCGGCATGTCTCAACTCGACGGGTTCGGGAAGGAAATCCGTCACTTCCGGAAAGTTCTCACTGGAGCCTTTCCATGAGTGAAGCACCTCAAACAGGGATTGCTTTGGGAGCGGTTCCAGCACCAAGCGATCCCCCTCCTTCCGAAGGATCGCCTCGTTGCCGGGCAACTCAAAGCTGCGGGGAATGCGCACCGCTTGGTTGCGACCGTTTCTGAAAAGTCGGACTTGGCGTTCAAGCATCGTATCTCTCTATTTCCGCAAAATGGCCTATGCTAATTGCAACCATCGAGGTTGTCAAAATAAACCACGCCCTCAAAGAGCTTGCGGGCAGTCCGGAGGATCGCGGCCTTGCGGACATTGGGGGTTCCTCCTTTCCAGCAAACGTCCATGATCACGCTGGTTTCGCCAAGGGGATGCTCCACCGAAACCGTCAGTTCTGCACCTTCCGGAAGTTCGGCGAGTTGTCCGGCGGGGGATTCGGTGAACATGCAGGCCGTCGCCACGCTCACGGCCCCCAGCACACCAATGGAGGCGTGGCAGCGGTGCGGGATGAAGGTGCGGGTGGTGATGGCTCCGCCGTTGCTGGGTGGGGACACGAGCGTCATTTTTGGTACCGACTTTTCCCGAACATCGCCGAGATTCATGAGGGGTCCGACTTGGAGACGAATGGATTCGAGCTTCTGTTTAAGAGCTTCATTTCCATCCAGTTCTTCACGGCTTTCAGATCCAGAAATCCCCAAGTCCTCTGCCCTCAGCACCACGACAGGCATTCCGTTGTCGATGCACGTCACCTCAACGCCATCAATCACGTCCACAGCGTTTCCGGTGGGCAGCAAAGCTCCGCAGCTTGATCCGGAGGCCTCCGGGAAGTTCTGCAACACGGGTGCAGCCCTGCCCGGAACCCCGTCAATGCAGGCGTCTCCAGCGTAGGTCACGGCGCGTCCGGGAGTTTGGATCGTCACGGTCGCCACCTGAGCGCTGTTGACGAGGTAAACCTTCACATCCGTGCTACCCTCGTCCAACTTGATCAGCTTTTTTTCTGCGGCGAACTGCGCCACTCCGGAGAGGATGTTTCCGCAGTTTTGCGTATCCGTGACGATGGGTTGATCGACAAACACTTGCAGGAACAGGTAATCGACATCCACTCCCTCGCGCATGGAGCGGGACACCATCGCCACTTTGCTCGTGAGAGGATCGGCCCCGCCGATGCCATCAATCTGTCGGGGATCGGGTGAACCCAGCACGGAGAGCAACAAGGCGTCACGCTCAGCGATTTCTGTGGGCAAGTCCTCTTGTAGAAAGAACGCCCCCTTGGAGGTTCCACCCCGCATCCAAGTGCAGGGGATGGCCTGTGGTTCTGGCATGGGACTCCGTTAGATTTAGCGACTCAGCCGCGTGGTGAGTCGGCTGAAAACACGCTGCGAGTTGCCTTCAAAGATCAACTTGCGCTCCGTGTCGTTCAGTTTGGGGTTGCCATCGATGTAGCGTTTGGTGTCATCAAAGTAGTGTCCGGTTTCCGGATCAATGCCACGCACCGCACCCACCATTTCCGAGGCAAAGAGAATGTTTTCGGTAGGGATTACTTCGAGCAGCAGGTCAATGCCGGGCTGGTGATAAACGCAGGTGTCGAAGAAGATGTTGTTGAGTAGCAATTCCTGCAAGGGCGGCTTGCCCATCATGTCCGCCAAACCCCGGAAACGCCCCCAATGGTAAGGCACGGCCCCACCGCCGTGCGGGATGATAAGCTTGAGCGTGGGAAAATCCTTAAAGAGGTCCGAGGTCATGCACTGCATCACCGCCGTGGTGTCCGCACCGAGGTAGTGTGACCCCGTGGTGTGGAAGCACGGATTGCAGGCGGCGCTGACGTGGATCATCGCCGGAACGTCCAGTTCCACCAGCTTTTCGTAGAGCGGATACCAGAAGCGGTCACCTAACGGTGGATCGGTCCAGTAGCCTCCGGACGGGTCCGGATTGAGGTTGCAACCGATAAAGCCGAGTTCATTGACGCAGCGTTCCAATTCTGCGATGCAGGCCGTGGGCGCGATTCCGGGGGACTGCGGCAATTGGGCCACGCCGACAAAATTCTCCGAATAAAGTTCGGTGATGCGATAGATCAAATCGTTGCAGTGTTCCGTCCAGCAGACGCTTGTGGATTCATTGCCGAGGTGGTGCCCCATCCAACTTGCACGAGGCGAGAAGATCGTCAAATCAGTGCCGCGCTCGCGCTGGAGCTTGAGCTGCGCCCCTGTGAGGCTGTCCCGGATTTGATCGTCCGAAATGCCAATCAGCCCTTTGATGTGCTGGTGCAATGGGTCTTTGGCGAGGTCAGCTTTTTGTTGCTCGCGGTACTCGCCGAGTTCCGGTGGGGTGGTGGTGTAATGTCCGTGGCAATCAATGATCATCAGGAAGCGTTCAGTTCTTCAGCGTTTTCAAAGTAAACCAGTCCGGCCTGTTCCAGCCGACCGCGCATGTTGTACATGTCGAGTCCAAGTTCTCCGGAGGCCAGCCGAGTGCGTTTTTCCTCTTCGTTGGCAGTTCGAGCCTGAGCTTTTTCCAACACGGCTTTCGCGGACTTGCGAGCAACGACCACCACTCCATCATCGTCGGCCACCACCACATCCCCCGGATGCACGGATTGTCCCGCGCAGACCACCGGCACATTCACGCTACCGAGGGTTTCCTTCACCGTGCCCTTTGCAGAAATGGCCCGAGACCAGACCGGAAATTTCATCGTCCGCAGGTCGCTGACATCCCGGACTCCCGTGTCGGTGATCAAGCCCCGCACCCCGCGTGACTGGCAGGAAGTGGCCAACAGATCGCCGAACATGCCGTCGGTGTTATCCGCTGTGCAGGCGACCACCAGCACGTCTCCGGGTTGGCAGAGTTCGAGGGCGACATGCACCATCCAGTTGTCTCCCGGTTGAGTCAGAATCGTGATCGCGCTTCCAGAAATGCTCGCACCCAGATAGATCGGACGCAGATACGGCTTGAGCAAACCCACGCGACCCTGCGCCTCGTGGACAGTGGCGACTCCGAGTTTGCCAAGTGAATCAATGATTTCAGAATCCACCCGTTCGATGTTGCGGACGGCGACAGATTTAAACATGGTTCAATTCCGTTTGTTTCTGAGATTGGATGAGGCGGTCACAATTTGTGACCGCCTCTGCCTTTGAATCCATACAAGCGCGCAGGATTCTCGACCAAGACCTGCTGCCGCAGGGTTTCCGTGTCGCAGAGATCGAGGATGCGGTCCACCAGTTGACCGTCATCCGGCATGTGGGATTTCATGTTCGGGTGCGGCCAGTCGGTTCCCCACAGCACCCGCTCCGGGACCGCTTCCAACAGTGCCCGCGCCACGGGATCAACATCGGTGTAAGGCGGACCTTGCTTGGAAAGCCGCTCGGCACAACTGATCTTGATCCAGAACTTTTCGTCCGAGACCAGCAGATCATGCAGCAACCCAAAGGTCCGACTGTTCGTGCCTTCCTCCACGGGGACACGCCCCATGTGGTCGATCACCACCGGAACCAGAATCTCGCGCAAAAAGGGGGCAAGTTCCTCTAAATCTTCCGAGTCGAAATAGACCACGACATGCCAGCCCAGCGGCTTGATTTTAGCAAGAATGCTGCGATAGACACTCAAGGGTTTGCCACCGCCAAGCCGCTTGACAAAATTGAAACGTACCCCACCCACTCCCGCTTCGTCCAGCTCAGTGAGTTCGGAATCGCTGATGTGATCGTCCACGATGGCGATACCCTTGTAACGACTCCCCCCCTCCCGGAGGGCATTGACCAGAGCCCGATTGTCTGTGTCGTGACAACTGGCCTGCACGATCACCGCACGCTCCACGCCAAGCAAATGGTGCAATGCAAACAGCTTTTCCTTGGGCGCGTCTACCGGAATGTAAGAACTACTGGCGGCATACGGAAACACAGTTCCGGGGCCGAAGACGTGGCAATGGCTGTCGCACGACTGCGGCGGCAAGGCGTGATCCGGCTGCTTTGGATTGGGATGAAACGACAGGTAGTCCGGACTCGTCATCACTGCCCCTCCAGGCATTTTTCGAGGCGATCCAGCGTCTGCATCGCGCTCAGGCACTGTTGGAAACTGGCGTTGGGTTCACGGCCTTCCCGGATGGCAGCGATGAATTCACGATCGATCAGTTCGATGCCGTTCATAGAGACAGCCACCTGTGACACGTCAATCGGTTCTTCGCGTCCGTCCACCAAATCATCGTAACGGGCGCTGTAGGTGCCGTTGTCGCAGATGTAACGGAAAAAGGTGCCCAGTGGTCCATCGTTGTTGAACGAAAGTGAGAGGGTGCAGACGGCTCCGGACGGCACTTTCAGGCCGATGCTCATGTCCATCGCAATGCCGAGTTCTGGATGCAGCGGCCCTTGCAGGGCGAAGACTTCGGAGGCGACTTCCCCAGTTTGGTATTGAAACAAATCGACAGTGTGGCAGGCATGGTGCCAGAGCAGGTGATCCGTCCAACTACGGGGCTGGCCGAGCGCATTGAGATTCTTGCGGCGGAAGAAGAAGGTCTGCACGTCCATTTGCTGAATGCTCAATTCGCCTGCCTTGATGCGATTGTGTACCCACTGGTGGCTTGGATTGAAACGGCGTGTGTGGCCGACCATGCCGACCCTGCCGGTTTCCTGCTGAACCGCCACCAGTGCTTCGGCATCAGCAAGATGGTCGGCCATCGGGATTTCCACCAAAACATGCTTGCCGGAGCGCAAGACCTGTTGAGCCTGACTGGCGTGCAGCGGAGTCGGCGTGGCGAGGATGACCCCCTTGATTCCTGGCTGCGACAGCCCTTCCTCCAAGTCGAGCGTCCACTTGGGAATGTTGTGCTTTTCGGCGGCTTGTTCCGTGGCCTCGGCCACGCCCCCAACGAGGGCGGCGACTTCCACACCTGCGATGTTGGCCAGTGCGTCCAGATGCTTGTTGGCGAAGGCTCCCTCGCCAACCATGCAAAGTTTCATCGGTTCAATCCTGTGCTGCGTTTTCAAGAAGGGTGAGTCCGTAGTGTGTGTTGGAGACGGGAACATGGGTGAAACGGTAGATTTCCCGGACATTCGCCTGAAGCGCCCCACGCATGATGAGCCACATGATCAGTTCAATGCCCTCCGAACCCGCCTCACGCAAGTACTTGGTGTGCCCAATGCTTGTGATCGCCTCCGGATCATTGACCAAGTTGTCGAGCCAACGCTGATCAAACGCAACGTTCACCAGTCCGGCCCGTTCGCCCTGAAGTTGGTGCGACATGCCGCCTGTGCCGAAGACTGCCACGGTCAAGTCCTCCGGAAAGGATTCGACCGCACGGCGGATCGCTTTGCCCAACTGGTAGCAGCGATTCCCGGTGGGTTGCGGATACTGGATCACATTCACGCACAGTGGCACCACACGGCAAGGCCACGCTGCAGGTTGGCCGTAGAGGATGCTCAGGGGCACGGTCAATCCGTGATCCACTGGCATCTTGTTGATGAGCGTCATGTCGAATTCAGCGAGGATCAACGACTCGGCCAAGTGCCACGCGAGTTCTGAATGTCCCTGCACCACCGGAACCTGCCGGGGGCCAAAGCCCTCGTCCGCGGGCGGAAACTCCGGGGCCACCCCAATCGCAAAGGTGGGGATCGTTTCCAGCGAGAAGGCGGAGGCGTGGTCGTTGTACACGATGAGACACACATCCGGCTGGGTTTTTGCCATCCACTCGCGGGCGGGCACAATGCCCTTGAAGAACGGCTGCCAGTAGGCTTCCCCCGACTTGCCGAAGTCAATGGCAACTCCGATAGCCGGGATGTGGGAGGTGCCAATTCCGGCGATAATCTTAGCCATGTTGCTGCTCCTGCTTGCTAAGATTTCCAGCAACTGAACGGCCCCCGTCCAGCATCATCTGCCGAAATTCCTCGACGGTCATTCCGGTTCCGGACATCCCCGCCCCGACATGCTGCATGGTGAGGCCGTCATAGGCCGCGATTTTGAAGGTGTAGTAAATGTTCCCACCCAGCCGCAGCAGTTCCAGCCAGTCACGATCCAGCACGGCCTGCTTCTGCTCCGGAGTGATCCGATAACGGTTCAGGTAGGACGCTTCGTCCTCGCGGAATTTTTCGCGGTTCTCCGCTTGGTTCAACGACATGCAGAACATGTTGAGGTCGTAGCCCTTGCGCGAATGCTCCCCGTCAAACACATAGGTTCCGGGAATGTCGTCGTAGTCTCTGGGTTCTCTCATGGATTCTTGTCCGTGAGCAAGATTTCAAAACAAGACCCTTGACCAAATGGCCAAGGGTCTAAAATGTCAGATTTTTTGTGGAAGTGCCGCCACCAAATGCACCCGTGGTTGCTCGCCACCGTTGAGGGCGGTGTGGTAGCCCCGAGTGTCGGTGAAGTACACTGAGCCATCGGCGGGCAGATGCGTGACGTGGTGGTTGACCACAAAGAGCGATCCCGGATTGGTGATGATGGGAATGTGGACGCGGGGTTCCGGATCGCGGTGCCACGAATTGCAGGTCAGGGGTGCTTTCAGCAAAACCCGCATACGGCCAGTCGGAAAACGTTTCGTCAGTTCGGTGTGAACCGTCTCAAAGTAGGTGTCCTTGAATTGCGGAAAAATCTCAGAAAACGAGAACTCGTCTAAAATCTCGTCCCGCGCCACCTCCTCGTAAGTTTCGTCGGGTCGCAAGTAGTAGCGCCCAATCAAATCCGTGTCAGACACCGTGCGATCCCCCGGACGCCGGGTGATGGGAATGGAACTGAAGCCGTCGCCCTGCTCGACGACATGCTGCCTCGCCTCCTCGACCGCCTCCCGCAGTTTGCAGAGGTCAAAGCGCAGGTTCAGCTTTTGGATGCCGGGGCCGGGCTGGAACTCCGCGACCGTGGGAATCACACGGTTTTCGGCAAGCCATGCCGTCATCAATGTCTGGTCGTGCAATACACGTTCAAGGTGTTTGGACATTGCTTTTAATCCGTGGTCGTTTTTTATCATTTCTGAGTTCAACTCGTAAGTGCAACTCACCGTTTGGTGAAGAAAGGCACCGATGAGAGACTATACGCGCTCACCCAAGAAGAACGATACCAGATTGAGGCGCGGATTCAACTCGTAAGTGCAACACCGTATTGATCTGAAACGATTGATTTTTTTGATGCAACATTGGGACACTGATAAAATCAGAATTTATTGGGGAGAGGCAACATGAGGGCAAACTCGACAAACCCGGCCATCTTCCAAGGCGGAAAAAACGTTTACGGTGCTGCCGTCGGCATCCTGATGCTGGAAACAAGCTTTCCTCGTGTTTTAGGAGACATCGGCAATGCAGCCACCTGGCGGTTTCCAGTGATGTATCGTGTGGTTCCCGACGCATCCCCGGATCACGTGGTGCGTCGGCGCGGGGAAGGTTTACTGGAGGCGTTCATCAGCGCGGGGCGGGATATGGTGCGACACGGAGCGGATGGGATCACCACGAACTGCGGATTCCTTGCACTCTTTCAGGATGAGTTGGCTACGGCGCTTGGCGTACCCGTGGCCACCTCATCGCTCATGCAGGTGCCCTTTGTGGAGCGAATGCTGCCTGCAGGCAAGCGGGTGGGTGTCCTCACGATTTCCGCCGCTTCTCTGACCGCCGATCACCTCAAGGGCACAGGCGTTGCCCCGAACACTCCCATCGTCGGCACCGACTCCGGACGCCACTTCAGTCGCGCCATTCTTGAAGACGAAGCTGAATTGGACGTGGAAGCCTCCCGGCTCGACCTCCTTGATGCCGGTCAAACGCTGCTCCAACGTCATCCAGACATTGGAGCGATGGTGCTGGAATGCACCAACATGGTGCCCTACGCCGCCGATTTGCGCCGGACATTTGGCTTGCCCGTGTACTCGATTTACACGCTGCTGACGTGGTTTCCAGCGGGCTTGCTGCCGCGCCGTTTTTTGCCTCAACTCGACGACACGCGCCCGTAAAGAAAATCGTTCTGTACCCCAACCTTTTTTTTCTACAAGGTTTCGACGTTGCCACAAACGCTGAGCGCTTGTCCGGAAATGTTGCGGCCCAGTGGGGAGCAGAGATAGAGGGCGGTGTTCGCCACATCTTCCTCCGTGACCATCCGTCGCAACGATGTTTTTTTCAGGTAGTTCTGCTCAACTTCCGCATA
The DNA here is from genome assembly GCA_913020725.1 of uncultured Pseudomonadota bacterium. GTDB lineage: Bacteria > SAR324 > SAR324 > SAR324 > NAC60-12 > UBA8110. The sequence goes on from CAJWCD010000014.1 coordinate 12,795, forward strand.
GGTTTTTCCCAGCGACTCGGCACGGGCAGAGATCACGCCCTGAAAGCGCTGACCTTCCACAAAGCCCGGCAGGATTGCATTGACCCGGATGCCTTCCGGACCCAACTCGATCGCCAGGCTTTTCATCAAGCCGATTACTGCCCACTTGGTCGCCGCATAGGGGGTGCGTCGGGCATAACCCAAACGTCCGGCCACCGACGAAATACAAATCATTGAAGCTTGGTCTGAAGTTCGCAGCAGATCCACCCCGTGATGGGCGCAGTAGAACTGCCCGTTGAGATTCACGTCCACTGTGCGCCGCCATTCGTCCGGAGGGATGTTTTCCACTGCTGAAGTGGGGCCAGCGATTCCAGCGTTGTTCACCAGCACATCCAGCCCACCCCAAGTTGTGTGGATGTCTGCAAAAAGCGCAGCGACTCCCGGTTCATCTGCCACATCACAGCGGGAGACGTGGTATTCTGGCTGCTCTGCTTGAACCGCCGCCAGCGCCGTTTCCGAGACATCGCAGACCCAGAGTTTTGCTCCACAGTCCGCAAAGGCATCCGCGATGGTGCGACCAATTCCGGACGCACCTGCTGAAACAAAAACCCGGAGCCCTTCCGGAAGGTTACAGGAATTGGTCATTTGTGTTTTCCTGTTCCCTAAAAGTTGACGTTATCTGCACCCTTGAGCGCAAGCATGGCGCGTGCGTCATCCGGCGTGGCGATGTCAAGCGACAGTGCTGCCAAAATCGTGCGGATTTTGCTGACTTGATCGGCGTTGGTTTCCGCAAGTTTTCCGGGTTCAAGCCATAACGAGTCTTCCAACCCCACCCGGACGTTTGACCCCATCGCAGCGCCAATCGTTGCGAGTGGAATCTGATTGCGTCCTGCTCCAAGGATGGACCATTGGTAATCACTGCCAAACAACCGATCTGCAGTGCGGCGCATGTGCATCAAATCCTCCGGATGCGGGCCTATTCCACCCAGTAATCCGAACACCGACTGCACAAACAACGGAGGCTGCACCACTCCACGATCCAGAAAATGCGCGAGGTTGTAGAGGTGACTGATGTCGTAGCATTCAAACTCGAAGCGCGTGCCGTTGTCCCGGCAGGTTTCCAAGATCATCTCGATGTCCTCAAAGGTGTTCTTGAACACCAAGTCCCGGCTATTTTCCAAATGCTGCCGTTCCCATTCGTGCTTGAGTTCCTTGAAACGCCCCAGCATCGGAAATAGTCCAAAATTCATCGAACCCATGTTGAGGGACGCAACTTCCGGAGCAAATTGTGCGGCAGGACGCAACCGCTCCTTTGGTGACATTTGCGGACCTCCGCCAGTCGTGATGTTGACCACCGCGTTCGTCGCTTGCTTGATCTTGGGGAGAAACTTTGCGAAGACCTCTGGATCCTGCGTCGGGTGGCCGTCTTCGGGATCACGGGCGTGCAGATGGAGGATCGTCGCCCCTGCTTCCGCAGCGGCAATCGCGGCATCCGCAATCTCTTCCGGGGTGACTGGCAGGTACGGGGACATGGACGGCGTGTGGATTGATCCGGTCACCGCACAGGTGATGATGACTTTGCGTCTGGGCTTAGGCATGGATGCTCTCGCAAAATGGTTATTGAGAAGTTCCGGAGCAAACGCCGCCGGGAGGTCCGAACATCGTTCGCCACGCACTTGCAAAGCGCAAGCGGCTCAGGAAGCCTTGAGGAGTTCCGCCTGATGGTGGGTGAGGAGGGCATCCACCACGGGGTCAAGCCCGCCGTCAAGAATTTCCTCCAACTTGTAGAGGGTGAGGTTGATGCGATGGTCCGTGAGCCGACCCTGCGGGAAGTTGTAGGTGCGGATGCGTTCGCTGCGGTCTCCAGAGCCCACCATGCTGCGGCGTTGCTGTGACTCCTCAGCCTGTTTGGCCTCAACCTCCTGTTCGTAAATCCGCGCCCGCAGCACCTTCAGTGCCTGACTCTTGTTTTTGTGCTGGGATTTCTCGTTTTGACAGGTGACGACAATTCCGGTGGGCAGGTGGGTGATACGGACGGCGGAGTCGGTGGTGTTGACATGCTGCCCTCCGGCTCCACTAGCGCGGTACACGTCAATGCGGAGATCGGCGGGGTTGATGTCGATTTCCACGTCCTCTACGCCCGGAAGCACTGCGACCGTGGCCGCCGAGGTGTGGATGCGTCCCTGTGTTTCAGTGCGTGGAACCCGCTGGACGCGATGCACACCGCTCTCGAACTTGAGGCGGCTGAAGACATCCTTGCCCTCGACCGAGACCGTGATTTCCTTGTAGCCACCAATGTCGGTTTGACTCTCGTTGAGGATCGAGAACCGCCAGCGACTGCGTTCGGCATAACGTCCGTACATCCGGAAAAGATCACGGGCGAACAATGCCGCCTCATCACCTCCGGTGCCTGCACGGATTTCAAGGATCGTGTTGCGGTGATCGTCCTTGTCCTTCGGCAGCAGCAGCATTTTCAGTTGCTCCTGCAAGGACTCCAGTGTTTCCGCCAGTTCCAGGTTTTCCTGACGCGCTAGTTCGCGCAGTTCCTCGTCCTCCTTAGAGTCGGTGGCGAGCGTCTGATTTTCCTCGATGGTTTGCTGGATTTTCTGGAAGTCCCGGAAGGTCTGGACGAGCACCTCCAGATCGGAATGCTCGCGGGAGAGTCGCTGGTAGCGGGCTTGATCCAGCACCACATCCGGATCGGCCAGCGCCTCGTTCACCTCATCGAAACGCTGACTGAGTTCGGCCAGCTTATCCAGCATGGAGGGCTAGCTGCTCTGGTAGCGCCGCTTGAACTTCTCGATCCGTCCGGCGGCATCCACGATCCGGGCTTGTCCGGAGCCCGTGAAGAAGGGGTGGCACGCCGAACAGATGTCCACATGCTGCTCGCCACCGAGGGTGGATTCCAACTCGCGAGTTGAACCGCACGAGCAAACAAACGTGGTGGTGACGTAATTGGGGTGAATTTCTGCTCTCATGATTTTGAATTCGGTGTGGGTCGTTACTTGTCCATCATGCTAAGAAACTCACTATTATCCTTGAATTTGCTCATCTTGTCCAGCGAGAATTCCATTGATTCGACGACGTTGAGCTGGGACAGCACCTTGCGCAGCACCCAGATGCGGTCGAGGTCAGCCTTCTCGATGAGTAATTCCTCCTTGCGGGTTCCGGATTTATTGAGGTCGATGGCCGGGAACATGCGTTTCTCCACGAGTTTGCGGTCGAGAATCAGTTCCATGTTGCCGGTGCCCTTGAATTCCTCAAAGATGACCTCGTCCATGCGGCTTCCGGTGTCGATGAGTGCCGTGGCGATGATCGTCAACGAACCTCCTTCTTCAATGTTCCGGGCGGCGCCGAAGAAGCGTTTGGGCTTATGCAGAGCGTTGGAGTCAACCCCACCGGAAAGGATCTTGCCACTGGGCGGGATCACTGAGTTGTAGGCGCGGGCAAGGCGAGTGATCGAGTCGAGCAGGATGACCACGTCACGGCGATGCTCCACGAGTCGCTTCGCCTTTTCCAAGACCATCTCGGAAACCTGAACGTGCCGGGTTGCCGGTTCGTCAAAGGTTGAACTGACGACCTCGCCCTTGACCGAACGTTGCATGTCCGTGACCTCCTCCGGTCGCTCGTCAATAAGCAGGACGATGAGGTCCACTTCCGGGTGGTTGGTGGTGATGCTGTTGGCGATATTCTGGAGAATCATCGTCTTTCCGGTACGCGGGGGGGCGACAATCAAGCCACGCTGCCCCATGCCGATGGGCGAGACGAGGTCGATGACCCGCGAGGTCATGTCCTTATCGCCTCGTTCCAGCTTGAGACGCTGCTCCGGATAGAGTGGGGTGAGGTTGTCGAAGAGGATTTTGTCGAACACCATGTCCGGAGGCTGGAAGTTGATTTCTTCGACTTTCAGCAACGCATAGTAACGCTCACTCTCCTTGGGGGAGCGGATGTGTCCGGCGATGCTGTCGCCCGTGCGCAGGTTGAAGCGGCGGATCTGCGACGGAGAGACGTAAATGTCGTCCGGCCCCGGCAGGTAGTTGTAGTCCGGCGCCCGCAGAAAGCCAAAGCCGTCCGGGAGGGTTTCCAACACGCCAGAGGCGTAAATCACTCCACCACGCTCAGATTGGGCCTGTAGTAGCTCAAAAAGTAGTTCCTGGGGTCGGAGGCTGCTGGCATTCTCAATGTTGAACTCGTTGGCGATGCTCACCATCGTTCCAATGTCTTTTTTCTTGAGTTCAGTGAGGTTAAGCACCTCCGGAGCATTTTCGGAGGGAGGAGCAGTAGGGAGGTCGCGGGTTTGGCGGTGGTTCCGGCGGGTGGCGGTTTGGGCACTCATGGGCTTCTGGATTGGATGATGGAGTGGGTCGCGTGAATCCCAAGCAAACCCAAACAGGGTTTGGTGAGGTCACACTTCAAGCGTCAAGGAACGCCAAGGATTAGGAGTTTGGATTCAGAATCTGGAAATGATCAAAAATGATAAACCAAGGCGTGGTGCAGTGGCAGGCTCTACTCTAGGATTCCACATCTATGGTCAGGAGTCAAGCATTTTCTGAGCCACTATTTGCGCTCATTGCACCACGGGATTCCCTACCAGCAAATTGCGGAGAAATTTTCGGGCGAGATCCACTGGTACGATGATGAAGGCAAAACCCAGCACATAGAGCCATTCTTGCAGGGTCAAGCCCACGGTGCGCAGGATTTCTCCTCCAAAGTAAGTGAAGGAGATTTGTAGGATGAAGATGAGGATTACGACTCCAATGAAGTTACGGTTCTCAGTGAGGTGTTCAAAGAGATTCAAACCTTCGGTGCGGGCATTAAACTTGTTGAAGTTGTTGACAAACACAAAGAAACCGAAAAACGCGGTCAGCAGCACAATCTGGTCGTTGTCCCCACAACGTTCGTCGCAGGGGAACAACCCTTGGACAAACGATGACGTGAGGAAGAAGAGGCTCAGCGTGGCAATGGTGAGACCACCGACAATGATCGCGGACCACATGTCTCCCGTGATCAGCGAAGCGTCCTTAGGCACCGGTTTTTCGAGCATGTAGCGTGTGAGTGCCGCTTCTCCGGAAAACGCGAAGGCCGCCAGCGTGTCCATGACAATGTTGATCCAGAGCAACTGGGTCATCGTCAACGGCAAGTCGATGCCAAGAAACGGCCCCAGAAACGCCACAAGGATCGCGGCCACATTGACCGAGAGTTGGAAGATGAGAAACTTGCGGATCGATTTGATGAGAGTGCGTCCGTACAGCACCGCATTGGTGAGGGAGAGGAAGTTGTTGTCAAGGATGATGATGTGTCCGGATTCCTTGGTGAGGTCTGTACCGCTGCCCATCGCAAAACCCACGTCCGCGTTCTTCACTGCCGGAGCGTCGTTCACGCCGTCGCCGGTCATGCCGACCACCCAGTTCATCTCTTTCGCGAGTTTGACGAGTCGGCTCTTGTCCGTCGGCAGCGCACGGGCGACCACCCGGAGGTTGGGCAGCGCCTGTTTCACCTCATCGTCGGATAGCCCTCCGAGTTCCTTGGAGGTGATCGCCAAATGGTCGTCGTCCTCTAAAATGTTCACCTCCTTGGCGATTGCCACGGCGGTATCCTTGGCATCTCCGGTGATCATCACGACTTGAATCCCTGCCGCATGCGACCGTTTCACGGCAGGTTTGGATTCCTTGCGCATCTCGTCACGCAGCCCAAAGATCGCCACCAGCGTCAAACCCTCCGGAAGTTCCGGATCACGACCCAATGCCTGATCGGAGACTGCGAGTCCGATGAGCCGCATGGCGCGTCCGGAGAGTCCCCGCATTTCCTGCAAGAGGGCATCTTTACTGGGTAGTTCCTGACGATTACCTTGCGTATCAAGGTAGTGGGTGCAGTCGGCGAGGATGATTTCCGCCGCGCCCTTGACGAGCGTTTCCGAGCGGTCGCCCTGCACCTGCGCTGCCGAGAACTTGTAGGCGCTGTTGAAGGGGATGCTGGCGATCTGCTCCACGTTGTCCTGCTCTGCGAGCTTCGGCCCCAAAAACTGGAGCAGTGCTTTTCCGGTGGAGTTCGCTCCCACAATCAGCGGGTTCTGGGGATCGGACGCATCCACGGACGCGCTGGTGTTGTTGCGCAGTGCAAAGACCACCTGCTGTTGCAAAGCCTCCGGGATTTCGCCCAAGCCTTTGTAGTGTTGGGCGTCGCCGCCCACAATCTCGGCGACCTGAAGGTGTCCTGCGGTGAGCGTCCCAGTCTTGTCGGTGAAGAGGACGGTGAGGCTTCCGGAGGTTTCGATCCCCAGCAGCTTGCGTACCAGCACGTTGGCCCGCAACAGTTTGCGCATGTTGAGCGAAAGCACAACCGCGATCATCATCGGCAGCCCTTCCGGAACCGCAACAACAATGATGATGATCGCCAGCACAGTGGCCGTCACTAGATGATAGGCGATCTCCCCGCCTTCGTGAGCGGCAAGGTAAGTGCTCCAACCGCCGCCTTTGAGAAAGATGTGATTGAACATGAAGGAGAACGCGATGAAGAGCGCCCCAATGTACCCGAACTGGCTGATGCGCTGTCCTAGGACAGCAAGTTTTTCCTGGAGTGGAGAAAGTCGGGTTTCAGCTTCGGCGATGTCTTTGACGCTGGCTCCGTAGCTCGTCTGGTCACCAACGGCGGTGACGCGCATCACGCCTTCGCCATCGTCCACCAGCGCAGCCCGCGCCAGCCCATTCTGCTCTGGATTGAGCGTTGCCCCCTCGGCGAGGGCTTGTTTCTTGACCGATTCGGATTCTCCCGTGAGTGCAGATTCATTGAGTTCCAGGTGCCCCTCGATCAGCACTCCATCTGCTGGAACCGTGTCTCCGGGCTGGAGCAGAACCAGGTCGTTGACCACCAGATCGTCAATCAGCACCTCGTCCAAACGTCCGTTGCGGAAGGTCTTCACCTTGATCTTGGATGCTTCCTCCATCAGGCGTTGGAACTCATTCTCGTTGCTGAACTCTGACCACGTTGCTACCATCGTCGCCATCACCAAGGCAATCGCAATGCCCATGCCTTCGTACCACGGAGCAAAGCCCAGCACTGCGAGCAACACCGTCACCCCCAGTGCCACAATCAGGATGATGATGATCGGGTCGCGCAGGTTGCTCCGCAGCTTGTCCAAGAAAGTCTCAACGTGCTGCTGGGTGAGGGCGTTGGCGCCGTTCTCCCGGCGGGATTGATCGGCTTCGGTCTGAGTCAGTCCCGTGTAGTCAAACTTCATGGTTCAGTGCTACAGTCGTGTGTGAAATTTTCTGATTTTACGAAAAAACGCTACCACAAGCAAGCCCAATGAAAAAAAGCAGTTTCCATACCCATGCACTTTCGTGAACGCTCCGGCTTCACTCTGCTGGAGGTCATGACCTCGGCGGCACTGGTGGCTGTGGCTGTGGCAGGCTTAGTGCGAACCCTCGATCAGGGGCTCTCTCAAACCGAAACCCGCCGCTGGAACGCCAGCCTTGCCGGACAGCTTGACGCTTGGACTCACACCCAACTCAACACGGAGTTCTACGGAAGTGAATTAGCGGTCGGTGCCCACACCACAACCGTTGTGCTTGATGGTGAGTCTGCGACCCTTCGATGGATCGTGACCCAAGCAGCTCCGGGTTTGAAGCAGTTGGTCTTTCGGCTGGAACCTGTGAAACCGACACGTCCGGTGATCACCTGGCAAGCGGCACGGAGTTACTGATGGGAAGGACTCTGCTGCGGGCTTTCACCCTGTTGGAACTGCTGATCGTGCTTGCGGTGCTGGGGATTCTTATCGGTGTCCTGCTGCCCTCGGCCGCTCAATTTCCTCGGATGTTGGCGGGCTTGCAGGAACACACTTTGCGGGAGGGGGAGTTTGAGCGTTTCTTGATGATGCTGAAAACTGAACTGGTGCAGTCCGGTTACGGGCTGGACTCCGGAGCCGTTGCCACGCCGTTGGAAGTCACGGATTCCGAGATCGTGCTGCGGGCAGATTTCAACCGCGATGGCGACACTAGCGATGCACGAGAACACCTGCGCTACCGTTTCCTCCCGGACTCCAACACACTGCAACGCCGTTCCGGAGCCGGAAATTACCAAACCCTGATCACTCCACTGGAGTCTCTGCGCTTCTCCGATTCCAGCACACTGCCGGGCTGCGTCACCTTCATCTCCAAACTCCTGCCCGATTCCCCAGAGCAGCAAACCACGCTCTGCCGTCTGCGGCTTTGAAGCTCACGGGATTTGGAATGCCCTGACGCTAGTGTCGGCGTGTCGGAGGCAACTCAAGTTTTGGTCTCTGTTGCCGATAAGGGAGATGAGTAGGAAAAATTCAGATCCGAACCATGCCACGTTCTCGTCTCACCATTGCCAGTTTCATTGCCAGCGCAACTCTGGTTGCGAGCGTTATTGCCAGCTTTGGTTTTGCCATTGGCTGGGACAAGCAGGACGTGCGTCGCCAGAACCAACTGCTCCGGCAGATCATCCGTGACCGGACAACGGCCCGAAAAAGCACCTATGCTCCCAAAACCGAGCGCCGGGTCGCACCGCATTTGCGGAAAATGTATGCAAGGGAGGGAGGGGCGATTCCCGGAGAAAACAACTCCGGGGTGCGACCGGCGCGTCCGGTCTTCGGGGGTGGGGATGTGCCCAGCCGTGCCGATGATGCGACCCGACCGACCCACGTCACGAAGCGCGAGTCGCGGGCACCGTTCATGGGAGACGCCAGTGCCCGCACTCAAAATTACCGCCTCAGCAGCGGAAACCTCACCCCAATTTTCTCGAACAACCCCTCTTCCGGGGTGCGGCTACATGTCATGAAGGTCGGGCAGCGCCAGCACCTCCAGCAGACCAGCTTGCAGCTTCAGCAGATCATCCGCAACACGATGTCGCGCTGACGGCGTCAACGCCGCCGCCGCAGGATCGTCGGCAGGTGAAGTTGGTCGCTCTTGTAATCTCCCGCCAGCAGCGCCATCATCAAGTTCACATACAACCGCAGCCGCACCTCGTCCACCGGCGGATTGCTGTCCACATGCAGGGGCGAATGTTTGAAGCGGAACCAGCCCCACTTGGGCGCAGTGTTGAGGAGCAGCGCCGGGCGTTCGTCCAACTCCAGCAGAAAAATCGGGGTGCCTCCCGAACCCAGCAGCATCCGCTTTCCGAGTAGGTAGAAGCTAAAAGAGAGCGTGTGCCCCCGGTGCAGTGGACTCCAACTGGTGCCGGGATAGAGCGCACGCCCCCATGCCCGCCACGCCTTGGAACGATCCGGACCTTTCGGACACGCATCGAGGAACAGCGTTCCTCCTGCCGCAAAGAAATCCCGCCAAGCAAAACGCTCTTGCTGGGATAAATCCAGTGGAGTTTGGCACATCTCCAGATGCAGGAACGGATACTCCACGAGTTGCATAGGCTCGTAGCGGACCCACTGTTGTTGAGGATGCAACCGCAGGGTGGTGCGCCCCTCAATCGCGGCACGAATCCGAGGGATGGGTTCTGGTGGTGGTGGCATTTTAGTGCCAAACCAGAGCGTGCGCCACTCCATCCGATCCAACGCCACCATTGCCTCCGGAGTCAACGCTTCGGGGGGTTGCACTTGTGCGAAGGCAGAAACTCCGGAAAACAGCAGGCCAGCTATGCACAATAGCCGTAGGGCGGAACAAGCAGAGCGGTTCCACAACAATAACTGTCCGAGTTGCACAACTGCTGCTCTCCCTTCACTCATTGGTCATCGATTCGTGAGTTGCAATCCCCATCCAGCAGATCAAATGGATTTCATCAGGTTCAATGGGAGGCAATGGCTTGGGAGGCGCGCACGGTTCTAAACCTTGCTGCTCAACTCCCTCGAAGCCAGGCAGGAAATAATCGGGGGACATCGGGTTGTGTATCTCAGCAGTGTGGTGTTGGGCACGGTCTAGCGGCCTATGCCCAACCTATCCTTTGTTCACAAGATTGATACACTATTATCTGTTCCAACAGAAGACAACTTCTATTCGGCAATTTCTAGGGAAAGAAAAAACGTTATGCATTTTGATTATCGACTCTGGGCATTCACTCAAGGGGTTCGGGGGCGAATCGTCTGCTCGGTTCTGATCGGGTTGGTTGCAACCGGGCTAGGGGTGGCCCGCCTCGCCCTCTTGGGTTGGCTGATTGGCCTTATTCTTGTCGGCAAAGAGGTTGCTGAGCTTGTTCTGCCGATCACAGTTGCCGCCTCCGTAATGCTACTGCGGGGTCTCTTTGAACACTGGCGGACGGTGATTGCGCACAAAACCGCAGCACTTGTCCAGAAGCAACTGCGCCGTCGCCTCTATGACGAGATCATGAATCTGGGTCCAGGTTATGCGGGTCGGCAAAGGTCCGGGGAACTTGTGCTCTCGCTGGTTGATGGGGTTGAGCAGTTGGAGACATATTTCGGACAGTACCTGCCCCAACTGATGGTCTCGGCATTCACTCCGGTGCTGATTTTTGGTTTTGTCGCGTTCCTTGATTTCCCGGTCGCCGCCATCCTGCTTGCGGCGGCGGTCGTGGCCTTGGTGGCCCCTGTTGCTTGGCACAAGTTCGACACTAAAAAGTCCTTGGAGCGCCAACGGGCCTATGCCGCATTTGCCGCAGAGTTCTTGGACTCCATTCAGGGGCTAGCAACGCTCAAGGCCTTTGGACAAAGCCGTGCCCGCGCAGACCTCCTGACAGAACGAGCTCGGGAGCTTTTTCGCAGCACCATGTGGGTGCTAGCAACCAACTCCCTTGCGAGAGGCATCACTGATTGCTCCATCGCCGTCGGGGCGGCCACTGCGCTGGGGTTCGGAGCCTACCGGGTGACGGTCGGCGAGATGGGACTTACAACGCTGATTATCATCCTGATGATGGGCGTTGAAATCTTCCGCCCCCTGCGTGACCTCCGTACCGTGCTGCACCAAGGGATGGTCGGACTCTCGGCGGCGCAAGGGGTGTATCGGATTCTTGACGCCGAGCCGGTCGTTCGGGACGAGCATTCCGGAAAAGTGCCGTCCCGCTTGGACCCTGCGATTGCCTTTGAATCTGTGAGTTTCCGTTACCCCGGACACCGACGCACGGTGCATGATCATCTTGATTTCAAAATCATGCCGGGCGAACGTGTCGGCATCGTCGGATCGAGTGGTTGTGGCAAGTCCTCGATCGTGCGGCTTCTGCTGCGGTTCTATGATCCTATCGCAGGGGGTGTGCGGCTGGGGGGACACGACCTGCGGGACTTGTCTTTAGAAGAGATTCGCAAGGAGGTCTCGGTGGTTCATCAAGACACCTTTCTGTTCCACGGAACGGTCGCGGAAAACATCCGGATGGGGCGTCCTAATGCAAGTGAATCGGAAATCGCCAATGCCGCGAGATTCGCCAACATCCATGATTTTGTGGCGGCGCTGCCCGATGGGTACGACACGATCATTGGCGAGAAGGGCATCAAACTGTCTGGAGGACAGCGTCAACGGGTGGCGATTGCGAGAGCTTTGCTACGGGATTCCCCCATCTTGGTTTTGGACGAGGCCCTCTCCGCCGTTGACGCCGAGAATGAAGCCGTCATCCAACAAGCCCTTGATCGTTTGATGAAAGACCGGACCACTCTGGTTTTGGCTCATCGGCTTTCAAGCGTGATCAATTGCGACCGCATCCTAGTGCTGGATCAGGGAAGGGTCGTCGAATCCGGAACTCATGCAAGCTTGATGACACAGGAGGGGATTTACGCGAGCCTCATGTCCGAACAGGTTCGCGAAGCAGATTCTGCAGTGCTTGCTGTGAGAGACGACCCCCTTCCAATGAATTCCGGGACGACAGAGGACGCTCTAGCGACTGTGCTACAAACACCGACCGAGGGCATCGTCAAGGCGGAGGGGCTGAACTGGCAGCAGGTGATCGCAGTGTTGATGCAGCATATCCTACCGTGGAAGGGCAGGCTGACCCTCACCTTCACCTTCGGAGTGCTGCGTATGTTGGCGTTCATTGGTGTTGGCGTTTTCGGTGCCCTGATCGTGCTTGCGCTGAGAAACGGAACAGACTTCGCCCCCTACCTCGTCGCGCTTGCCGTCACGGCCCCACTTTCAGGGATCCTCCACTGGTTCGAATCGTGGATCGCCCACGACATGGCCTTCCGGCTGCTTGCGGAGATGCGGGTGAACGTTTTCCGCAAACTCGACCAGCTTGCTCCAGCGTACCTCGTGCGCCGCCGCACGGGGGATTTGATGGGCATCGCCACACAGGATGTGGAGTTGGTGGAGTACTTCTTTGCGCACACGGTGGCCCCAGCGTTTGTCTCGGTGCTGGTGCCCACCGCAGTGGTCGTGGTGCTGGCCACAATCAGCCCGTGGATGGCTTTGGCGTTGCTGCCCTTCCTGCTCGCGGTTGGCGTCAGCCCGTTTTTGATGCGTGGCCGTGTGGACCACCTTGGCTCCCAAGCCCGGGAAGCGGCGGGGGAGCTTTCTGCTCATGCGATTGATTCGGTGCAGGGGGTTGCCGAAATCGTCGCGTATCAGCAGGAACAACAGCGGGGAAATGCGTTTGAGCGGCTTACGGACCGACACATCGCCCTGCGGCTGCCCTTCTTCGCACAACTGACCCTTCAGAATACCTTACTGGAGGTTTTCACAGGCTGGGGAGGACTCGCAGTCGTGTCCACGGGGGCGGTGCTCACAAGCAGTGGTGCCATTGATGCCGGAGTGCTGCCGCTGCTCACGATTCTCGCGATGGCGGCGTTTCTGCCGGTCTCCGAGATTGCACAAATTGGTCGGCAGCTGGCGGATACCCTTGGGGCGACACGACGGATCTATGCGCTGGAAAACGAACCCGTGCTGGTTGCTGATGGCACCGGTGCCGAAAACACGAAGCCGCAATCCGCGCTTTCCCTCTCAGAGGTCAACTTCGCCTACCCCGGAAGGTCCCGGCGAGTCCTTGCAGATGTCAGCTTTGAGATTCCTGCCGGAAAGACGGTCGCGCTGGTCGGCCCTTCGGGGGCCGGAAAAACCACTCTGGCCCAACTGCTGATGAGGTTCTGGGATCCCCATGAAGGGACCATCACGTTGAGAGGAGGCGATCTGCGAGATTTTCCGCTGGATGACCTGCGCTCCCAAATCGCGCTGGTTGCCCAGGACACCTATCTCTTCAACAACACGCTCCGGGAAAACATCCTCATCGCCAAACCAGAAGCCTCCGAGACCGAGTTGCACCAAGCGGTGGAACTTGCGGCACTCTCCGAACTCGTGGAGAGCCTCCCCGAGGGCTTGGAGACCCCAGTGGGCGAACGCGGATCCAGCCTCTCCGGAGGTGAGCGCCAGCGGGTGGCGATCGCACGGGCTTTCCTGAAGGATGCCCCCATCCTGATTCTGGATGAGGCCACCTCTCACCTCGATGCGCTCAGCGAACAAAGCGTGCGCAACGCCCTCGACCGACTCAAGGCGGATCGAACCACCGTGATCATCGCTCACCGACTCTCCACCATCCGGGAGGCCGACCGGATCATCGTTCTTGATGAGGGACGGGTGGTGGAAGCCGGCACGCATTCCGAGTTGCTGAAGCAAGGTGGCCTCTACGCTAGGTTGGTTTCCCGACAGCTTGGGGGAGTACGAGGAAGCCGTCAGCTTCTGTCCTGACTCCAGAGCCTTGATCCAGAGCTGGACACAGTGCCCATTCGTTGCTACCCTTGAGCTTGTGCGATCTCAACACTCTGGGCTTTTGCCCCTTCATTCAATCCCCATGAGGACTGGCCATGAAAATCAATGTAACCGTCAAGGGCGATCAACAGGAATTTCTGAACAACGCATCGAATGATTATTCGCTGGGAGGAGCAGACCAAGCCATCCGGTCTTTGGTCAAGTATTCACTGACTCAGGAGGAGAATGACCAGATTTTTAGTGAAATCCGCTGTGCCGGAGAGTGCTACTCTGCTGACCAAGCCATCCCGGTTGAACTGGAGGACGAAGCCATTGCAAAGCTGAAGGAGATTTTCCAGCAGTACGACTTTGAGGATTACGACTCCGAGGAGGAGGAATTGGGCAAGACCATTCGGTGTCTGATCAATTTTGCAAATCAGGATGGAGACCTGAGCCAGATTTTTTCTTGATGTGGAAGTGTCAGGTACGTTACGAATGCGCCGCGATCCAGTCGAGTAGAGCGGCGGCGATGGCGGGTTTGCCGAGGTGCCGAGTGGGTTCTGAGTCTGGAGCAATCAACCACGCAATGTGCTGCCCAGCCGCAGAGCATTCTTCTCCACGGTTGGCGACCACGAGTTGGAAGCCCCCCTTGGCGAGGAAATTCTTGGCGGTGTCCATGAAGTGTTCGTGGCTGTCGCCCTCCTCGTACTTGAAGGCGACCATGCCAAGCTTGGGATAGCGTTCCCGGATCATCCGCACGACCTTTTGGGTGGCGACCAGCGGCAGGCTCAAATCCTGCCCACTGGGGAGTTTTCCGTCATACACCGTCTTGGGTTGGTAATCTGCCACCGCCGCTGTGAAGATCCCCCAATCCATGCTTCCAGCGTCCAGCCGCTCCTGCAACACGCGCACATAGTCGTTGTAGGTCGAGATGTGGTGGGTCGGAAAATACTCCGGAGCGATGGCGGACCCCTTGCCTAGCACGAGTTCGCTGCTCGCGCCGCGCAGCCACGCTTCGCCAGTGAGTTGGATGCCCAAGCCGCCGGTGAACACGGTGGTGATGCGTCGCACATGGTCAATGGGCACTGGGGTGGGGCCTCCAGTGACAATGATTTTTTTTCCACGCAAGGGCTCGCCGCTGAGGGCGCGGATGGTGGCGGCGACCATGGTTTCGAGCGCGGCAAGGTGATTTTTCCCCTGCTCCTGCCGAGGTGGAATGAGGGTGGCCCCGAGCGCCTGCAAGCGGGCGAACGATTCGGAGAGGATGCGGTTGTGCAGGGTGCCGTGCATTGCCGGAGCGAACAGCACTGCGGCCTGTCCCATTTCCTGTCGTCCCAGTGCCGAAGCGAGCGTGGTGGTTACAACAGAATCCGCGATGCCGAGTGCCGCCTTGTTGATCGTGTTGTACGAAGCCGGGGCGACGAGGTAGGCGTCAAACGGGTGGGATTCGGAAAGGTGCTCGGCCTCGCCTGTGAAGGAATCACAGACCGGATGCAGCGAGGTCCACTCCAAGGTCTGCTTGGTGACATAGGACAGTGCCTCACGGGAGGCGTACACGAACACCTCGGCCCCCTCGCGTCGTAGGTCGCGGATCAGGTCCGGAGTGCGGTAAGCTGCGATGCTCCCCGTGATCAGCAAGGCGATGCGCCTGCCTGCAAGGTGAGTTCCGGTTTGTTTGATGTCACGATCCGCAAGTTCCGAGGAAGGCGGTGGGTTTTGAATCCAGTCCATGTTAGAGTGTTTGTGAAGTTGCTGTGCAGGTTGGCGGTCTTGTCAAACTCCGTATCCCAACACAAACGCTGCGTTTTTCCAAGCGACTTTCAGCAAAAGCAACCTGCGGCACTCAGAAAAGGTTGGCCGCCAGTTCTGCTAGAGCCGAGCGTTCGCCTTTATGCAAGGTGACATGTCCGGCAATTGGGTGCGACTTGAAGCGTTCGACGAGGGTGCTGAGTCCGTTCGAGTTTGAGTTCACAGAGGCGTTGTCAATCTGGTGCGGGTCGCCGGTAAAGATGATCTTCGTGCCCTCACCAACCCGTGTGACAATGGTCTTCATCTCGTGGGGGGTGAGATTTTGCGCCTCGTCCACAATCATGTACTGGTTCGGAATGCTGCGACCCCGGATGTAGGTGAGGGGTTCCACGACCAGCAAGCCCTGTTCGATCAGTTCCTGATACCCCTGCCGTCCCTTGCGGTCGCCCCCACGTTGGTAGATGAGCAACTCCAGGTTGTCGAAAATGGGCTGCATCCACGGAGCCAGTTTGTCCTGCACCTCGCCCGGCAGGTAGCCGAGGTCGCGGCCCATCGGGAAGATTGGGCGGGAGACGAGCATCCGGGAGTAGCGCTGCTCCATCAGCATCGCATGGAGTCCGGAAGCCAAGGCCAGCAGCGTCTTTCCAGTTCCGGCCTTGCCGCTCAGTGTGACGATGGAGATGCTGGGATCGATCAGCAGGTGCAGGGCAAAGCGTTGCTCAGGATTCCGCGCCTCCATCCCCCAGAGTGTGGGACTGTCCTCCAGCTTGCGGAGTTGTCCGGACGCGGCCTCGTAGAGCGTGAGGGCTTCGGCATCAGGGTGATCGGAGTGCAGCAGCACCCCTTCGTTGGGTTGCAGCGGCGGGAGGATTTTCAAGCGCAGAGCACCTGTGCGCTCCAGTTCCTGCAACTGTGCTGGCTTCACAGCGAGTGTCCGGAAGCCTGAGTAGGCCTCGTTGGCCTCGGCAGGATCGGACTGGAAAACTTGCGGAATATGCAGCTCCAAGTTAGGTTTCTCATTGAACTCAACTCCGAGGGCAGCAAGCCACGCTCGGAGACAAACCTTGTCAATGATTGATGATCCTACGCACCCTGTCAAGCCTTGCTGTGCTTCTGCGCATCAACTGGACCACCTTGAGGTATGTGGTGGCCACGCTCGTGTCTGCCAAGCGCAAGCGCTTGACACGGCAAGCCGCGGACCAAATCCTCTACGACTGGTCCCGCGACCTGTTGGCGCTCCTCAAAGTGCGCGTTCGCATCGAGAATCCTTTTGGCGTGGAACTCACCCCCGGACATCCGTGGGTTGTCATGAGCAACCATCGCAGCTATTATGACATTCCTCTGCTCTTCATGGCGTTCCCCCACGGACTCCGGATGGTCGCAAAGGCCGAACTCTTCAAGCTGCCCATCTGGAAAGTTGGACTGGAAGCCGGAGAGTTCATCAAGATGGATCGCAAGAACCCTGCTGGAGCCGCAGCCTCCATCAAGGAAGCCACGGTACGCATGGAGAGTGGCATCGCCGTAATGATCTTCCCGGAAGGCACCCGCGCTCGTGGCAACGCCATGTTGCCGCTCAAGAAAGGTGGCTTCATGATGGCCCAGCAAGCGGGAGCATCCATTGTGCCGGTTGGCATTCGGGGCACAGGGGTGGTTATGCCTGCGGACAAGCTTCAGTTCCACTGGGATCAGGAAGTGGAACTGCACATCGGACGTCCCGTGGACGCATCGTGTTACTCCTCCCGGCAGCGGGTGGACCTGATGAACGAGGTAGAAACCCAACTCCGGCAACTGTCCGGGGAACTTCCGGCGGCTGCCGCCTGACACAAGGAAACATTTATGAGCCTGCAACTCCCTACAGGTCTGGAACCTGACACTCTCAACGAAACCCAGAAACACTGGCTGGCGGTTGCCATTTGCAGTGCGATCACCGCCGATGGCAACATTGCACCAGAGGAAATCCAGTACATGGAGCGGGCCTTGGGATTCCTCGAATCCAAGTCGGAGGCGAACAAGATCATCCAAGCGGTCAAGGATCAGAAACTCCCCAAGCTCGAACGCTTTCCGGAGGGCACCCGCCAAATCGAGGTGCAGATCTTCATTGAACTCCTGCTCGTGGTCTGCGCGGACAACGTGCTGGGCACCAACGAAATTGACTTCCTGCTCACGATTGGCCGCAAGCTCGGGTTCGGACGCGAGTACGTCCGCATCACCATCCGCTGGGCCAGCGAGGGGATTGTCTGGAAACGCAAGATGCACAACATCATCCGCATGGGCAGCGAACTTCAGGCCGAGTACGCATGATTCCCACATCTGCTAACTCATAGCCACTTTCACTCTTCACTCCTCACCTTTTGTGCCCCCGGCTGACCGCACCCTTCCGCTGCTGCTTCACTACCTGCGCCAGCACTGGCTTTCCTACAGCTTGGGCGTGGTGGCGATCATTTGCACCAACTGGATCGCCGTCAGCATTCCCCACTACATCCAAGTCAGCATTGACCTGCTGGGGGCAGACTTCAGCAACCAACAGCAACGGCTCACCGACAACCTGCTGATCATGCTGGCCCTTGCCGTGTGCATGATTGTGGTGCGCACCCTCTCGCGCATCCTCTTCTTCAATCCGGGACGCGCCATCGAGTGTCAGGTCAAGAACGACATGTTCCACAAGTTGATGGCGCTCCAGAAGGGGTACTACGACCAAAACCCCTCTGGCGGCATCATCTCCAAGGTCAACAACGACATCACGGGCATCCGCATGATCTGCGGGTTTGCCATGATGCAGGCGTTCAACATTATCACGATGCTCTCGCTCACGCCGCTGAAGATGTGGCAGCTTTCTCCCAAGCTCACACTCTACTGCATCCTGCCGATCATCGTGGCCTTCACGGTCGTGTGGTTGGGAATGCGGGTGCTGGTCCGCCACATGCGGGCGCGGATGAAGGCGTTGCAGCGGCTCTCGGCGTTCTCGGTGGCTTCACTCTCCAGCATCGACGCTATCAAGAGCTACGAGATGCACCCGTGGGTTTTGGGACGTTTTGGTGTGGAAAGCGCGGAGATGGTCACGCGGGCTTTGCACATGTCGTGGGTGCGTTCCTTCGTGATGCCGATCCTCTCCAACCTCGAACACGTCCTCAAACTGCTCATTTTGCTCGTGGGCGGTGCCCTCGTGATTCAGGAGAACCTCTCGCTTGGCGAACTCACCGCCTTCATCACCTACGCCGTTTTGCTGACGTTGCCGCTGATGGCGCTGGGGTGGGTGACGACGATGATCCAGCAGGGCTTGGTCGGACTGGAAAGTGTGCGCACCGTACTCGCCGAAAAAACACCGCTTTCGGAAACCCCGGACCTGCCGGAATCCGAATCGCGGGGGCTGTTTTCCAACGGTGGCCTAACAGTAAACAAGCTCAGCTATCGCTTTCCGGACGGCTCCGGAGACGTGTTGCAGGAGGTCTCGTTCGCCATCCAGCCCGGACAGGTCATCGGCATTCTCGGACGCATCGGCTCCGGAAAAAGCGCGCTCATCAATTGCCTGAATCGCTACCTCTCTCCACCTCCCGGCAGCGTGAAACTCGGCGACCGCGACCTTGGCGAATTGAGCTTTTCCGATGTGCGCCGCAGCATCCGCACGGTCACGCAGGAGCCGTTTCTGTTCTCGGACACCGTGCGCGAAAACATCCGCTTCACGCTTCCGGAGGAACCGGAGGCATCCGAGCAAGCCTTGGCTCGCGTGATCCACGCCGCCGCGTTGCAGGAAGAGGTGCAGCGTTTTCCCAAGCAAACCGAAACGCTGGTCGGGGAAAAGGGCATCATGCTCTCCGGAGGGCAGAAGCAGCGCATCAGCCTCGCTCGTGCGATGACGGAACCTTGCGATCTGCTCATTCTCGACAATGTGCTTTCCGCAGTCGATTACGAAACCGAGCGTTTCCTGCTGCGCGAAATCCACCAATTGCTACGTCCGGAAACCAACGGCAAGCCACTCGTGCAGGCGTTGTTGATCGTCTCGCATCGCGTCACCTCGATGGAACGGGCCGATCACATCCTCGTGCTTGACGAAGGGCGCATTGTCGATCAGGGCACTCACCCCGAACTCATCCGACAATCCGGCTACTATCAGGAAATGTGGCGGCTGCAAAACGAGAGTCCTGCCCCGGAACCTCCGGAACTGCCCCAACTCGTCCCGGCGGTTTGATCTCCATACCCAATGCTGCATCCGGCTCCCAAACCGGAACGGTCCTGCTCGCGCTGGAAAATGTCTCCACGCAACTGGGCTGCAAGGAAGTGCTGTCCAACCTGAATTGGACCTTCCGGAGTGGAGAAAGCTGGGCGCTGGTCGGCCCCAACGGTGCCGGTAAAACAACGCTTGTGCAGGTGCTGCTCCAGCGGCGTCCATACTTTCAGGGCACGATTCGTCGGCATCCGGAACTGCTCAAACCGGAGCGCATCGGCTATGTCGCGCTCCACCAGCAAAAGCAACTGATCGCCCGCGAGGAGCGCAAGGAGCGCTGGGAGGACTACAGTGGCAAGGAGCAGGTGGGCCTCACCTGCCGCAGTTGGGTCACAGCAGAAGTCCATCCCGATCCAGAACAGTTGGAATCGCTGGCGGCTCGATTTCAGATGGCCGACTTACTGGACCGTCCGTTGCGGCAGTACTCCAATGGAGAGCTGCGCAAGACGCTGCTGCTACGGGCCTTGCTCACCAATCCGGCGTTGCTGTTGCTTGACGAACCCTTTGACGGACTTGACACCAACAGCACCGCGTGGCTCAAGCAAACCCTTGGTGTTCTCATCCAAAGCGGCCTGCCCGTGTTGTTGGTGACGCATCGTGCGGACGAGGTGGTTCCGGAAATCTCGCATGTGCTGGCTCTCAAGGCAGGGTGCATTTTCAAGCAGGGTTCCCAGCAGGAGGTGCTGTGCGAAAAGCTGCTGCGGAATTTGTACGATCCTACTTTTGGGCAGGGTTCCACACAAACCAAAATGGCACGCCCGCTACCGCTGCCAGCAGCCACAACTCCGTCCACCGATCCTCCGGTGGTGATGCGCAATGTGACGGTACGCTATGGCAAAAAGATCGTGCTGAACGGGCTGGACTGGACGGTGCAGCCCGGAGAAAATTGGCTGGTGGTGGGACCAAACGGCGCAGGAAAATCCACGCTGCTCAACCTCATCTCCGGAGATCATTTGCAGGGGTATTCCAACGATGTCCGGATTTTCGGCCAGAAACGCGGGTCCGGAGCAAGCATCTGGGATCTCAAACAGCGCATTGGCTTGGTGTCCTCAGAATTTCAGGTCAAGTACCGCAACGAAATCCGCGGACGCCATGTGATCCTCTCCGGATTCTTCGACTCCATCGGACTTTACCGTCAAGCCTCACCCGCCCAACGTGCCCAAGCCGAAGCATGGATCACTGCACTTGAGCTGGAAACCTTCGCCGAAGCCGAATACCAAAAACTCTCCTACGGTCAGCAGCGGTTGATTCTGCTCGTGCGGGCGCTGGTCAAGCATCCGGAGTTGCTCATTCTCGACGAACCATGTCAAGGACTCGATCCGCAAAACCGCGAGCGCATTTTGCAGTTGGTGGACCGCATCGGACACGAAACCTCAACACAGGTGTTGTACGTCACCCATGCTGCCGAGGACACCCTCACCTGCATTGATCGCATTTTGCGCTTCGTTCCACAAGCAGACGGTGGTTTTCACACACAGTTTGAGCAATCCGCCAATTCCTCTTGAAAACGGCAGACGATTCCGGGAGACTTTTTGGAAAGGAAATCCAGAAGTCAGGAGCCCGAAGTCAGCATGGATTTTCATGGCTCCTGAATTCCGTCTCCTGGCTCCTGACTCCTTCCATTCACAACCAACCTCAACCCGAACCATCCCATGAAAATCTTTGCTGACACCGCCGAAGTTCAGGAAATCCAGAGCCTTCAGGATCTGGGCATCATTGATGGCGTGACCACCAACCCCAGCCTCATCGCCAAATCCGGGCGCGACATCCGGGAGGTGCTGGCGGAAATCTGTGCGATCTGCCCCGGAGACATTTCCGGAGAAACCGTTGCCTCGGAGGCGGATGGGATGATTCGGGAAGGACGCTGGTTGCGGAAAATCGCGGACAACATGGTCGTCAAGGTGCCGCTTACTCCGGCAGGCATCCGGGCTTGTAAAACCCTCAGTGAGGACGGGCATCCGGTCAATGTCACCCTCTGCTTCAGTGCCAACCAAGCCCTGCTCGCGGCCAAGGCGGGTGCCCGCTACATCAGCCCATTTGTCGGACGCTTGGACGACCTCGGCCAAGACGGAATGGAACTCATCGCCGACATCCGCGAGATTTATGACAACTACGGTTTTGACACGCAAATCCTCACCGCGTCCGTGCGCGGCCCGCATCATGTGCTGACGGCTGCCAAAATCGGAGCTGATGTCTTCACTGCCCCTCCGAAGGTGATTCTCCAACTCTTCAACCACCCGCTCACGGACAAGGGGCTGCAAGCCTTTCTCGACGACTGGGCCAAGACCGGACAGACGCTCGGACAGGCTTGAATGGTTTCGCCAGCGCAAGCGTCCGGAGGGTCACGCCACCGCAAAGCCCACCGATGCACCTTAGCGAGGTTGATGTGCTGTCGGGCTTGTCGGAGCGAGTGTTCCTTTCGACCTCGCAGGCCTGCGGCGCACCAAGCGGCTGGAGCAGTCCGGGGTGATCCGATGGTCTCCAGTGTGCGCTCCAGCCTGCTGCTTCAGGAGTGCAAGCACACCACCGCGCTCCCGCTCAGCCACCTGCGGGCGGCCACGGTGAATCAGAGGAAGGATTCGTCCAGCGGGTAGGGCGAGAGGAGTTCGCTCCCGGAATCTGTGATCAGCATCTGCTGTTCGAGTTTCACGCCCTCGCGTCCACCGACACGCCCCACATAGGATTCGATGCAGATTGCCATGCCGGGTTCGATGAGGCCGTTGTACCCGCCGCGTTCCATGTCCTCCGTGTAGGCGATATGCGGGTACTCGTCACAAAGCCCCACCCCGTGTGCGACCACGGAGTAGCGATTCGGCAGGTAGTCTTCCGGAAGCTGGTAGCTTTGCTGTGAAAACTCCTTGAAGGTCAGGCCGGGTTTGAGCAACCGCTGGTTGTAGTCCAACTGCGCCGTGGCCATCTCGTAAAGCCGCCGCTGCTCGTCATTGGGCTTGCCGTCCCCGCAGTACCAACTCCGGGAGATGTCAGCACAGTAGCCGTAGGGGCCGATGAGGTCGGAGTCGAGACAGACCAAATCCCCCGATTCAATCACGCGGTTGCTGCTTTCCCGGTACCACGGATTGGTGCGGGGTCCGGAAGCGAGCAGGCGCGTCTCGATCCACTCCCCGCCGAGTTCGATGTTGGTCTGGTGCAGCACCGACCAGACGTCGTTCTCGGTGAGTCCGGGACGCAGCATGTGCTCCATGCGCCGGAACGCCTCGTCGTTGGCGGCAATCGCAATGCGCATCGCCTTGAGCTCTTCCGGAGACTTGATGCGCCGCGCCAACTCCGTGACCTCCTGCCCGTCGAAAATTTCCATGCCCTCGGCTTCCAATGCCGCAATGCCTGCGGGATCGCACTTGTCAATGGCGAGCCGACGATTTCCGCCCCCGTGAGTGCGCACGAGATCGGCGATTTCCAACGCCCAGCGTTTGGCCTTTTCCTGCACTCGCGGACCTGCCCCAAAGTAAAACCACGAAAGCGCGGAACGCACCTCCTGCACCGTTTCATAGCCTTCCGAAAGGTGGTTGCAGCCGTGAAAATCGAAGAGCGTGACCGGCCCCTCGGTAGGAATGAAGCAGTAGCGCACCGCGTTGTGCATGCACCACACCTGCATGTTCGAGGTGTCGGTCGCGTAGCGGATGTTGAGGGGATCGTAGAGCAGGATTCCCGCATAGTCGCGCTGCTTGAGTTCTGCCCGGATGCGATTGAGGCGGTACTGCCGCATCGTCGAGAGTTCGGCATCGGTGAGCGTCGGAAGCTCTGCCAGCGTGGCAGGCGTGAAGTGGGTTGTCATGTGGTTCCTTGGGTTTGAGTGACCCAACATCGTTAGCGCGGAATTCTTGGAGGTGCAACCAAAAAATCCACAAAAATCTCCAGCTTGTTTTCGTCACACCGTTTCGCATTTTTCCGACACTCTCCGACAGCGCATTTAACACGGAGTGGGTGATCAGCGCAAGCGCACCCCAAGTCCGGAAGCGTTGCTGAGGTGCAGCACACCGTTGCGGATTTCGTAGCCACCCACCGCAGGGTCGCGCACGAGGTCGAGGTCGCCGTCAAGGTCGAGGTAGCGGGTGTTTGGACAGGCAAGGGCAAGGTGCAGTGCGGCGGCGAGGCTCACGCAGCTTTCGTCGTTGCAGCCCCACATCAGGGCGATGTTTCCGAGTTCCGCCAGTTGCGCGATGCGACGGGCGGGTTCCAGCCCTCCGGATTTCATGATCTTGATGTTGTAGATGCCGCAGTAGCGTTCCGGAAAACCGAACTGCAAAGCGTCGCGCTCCGATTGCAAAGTTTCGTCCAAGGCGATCCATTGCCGCTGTTCCGGGGATAATTTTAGCAGATCGTCGGTGGCGGACACTGGAAGTGGCTGTTCGATGAACTCCAGTCGCAATTCGTCAAAGCAGGCCAGCAACCCCTGCAAGTCCGGGAGCGTGTACCCCTGATTGGGGTCAACACGCAGCACGGCCTCTTCCGGAAGCACCTCGCGCAACCGCCGCAGTTTCTCTAGGTCTTCCTCCAAGCTCTTGCCGAGTTTGACCTTGAACACTCCAAAGCCCCGCGCATTGTTTTCTTGGGCTTCGGCAAGGGTTTCGTCCAGACTCCGGATGCCGAGCGTGATGGAAGTCGGCAGCGTCGTGTGGCAACGCCCCAGCAGTTCCGTCAGTGGCACCTCCAACCGTTGCGCCAACAAATCGTGCAACGCCATGTCCAGCGCAGCACGAGCGGCGGGATTGTTCGGCAGAGCCGTGGCCGCTTCGCGCAACAGCCGAGGGAGGTTCCGGGCATCCTCACCCTTCAGAAAATCCAACGACTTCAGAGCAGCGGCGCAGGAGTCGTGGCTTTCGCCCGTGACCCGTTTGCTGGGCGAGGCCGATCCCAATCCGGTCAACCCGCAAGCGGACTGCACTTCCAGAAAATGCAGGGTCGCCGAGTCGTTGGTGTTGTCCGCAATGGTGAAGGGCAACCGTAGCGGGATGGTTTCTCGAAAGGAATGAACGGTCGTGATTTTCATGAATTCGGGTGAGCATGAAGATTGGCCTCAAGCTAGGAACCCATTCTGCGCCTATCCCATGTTTAGGTCAATCCCGAATCCGGCACAAGGGGGATGCTTCGGTCACTTTCCTTGGAGTTCCGCATACGCCTTGAACATCTTGTTCATCAACTCAATGTGCTGCGCGTCATTGAGCCGGCCTGCGGTGGAAACCTTGCCCCAAAGCTCTTCGTTGCTCATCTCGCGGTGGCAACCCATGCAGAGTCCGGTGCGCTCCATCGCGTCTCGGGTTTCCTTGGGGAGCGCCCGTGAAAGCGGCCAGTGAGTGCCGACGGTCTGCACCTGCTGACCGTCCTTGATGATGGTGGACCAGTCGAAATCCAGGGCTTCGATCTTGGAAATCTGAATCCAGTAGCGTCCGGGAATCGGCTTTCCAGTTTTCTGATCGATCAAATCCTCAACCATATCTTCGGTGTAGCGCCTTTGAAACACGCCTCCTGCAATACCGTAGCCCCGTGCCTTGAGGTTGTTGTGGCAACTTTCACAGGTGCGGGCCTGCACTGGGCGGAGTGGGGTGCACTGGAGCCATGTCCAGTCCCAGCGGAGTGCGCTTCTGCCCCAACTCCGCTGCGAGGGACTCGAGTTCATCATCGACGGAGTGGAGCGCCCCATCCAGCCCCCCAAAAATCCGAGCGGCAAAGGCAATTCTACAGCGGCAAGCAGAAGCGCCACAGCATCAAGAA
>CAJWCD010000015.1:0-38028 GCA_913020725.1 uncultured Pseudomonadota bacterium
ATCCACCTGCACGGTTTCAATGTCCAGTCCTTTTTCGGCGATGAAGATTCGCGCCCGTCGGGGCGAGGGGGCCGGTTGGCAATCGTAGAATTTCATGAGTTTCTCTAATGTGTTTAGTGGTAGAGTAAATTCGGCAGCAGCAGGACATATCCGGGAGCGAGCACGACGATCAGCAACCGGAAGATGTCCACGCACCAGATCAGCCTCTGAAGGGTAGAACGATAACAGTGTCTCAGCAAAATTCAATCCTGAAGTTGCTGGTTGAACGCCACTGGAAATGCTGTTATTTCTATAAAATCGGTTTTGCTGGACCTCAGCTCATCATTTGCACACCTCCTGAATTCATCACTGGAAATGCCAAAAATCAATCCCAAGCGTCTGCTGACCGATTTGCAGCGACTTCGCGAACATGGAGCTTGCGGTTCCGGAGTGGTCCGTCCCGCGTTCTCTGCCCAAGACATGGAAGCCCGCAACTGGCTGAAATCCCGTTACCAACAAGCAGGTTTGGACACTACGATTGACGGAGTGGGCAACGTCTTTGGACGCTCAAAAAACTCCGGCCCTGCTCTGTTGATCGGCTCTCATTCGGACACCCAACCCACAGGCGGTTGGCTTGATGGAGCCTTGGGGGTGATTTACGGACTGGAAGTGGCCCGTGCGTTGTCCGAAGCTCCGGAAACGGCGGGTTTAGCGGTGGATGCGGTTGCTTGGCAAGACGAGGAATCGCGCTATTACAGCTCGTTGGGAAGCCGCTCGTTTGCAGGCAA
The DNA here is from genome assembly GCA_913020725.1 of uncultured Pseudomonadota bacterium. Lineage (GTDB taxonomy): Bacteria > SAR324 > SAR324 > SAR324 > NAC60-12 > UBA8110. Next base: position 768 of record CAJWCD010000015.1, read on the forward strand.
GCTCACTCCAGAACAAGAAGCGGGCGTGACCGACAAGCAGGGGTTTCCACTGTCAGATGCCATCGCAAAGGCGGGGTTGAGCCAGATTCCACGCCAGCACCTTGATCCGGATCGCTATGTCGGGTTCCTTGAAGCGCACATCGAGCAAGGCCCCCACCTTGAAGAAGACGGTAAGAAACTCGGAATTGTGACCGACATCGTTGGTCTGCATGGCGCGGTGTTCAAAATCCGGGGGCAACAAAACCATGCGGGTACAACGATGATGTCCGGAAGGAAGGACGCCGCCGCTGCCCTTTATGCGTTGGCCAACGCCATCAACGAAGAATTTCCGAAAACCGCAGGCGACCGCTCCGTCTGGACGATGGGGCGGGCCGTGATCCATCCCGGTGCTGCTTCGATTATTCCCGGTTATGCCGAACTGGAATTGCAGTTCCGGGATCGTTCCAGCAGGGTGCTGGACTCTTTTGCTGAAACTGTTCAACGACTCGTTGTCGAACTCAATGCACGAGATGGCGCACAAATCGAAACAGAACTCGCCCGTGAGAAAATCCCGCCAGCGCCAATGGACGAGGGTTTGCAGTCTCTCCTGATCCAAGCCGCCGAAAAAAACGCAGCGGGAAAGTGGGTAAAAATGCCGAGCGGGGCGTTCCATGATGCTGGAGTGCTGCACGACGTAATGCCCTGCGCCATGCTCTTCATTCCTTCCATCGGCGGCGTCAGCCACGACTTTGCCGAAAACAGTCATGACGAGGACATCGTCATGGGGTGTCAGGTGCTCGCCGATGCCGCAACCTTGATCTTGCAAAACCTCTGAACCTCAACCTGCTTGTACACCTTCATGGTCACTCCCAAAGACATCGAAGCCGCACATTTACGTATTGCCCCCCACCTCCATCAAACTCCAGTCCTCACCAGTCGTAGCCTCAATCAACTCGCCAATGCCGAATTGTATTTCAAGTGCGAGAACTTCCAGCGGGCGGGATCGTTCAAGTTTCGCGGGGCCACCAACACCCTGCGGCAGTTGGACAACGCAGCCTTGACAAAGGGGGTCGCCACCACCTCTTCCGGAAACCACGGGGCCGCCCTCACACTGGCCGCGTCCCTGCAAAATGCCCATGTCACCGTGGTCATGCCCCACAACACTCCGGCGGTGAAGGTCGAGAATGTGAAACGCTACGGCGGTGAAATCGTCTTTTGCGAGCCAACCCACGAATCCCGGGAAGGCACGCTCTCCCAACTGGTGGAACGGAGCGGGGCGACCGTGGTGCATCCCTACAACGACGAGCGCATCATTGCCGGGCAGGGCACCGCCGCGTGGGAGTTGCTGACGGCGCATCCGGATTTGGACGCCATCGTTGCTCCGGTGAGCGGGGGCGGGCTGTTGAGCGGGACTTTGCTTGCTGCCCAAGGCAAGAATCCGAAAATCCGGGTTTACGGCGCGGAACCCTTGGAGGCGGATGACACGATTCGCTCCCTAGAGGCAGGCCGCATTGTCCCGAACCTGAGTGTGGACACCATCGCCGACGGCCTGCGGGCACAGATCGGCCCCCTCACGTTTCCCATCATCCAGCAGCACGTCACCAAGGTGCTGCCGATCACGGAAGACGAGATCATCGCCGCGATGCGCCTGCTCTGGGAGCGGCTGAAGATCATCGTGGAGCCGTCGGGCGCCGTCCCCCTCGCCGCCGTCCTCAAGCGTCCCGAAATCTTCTGCAACCAAAAAACCGGCCTCATCCTCTCCGGAGGCAACACGGACCTCGACTCGCTGCCGTGGAGTCGGTAGTCCCGGCCTCATGCAATCTCATCGTGGTTGGATTCACCCTCACCCACGTCCGGTCCTGCATTCTGTCCCATGCAAGTCGGGGAGGCTTCCCAATCCGCTTCGCCAAATACGACCTTTCTCCTCAACAGATTGCCAAATGATTGACCGTGATCCGCAGCATTTGGAGGCGGCAAGGTCATTCTCGGTGGGGCGGTGGGGCGAGGACGCGGTTGCGACTTTTCACGGATTCGGAATAGACGCTGTAAATGCCCGCGCAAGCGATCAGGGCAATGCCACACCACGCAAACAGATCCGGCCAGTCCTGAAAGAGGAACACGCTCCAGAAGATGGAAAGGGGTAGGGCGACATATTCGAACGGAGCCACGAGTCCGGCTTCGGCCTGTCGGTAGCCCTGACTAACGAGGTAGCCGCCGATGCCACTGAGCATCCCGGCTCCGGCCATGATCCACAAATCCTGCACAGTGGGCACCGTCCAGGCCCGGAAGAGAAAATCCACCGTGGGATTGTCCGGGTTGGCATAGCGGCCATCTCCGAAGACAAGGCCGATCCCGCCGCTGACCACGACGAAGGTGAGTTGGATGTAAAACGCCATCGTGGACGCCTTGTCCTGCTTGCCGATCAGCCGTGTCGTGATCTGCACCAAAGCGTAGGTCGTCGCAGCAGCCACAGGCAGCAGGCTCACCCACCGGAAAACCTCTGCTCCGGGCCGCAGCACCACAATCACCCCGCTCAAGCCGATAGCCACTGCCCCCCAGCGGGAAGCCGCAACCCGCTCCTTCAGCAGCAGCACCGAAAAAACCGTGATCAACAACGGTGCCACAAAGAAAATCGCCGTTGCCTCTCCCAGGGGCAAGGTGGCGAGTCCGGTGAAGAAACAGAAGTTGGCAACCACAATCCCCAAACCCCGCAGGACATGGAGCAATAAACGCCGGGTGCGCAGGTGTCCATAGCTTCCTTCCAAAGGGACAAAAATCAGCAGAGTCAGCACGAGCGCGACGCTCGCTCGCGTCAAGATGATCTGGTGCAAAGGATAGCTGCCACTGAGCCACTTGATCGCCGAATCTTGTGTCGTGAACGAGATCATTGCCCCAATGACACAACAGATGCCCAGCAAGTTGGGAGAGTTGGCAAATAAGTTTCGCAGCTTGGACATGAACGATTTGGAAACAAAGCAATGGGAGCATGGTGCCGGACTGATCAAAACCCCTTGCAGCATCCTTGCAGAAAACCGTTGGCTTTGAAACCTTGTGTCGCTCGATGGACCCCGGAACAAGCAGAGATGCTTGCGAATTGTTAGCACTCTGCTATAGTGAGTGCTAAAATTCAATCATGATCCCAAGCGAGGTTTTATGAATTCCCAGAAACTCACGCAGAAATCGGTGGCCGCGCTCGAAGCGGCCCACGCTGAGGTGGTGCGGCGCAAGCATTCGGAACTCACCACGCTGCATTTGCTCCACGCCTTGGTCACACAAGAACAGGGATTGGTGCCGCGCCTGCTCGACAAACTGGATGTGGAGGTCCACAACTTCAGCCGCAATTTGGAAAATGAACTGGAACGACTACCGACGTTTTCCGGAGCAAATCTTGGACAGGTCTCAGCTTCCGGAGATTTCAACCACGCGCTGGTGGCCGCAGAGGACGAGGCCAAGCGGCTCGACGATGAGTATGTCAGCGTGGAGCATCTGCTGCTGGCTTTGCTCAAGCAGCGCAAATCTCCTGCCGAGCGGCTACTCACGGAGGCCGGGGTTTCGCGGAAAGACCTGCTTGCCACACTCAAGGAACTTCGTGGTGGGCAGCGGGTGACAAATCAGAATCCGGAGGAGACTTACGAGGCACTGGAGAAGTACGGCCTCGATCTCACGGAGCGTGCGCGTTCCGGAAAGCTCGATCCAGTGATTGGGCGCGACGACGAAATCCGCCGCGTGATCCAAGTCCTCTCCCGCCGCACCAAGAACAATCCTGTCCTCATCGGCGAACCCGGAGTTGGCAAGACCGCCATTGCAGAGGGCTTGGCCCAACGCATCGCCCGCCACGATGTTCCGGACAGCCTCAAGGACAAGCGGCTCGTCTCGCTGGACATGGGAGCACTGATTGCAGGAGCAAAGTTTCGGGGAGAGTTCGAGGAACGCCTTAAGGCGGTGCTGAAGGAGGTGCTGGATGCTGACGGACAGATTGTGCTCTTCATTGACGAACTGCACACCGTCGTCGGCGCAGGCAAGGTCGAAGGCGCGATGGATGCTGGCAACCTACTCAAACCGATGCTGGCGCGTGGCGAATTGCATTGCATCGGCGCGACCACGCTAGACGAGTACCGCAAGCACATCGAGAAAGACCCTGCGCTGGAACGGCGTTTCCAGCAAGTGTTGGTCAATCAACCCACGGTGGAGGACACCATCTCTATCCTGCGCGGCCTCAAGGAACGCTACGAAATCCACCACGGCGTGCGCATCAAGGACAACGCCCTCATCGCCGCCGCGACGCTTTCCAACCGCTACATCACCGACCGTTTTCTGCCGGACAAGGCGATTGATCTGATGGACGAAGCCGCCGCCCGTCTGCGTGTGGAGATCAATTCCATGCCTGCCGAAATGGACGAGATTTCGCGGAAAATCCTGCAACTCGAAATTGAACAGGAAGCCCTCAAAAAGGAAACCGACTCTGCCTCCAAGGAGCGGTTGGAGAAGCTCGGCAAGGCACTTGCGGATTTTCGGGAACAGTTCAATGTGATGAAGGCACAATGGGAGCAGGAGAAATCCGGACTCTACGCCGTTGCACAGCTTAAGCAGCAGCTTGACGAAACCAACACGAAGATCGAGCAGGCTCAGCGCGACTACAATCTGGAGGAAGCCGCACGACTGGAGTACGGAACCCTGCCAGAGTTGCGCAAGCAGCTTGAGGCCGTGCAGGCGCACGAAAACGGGCAAGATTCCGGGAACCGCCTGCTCAAAGAGGAGGTGGACGCGGAGGACATCAGCGAGATCGTGGCACATTGGACGGGCATTCCGGTGTCCAAGATGCTGGAGGGTGAAAACGAAAAACTGCTACGGCTTCCGGAACACCTGCACCAGCGCGTGATCGGACAGGATGAGGCAATCCAACTGGTGTCCGACGCGGTGCAGCGTTCACGATCCGGGATCAACGACCCCAACCGCCCGCTCGGCAGTTTCATCTTCCTCGGCCCCACTGGAGTCGGAAAGACCGAACTGGCCCGTGCTCTTGCCGAATTTCTCTTTGACGACGAGCAGGCGATGGTGCGGCTCGACATGTCGGAATACATGGAGAAACACGCGGTCTCGCGCCTGATCGGAGCGCCTCCGGGCTATGTCGGCTACGATGAGGGCGGGCAACTCACCGAGGCGGTCCGGCGACGCCCCTACAGCGTCATCCTCTTTGACGAGATTGAGAAGGCGCATCCGGATGTTTTCAACACGCTGCTCCAGATTCTTGACGACGGCAGGCTCACGGATTCGCAGGGCCGCACTGTGAATTTCCGCAACACGCTGGTGTTGATGACCTCCAACCTCGGCAGTCAGCGCCTCACGGAAATGGCGGGGCAGGTCGAGGACACCGAGGATGAGGATGCAGAACTAATCCGCAACGCCGAGCAGAAGTTTGCGGTGCAGCAGGAACTCCGGCAACACTTCCGTCCGGAATTCCTCAACCGCATTGACGACATCGTGGTCTTTCACCCACTGCGCAAGCGGCATCTGCGCGACATCGTGCACATCCAACTTCAGCGGCTGCAAAACCGACTCGACGAACGCAAAATCACACTAGCGTTGGACAACCGTGCTGTGGATTTTCTTATTGATGTGGGCTACGAACCCACCTACGGCGCACGACCTCTCAAGCGCACCATCCAGAAGGAACTCGAAACCCCCTTGGCCCGCGAACTGCTCAAGGGCACTCTCAAGGACGGCACCGTGCGAGTTTCCGTGGAGAACAGCGAGTTGCAGTTTGCTCCAGTGGGTTAGGAAATCGACTCTTTGAGAGCTGAATTTTCCAACCCGTCACATCCGGAAGACTCCGTATTTGGTGGGGGAAATCGGAGCATTGAGCGCGGCGGCCAGCCCCAAGCCTAGCACGGTGCGGGTTTGGGCGGGGTCAATCACGCCGTCATCCCAAAGTCGTGCGGTTGCGTAGTACGGATGGCCCTGCACCTCGTACTGCTCCCGGATCGGTTGTTTGAAAGCTTCCTCATCCGCTGCGCTCCACGATTGTCCAGAGGCTTCCAGATTGTCGCGTTTCACGGTTGCCAACACAGCGGCGGCTTGCTCTCCCCCCATCACCGAAATCCTTGCATTAGGCCACATCCAGAGGAAGCGCGGCGCATAGGCACGCCCGCACATCCCGTAGTTGCCTGCACCATAGGAACCTCCAAGGATCACGGTGAGTTTTGGCACCTGCACACACGAAACTGCCGTCACCAACTTCGCCCCGTCCTTGGCGATTCCGCCTCGTTCGTACTGCTTGCCGACCATGAATCCAGTGATATTCTGGAGGAAAATCAGGGGGACTCTGCGCTGTCCACAAAGCTCCACGAAGTGGGCACCCTTGAGTGAGGATTCGGAAAAGAGGATGCCGTTGTTGGCAACAATGCCCACGGGGATGCCGTGGATGCGGGCGAAGGTGGTGATCAGCGTGGTGCCGAAAAGCGCCTTGAATTCCTGAAATTCGGAACCGTCCACAAGGCGAGCGATGACCTCGCGGATGTCGAAGGATTTCCGCAAATCCTTGGGCAGCACCCCGTAAAGCTCATCCGGGGAATACTTAGGCGGAAGTGCATCCGCCAACTCCGGAAACGACGATTGCTGTGGGGGCAAACCGGCGATCACGTCCCGCACAATGGCGAGCGCGTGGGCATCGTTTTCGGCAAGATGATCCGCGACTCCGGACTGGCGGGCATGGACGTCACCCCCGCCGAGTGCTTCCGGAGTGACCACCTCCCCTGTTGCCGCCTTGACGAGTGGAGGGCCACCGAGAAAGATCGTCCCCTGGTTGCGGACGATCACCGTTTCGTCGCTCATCGCCGGAACATACGCACCGCCTGCTGTGCAGGAACCCATCACCACCGCAAGTTGTGGAATGCCCTCGGCAGACATCGTGGCTTGGTTGTAGAAAATGCGGCCAAAATGCTCGCGATCCGGAAACACCTCATCCCAAAGCGGCAGAAATGCCCCTCCGGAATCAACGAGGTAGATGCACGGCAAGCGATTTTCGCGGGCGATCTCCTGAGCGCGCAGGTGTTTTTTGACAGTGATCGGATAGTAGGTGCCGCCCTTGACGGTGGCATCGTTGGCAACGATCATCACTAGCCGTCCGGAAACCCGTCCGATTCCCGTGATGACTCCGGCGGACGGAACTTCGCTGTCGTAAAGCCCCCACGCCGCCAGCGGTGCGACTTCCAGAAACGGGCTTCCGGGGTCGAGCAAGCACCTCACGCGTTCCCGTGGTAGCAGTTTTCCCCGGGATTCGTGTCGCTGCCGGGAGCGTTCCGAGCCACCCTTGCCGACTTCTTGCATTCGACCCCGCAGTTCCTCGGCAAGTTGCTGATGATGGCGGGAGTTTGCCAGAAATTCGGCGGAGTTGGGATCAAGGCAACTTTCAAAAACAGGCATGGCGCATAGGTAATTTGGGTGAACAAATGAAGTCAACAGCATCGCATACTTCCGGAAAATCTTGAACCTTCCTGTTCCATGCGGCAAAACATGGAGCCAGACTGCAACGCAACGCAAAAAAAACCTATGAGTACCGTTAGCTCACTGGGCTACCACATGCCCGCAGAGTGGCATCCCCATACCTGTTGTTTCATGGGCTGGCCCTGCCGCCTCAAAACTTGGGGCGAGGGCATGGCTGCCGCCAAAGTCGCCTACGCGAAAGTCGCCAAGGCCATCCGCAAGTTTGAGCCGGTGGTGATGGTCGCCCGTCCGGAAGACGCCAAAGCGGCGCGTTCCAAGTGCGGGAAGCAGATTGAAGTCTTGGAAATTTCCATAGACGACTCTTGGAGCCGGGACAGCGGCCCCACCTTTGTCATCAATCACAAGAGCAACATCGCAGGTATTGACTGGGAATTCAACCAGTGGGGAGCGGATTATCCGGACATCGAGGACGACGCAGATTTCGCCAAACGCCTGCTCGATCACTACGGCATCCACTGCTTTGCCGCGCCCTTTGTGCTGGAAGGTGGTTCGATCCATGTGGATGGCGACGGGACGCTGCTCACCACCGAGCAGTGCCTGCTGAATCCGAACCGCAATCCGGATATGGGGCAGGAGGAGATCGAGTTGTTGCTCAAGGAACACCTTGGCATCCACCATGTGATCTGGCTCGGCGACGGCCTGCTCGACGACGAAACGGACGGGCATGTGGACAACATCGCCTGCTTCGTGAAACCCGGTGTGGTCCTCGCTCTCACGACGGACGATCCACAGGATGAGAACTACGAACCGCTACGGGACAACCTTGACCGGCTCCGGACGGAGCAGGACGCTCGCGGGCGCAATCTGGAGGTCATCACCATTGAGCAACCCGAACCAGAATGGCGGGACGACACGCGACTGGCGATGTCTTACATCAACTTCTACCTGCCCAACGGTGGAGTGGTCATGCCCTCCTTTGACGATCCGGTGCGGGATGATGCCGCACGAGCAACCATCGAACAAGTTTTTCCGGATCGCAAAGTGGTGCAGATTCCTGCGATGGACATTGTCTTTGGCGGCGGCGGAATTCACTGCATCACCCAGCAACAACCCGAACCAGAGGAACGCGGCTGAAGGATGCGCACACTGAAACTCGCTGCCACCCAGATGACCTGTGGTTGGGACTGGGAGGCCAACCTATCCAAAGCGGAATCTCTGGTCCGCAACGCCGCCCAGCAGGGGGCGCAGGTCATCCTCATTCAGGAGTTGTTTGAGGGACCGTACTTTTGCAAAGACCAGAAACCTGAGTATTTCGAGCGGGCTTATCCACTGGCAAACCACCCTGCCGTTCAGCCTGGTCGCCTCCAACCGCATTGGCACCGAGGAAGGCGACAGTTGCAGCCTCACGTTTTATGGGTCTTCCTTCATCGCCGGACCCCTCGGAGAACTGCGCCAGCAGGCCGGGAGCCGGGAGGAGGCCGTCTTGGTGGAAACCTTCGATCTTGATGAAATCCAAACGATGCGACAGGGCTGGGGCCTCTTCCGGGACCGCCGCCCCGACCTTTACGGTTCGCTGCTTTCCTTGGACGGTTCCGATTGACGTCCGTTGGAAAGGGCTTGTCATCCATCCTGCACTGCGGGTATGGTGTGTTTTATGAAAACCCTTGGGCAGAGTCACCTATAAAACGGCAATGTCGAAAATCACGCTAACCCCAGTTTCCTCAGGCATTTACTGGCTGGAAGTTGCAGAGGCGGACCTGCGTGTGCTGTGCGGTTGTCCCGCCGATTCCGTGAAGCACCTCATGAAGCGGGGCTTGATTTACAGTACGGAGGTCGGCAGCGTTCACTGCGAGACCGGTCCCAACGCCATCCTGCTCTCGGATCGGCAAATCCAGAACGGCAGCTTTGCGAACCTTGCGGAGTTTCCAGTCCTCCAAATGCTCTACCGCCAGGGAATGCTCCTCCCCGGGCATCCCAACAACACCGGGGCCAAGCCGATACTGATTGGCCGGGATGAGGTGGTCCGGGCGCAAATGGATTACATCTATCGGGGCAACTACGGCCTCACCTCCGTTGAGGAAATCCTTAAGACGGGCCTTTCGGAAGAGCAAGCCGAGGAGATGATGCGGCTCAAGCTGCGCTTCGCCTTCGGAACCATCCACCCCACGGAAGACCTGCTGGAAGCCCGGATTGTCGGGAACGCCCCCGTCGAGGTCCGCAACGGAGTCACGGTCGCTCGGCAACGCACCAACCGCTACGAATTCACCTATCAGGGCGAGCAGGTGCTGGTCGATCTCAACCTGCCTCTGAACCGGCACTACGAAACCCCTTACGATCTCGGTTTCCACACCCTGCCGAGAGATTACTTCTCGATCGTGCATACGGGCGAGGGGGATGGTTGGGACATCAATCGCCCGTGCATGGCCAGCATCCTTGTCTTCCAAGGGCGCATTTACCTGATTGACGCTGGACCCAACATCGATCACTCGCTCAACGCGCTGGGCGTGGACATCAACGAGGTTGAAGGTATCTTCCACACGCACGCGCACGACGATCATTTTTCTGGACTCACCACCCTGATCCGCACCGATCACCGTCTCAAGTACTACTCGACGCGGCTGGTCCGGGAATCCGTCTCCAAAAAACTCGCGGCCCTGATGTCGGTGGAGGAGCAGGATTTTGAGCAGTATTTTGAAATCCACGATCTCGACCTTGACATCTGGAACAACATTGACGGTTTGGAGGTGCGGCCGATTTTCTCGCCGCATCCGGTGGAAACCAACATCTTCTTCTTCCGGACCCTCTGGAGCAAGGGCTACCTCTCCTACGCCCACCTTGCGGACATTCCCGCACGCGATGTTCTGGAGGGCATGGTCACGGAGGACTCTGACGCTCCGGGACTCTCTGATGAGTTGTTTGAGCAGGTGTGGGAGTACTACCGGGTTCCAGCAGATGTGAAGAAGATCGACATGGGCGGTGGCCTCATTCACGGCAAGGCCGTTGACTTCGAGGGCGACGAGTCCAAGAAAATTGTGCTGGCCCACACGGATCGACCTCTGACAGAGGGTGAGCAGGAAATCGGAGTGGAAGAAACCTTCGGCTCTATTGATGTGCTGATTCCGGGCAACGAGGATTACCTACTGATTTACGCAGAAAACCACCTCAAGACTTACTACCCCACCGTTCCACACAGCGATCTGATTATGCTGGTCAATTGCGAGCGCCGCTCCTATGGAGTCGGGGAAACGATCATCCCCAGCGGCGTCATTCCGGATTCCGTGCACCTGTTGCTCACGGGTACGGCGGAGTTGATCAAGGACGAGTTTGGCATCAGCAACCCTCTTTCCAGTGCCTCCCTGATCGGCGACCTGAGTGTGTTGTCCGAAACTCCGACCACCAGCATCTACCGTGCCCGCAGTCCGGTGGAAACCCTCGCCATCCCTCGCGTGCTGTTCCACGAGTTCATTCTGCGCAACCAGATTCTTGAGCAAGTCGAGCATCTTCAGGAAATGCTGGAGTTCATGCACCACTGCTGGTTGCTTCAGGAGATGATCTCCTATCCGGTCAAGATTCGCATTGCCCGCCACACCGTCCTCTCCAAGCACAAAAAGGGAGACACCTTCAATCCGGACGAAAAAGGCTTTGCCTTCCTGAAAACAGGCAAAGCCGTACTTTGGGACAATGGCAGATTGGTGCGAATCCTGACGCCCGGAGATTTCTGGGGGGTGGGGGCCGTGCTGGGTGGGCTGAGTCAAAACATTTCTGTGGAAATCGTGGAGGATGTCACAACCTACCGCATCACCAATCCCGAGGTCTTGCGGCAAGCGCCCATCCTACGCTGGAAGCTGCTCGAAAAAACGGGGCAGCGCTCCTGAGCTTCCGCAATCCGTGATGGACTACCTCACCTGGACTTTTCTTGTCCTTGGCGGCATATTGGTTTTGGCGGATTTCGTCATCCCCTCCGGAGGTTTGATTTCCGGAGCGGGAATCTCCCTGCTTGTGATGGCGGCCTTGCACCATCAGGGCTTCGAGTGGTGGGTGCTGGGGCTGGTGTTCTTTCCGATCACGATCGGGAGTTCCATCGTCATCTTCAAGGTGGCCGCAACCGGAGGTTCGTTGCTGGAGCGTTGGTTCGTCCCGGATCGCATCCAATCCGGAGTGGATGCACTGCCCGGTGCGACCGGAACCATGCTCGACGAATCCCACGCTCAGGTGCGCGGCGACCGTTGGAACGTCGAGAGCGAGGATCCCTTGCAGTCCGGAGATGCCATCCGCGTGATCGCGCTGGAGGGTTCCCGCCTGCGCATTGAAAAACTTTCTGTCGAAGGAGAATCATGATCTACCAAGTCCCGCAAAATCACGTCATCATCATCGAACGACTGGGCAAGTACAGCGAAACCAAGCACGCTGGGTTGCGCATCCGCCTGCCTTTCGTCGAATCTCCCAAGGACATGTCGCATTGGGCCGGGATCGCTACCAAGCGCAAGCGCCTCTCCTACATCCTCATCTCCCAGCAGGAGCAGGTGATGGACACCGAGTCCCAGCCCTGCATCACCCGCGACAACATCACGGTCGATGTCAACGCCATCCTCTTTTGGCAGATCGTTGATCCGATCAAGTCGGTCTATGAGATCGAAAATCTGCCGCTTGCCGTTGGCAACGTCGCACTCACGACGCTCCGGGATGTGGTGGGACGCATGAGCTTGGACGAAGTGATCTCCGAGCGCAACCGCATCAACACCGCAATCCTAGACGAGTTGCAGGATGTGTCGGAGAAGTGGGGCGTGCGCACCAACCGCGTGGAGATTCAGGGCATCCGGGTTCCGGAAGAGGTGCAGGACTCGATGAACAAGCAGATGAACGCCGAGCGTGAACGACGGGCGTCGATCCTGACCGCAGAAGGCTCCAAGGAGGCACAGGTTTTGGAAGCCGAAGGAGAGAAGGCAGCGGCAATCCTGCGGGCCGAGGGTCAGGCGCGGGCCATCGAACTTAAGGCGCAGGCGGATTCCACCTACCTCCACACCTTTGTGGAAAAGCTCGGCAGCGAAGGCGCCAAGCTTGCGCTCGGAGTGCGTTACTTCGACACCCTCGGCGAGATGGGGGACACCACCAAAGTCTTCCTCCCCACTGGTCTCAACAATGCCCTTGGTGCTCTGCTCAGCCAGAGCTTCGGCAAGGAGGACTCCAGCCTTTGAGTGCTCATCCAAGCAGCCTTCCGGGGCTATTTTCCGGTGATGCTTGTCGGATCGGCTGCTGACGGATTTGCCGATTCTTAAAACATCTCGGTTTCCACTGCTTCCAGCACATCTTCCCAGCCGCTCTTCCCGCTCACAGTCACGGTTTTCGAGCAACTCTCAGAAGAGGACGTGGAGCATCTGGATCAGTTGATCTATCGCTTCACCAAGATGCAGGATGCGATGGGCAAGCGTCTGTTTCCCTCGATCCATGGCTTGCTGGAGGAAAGCTCCGATCCGGTTGCATTTCTGGACATTTTGCACCGTTTGGAAAAATTGGGGGTGCTTACCAGCGTGGCAGAGTGGCAGCTTTTCCGAAACTTGAGAAACAACTTGGCTCACGATTATCCTGAAGGTGTGTCCCAAACAGTGGACACCCTGAACCTGCTGATAGAGAGGATGAGAGCCTTTATCGGACTTTTGAGACCGTACAAAAGGATTGGCAACGGCGCATGAGCGCACGAGCATAATTTCCTCTCATCAGACATTACTCTTTTCCATTTTCAACAAACCAATGCCACTTGACGAACCCACCCCGGAACAGATTCGAGACGAGCAGGTTTTTCTGGAAATGGGCCTGAATGCATCTGAATACAAAGAAGTCGTGCACCGTTTGGGACGCTTACCAAACCTCACGGAGGCGGGTATTTTCGGAGTGATGTGGTCGGAACACTGCTCCTACAAGAACTCGAAACCCCTGCTCGGACGCTACCCCACGGAGGGTCCGCGCATCATGCAAGGTCCGGGAGAGGGCGCGGGTGTGGTGGACCTCGGCGAGGGCTGGGCGGCGGTCTTCAAGGTCGAAAGCCACAACCACCCCTCTGCGATTGAGCCATATCAAGGCGCGGCGACGGGCGTGGGCGGCATCCTCCGGGACATTTTCTCGATGGGCGCGCGTCCAGTGGCAATCCTCAACTCCCTGCGTTTCGGCCCGCTTCAGGACGATCCCCGTGCCCCCCGGACTCGTTACCTGTTCAAGGAGGTGGTCGCAGGCATTGCAGGTTACGGCAACTGCATCGGGGTGCCCACCGTTGGCGGCGAAATTGATTTTGATCCGGCCTATTCCGGAAACCCGTTGGTGAACGCGATGGGGGTCGGCTTGGTGCGTCACGACCGACTCCAGCACGGACGCGCCGGGGGTATCGGCAACGCTGTGGTGTACGTCGGTAGCGCCACCGGACGGGACGGCATCCACGGGGCGACATTCGCCTCCGAGGAACTGAGTGCGGCATCCGAGGCCAAGCGTCCAGCAGTGCAGGTGGGCGATCCGTTCATGGGCAAACTGCTACTGGAAGCGTGTCTGGAGTGCTACGATTCCGGCGCCTTGCTGGCGGTGCAGGACATGGGCGCGGCGGGCCTCACCTGTTCCAGCACCGAGATGGCGGACAAGGGCGGCGTGGGCATGGTGCTGGACCTCGACCGCGTGCCTCAACGCGCCGAGAACATGTCGGCCTACGAGATCATGCTTTCCGAATCACAGGAGCGCATGCTCTTTGTCGCGCATCCCGGACGCGAGGGTGAACTGCTCGTCATCTGCAAAAAATGGGGCGTGGAAGCGGCGGTGATCGGCGAGGTGATCGCAGAACCTGTGTTGCGCTTGCTGCAAAAAAGCAACTGCGTGGCCGAACTGCCGTTGGAGCAGGTCTGCGGCAATCCCCCGGTTTATCACCGCGAATCCGTAAAACCGGACGCGCTCACGAGGCAGCAAGCAGAGCCGGAGGTGAGTTGGCCGGAACCAGAAAACTTGGGAGCGGAATTGCTGTCGCTGCTGTCCACACCCAACGCCGGATCGAAGCAGTGGGTGCATCGGCAGTACGACTCGATGGTGCGAACCAGCACACGGGTGCGCCCCGGATCAGATGCCGCCGTGGTTGCGGTGGAGGGTTCCGACATGAGCCTCGTTCTCAGCATTGATGGCAACGCCCGCTATGTGCAACTCGATCCCCGTATGGGTGGGAGAATCGCCGTCGCCGAAGCTGCCCGCAACGTCGTCTGCGCCGGGGGACAACCCTTAGCGATCACGAACGGCCTCAACTTCGGCAGTCCGGAAAAACCGGAAGTGTTCTGGCATCTCGAGCAAGCCGTCACGGGCATCGCCGAGGCCTGCCGTCACCTCGACCTGCCCGTCACTGGAGGCAACGTCAGTCTCTACAACGAAACCGAGGGCACTCCGATTTTACCGACTCCAATAGTCGGCGTGATCGGGCTGGTGGAGTGTCCGGAACACGTCACCACGCAGTTCTTCAAGCAAGCTGGAGACATCCTTCTCCTCGTCGGCGAAACCCGTCCGGAGTTCGGCGGTAGCCTCTACCAGCACCACAAGGCGGGGCGGCTTTCCGGAAAAGCTCCGCAACTTGATTTGCTACAGGAAGCCAAGGTGCAGCAGGCGCTCTTGGAGACAATCCGGAAGGGGCTCGTGTCTTCCGCGCACGATCTCTCGCACGGAGGACTGGCCCTCGCACTTGTGACCAGTTGCACCGAGGACTTGGGCGTGGAAGTGGATTGGCACCCGAACTTGCGCCCCGATCTCGCCTTGTTCAGTGAAAGTCAGTCGCGTGTACTGCTCAGTGCTGAGTCAGGGCAAGTTTCACAAATTGTGGGGATTCTCAAACGCTCCGGACTGGCTTGCAAAACCATCGGCACGGTTCAGTCCGGAATTTTCCGGATGCGCTTTCAGGGAGAAAATCGGCTTGAGGGCACACTCACAGAAATCCGCACGGCGTGGGCTGGAGCATTGGAGCGCCAATTGAAAGGATGAGGGGGCGTACTCATTCATCAGGTCTTGAGATGGCAATTTCTGACATTAGTGATCCCTGAAAAGTACGCAAACTAAGTGACACTCAACTGCTCACTTGAGTATTTGGCATAAATTTTTTCTTCAACGATTACTTTTATTCGTTTAAGAGCCTGATGGATTTCAGTAAAAGTTGTATAGAGGGGGGTGATTCCTAATCGGATATTATCTGGTGCACGGAAATCAGGGATTACTTGGACAGCAGGCGGAGGAGACTCTATCAACGCACGGCAAATTCGGTAGCTTTCCAAATGACGAAGAGACACATGCGAACCTCGGATCTTTGCCTCTCGAGGTGTCCCCAACGTAAATCCAAGCGGGGTTAGCCATTCATCCGCTAAATAAATTAGATATTCTGTTTGGTTAAGACTCTTCTTTCGCAAACGTGTCATCCCCGCATCCAAAATAATGTCTAACGCCGGTTCGACAGCTTTCATCGAAAGCATCGGCGGTGTCCCGATTCGGAATCGAGAGATATCATCCGCAGGTGTAAAATCAAGCTCAAAATCGAAAGGTTTTTTGGAGGCAAACCATCCCCACATCGGTTGCATTAATTGCGCTTGTAAATCTCGTCGCACATAAAGAAAGGCTGGTGCACCAGGTCCGCCATTCAGGTATTTATATGTGCATCCAATTGCTAAATCCACATTAGTTCCATTTAAGTCAATCGGTACAGCCCCAGCGGAGTGGCATAAATCCCAAAGCATGAGTGCACCCGCCCGATGCACTTGCTTGGTTACAGCCTCCATATCGTACATGAAAGCACTTTTGAAGGCGACATGTGTTAAGCTGACCAAGGCCGTATCGCTGTCTATTGCGGTTTCAATTGCTTCGGGCGCAATGGTGATGCCGTCTACCGAAGGAAGCAAATCTAGGTGGTGAGTGTTTCCCAGTAAATTGATCACGCCTTGAAGAATATATAAATCTGAGGGGAAATTGAGAGTATCGCTGATAATTTTGCTGCGTCCATTTTTTGCTTTTAGCGCTGCGACTGCTAACTTGAAGAGATTGATGGACGTTGCTTCGGTGATAATTATTTCATCCGCGTGCGCCCCGACCAATTTTGCTATTTTTGCGCCTAACTCAGTGGGAGAGTTTACCCAGCCATCATTCCAAATTCTGATGAGTCGATCTCCCCACTCATTTTCAATGGCATTTTTCATAAAATCTACGGTGCGTCGGGGCAGGCGTCCGAGAGAGTTGCCGTCCAAATAAATCAGATTGGTGTCGGCAATCACAAACTCATTTCGAAAAGCAGCTAAATCATCTTTTGCATCTAGTTCGTTTGCAAAATTAATATCCGTATTCATAAACTCCATAATTTGATAGTCCATCTCTGTTGTAGTGTTCCTTTGAATTTCTTGAAAAATAACTGAAACCCAAGTAAACGTATCATAAAATCGAACCTATTCTAAAATCATAAAACGTGACAGGGTGAATTTTACTGCGGACAGGCACCAACCTCCAGAGGGGGCTATCGAAATTCAAACTAGAGTCTTGAATGGTGTTGCCATTAATCTGCATAAATAGCCTGATCACTACATATTACTCATGATTGGGTTCCTACCCCGATCAGTTGTTGCGCCTGCATCACACTTCTTGCAATTTAGTTTATGCCCAAGTTTGGATTTTCTTCCCTCATCAGGGATAACCCAAGTATGATTAACCCAAGGTGGGTTATGACGAACATGCTGATAATGATCACAGGCTAACTCAGCCACCCAATGATGCTCTTCGTCTTGATGGTATCCAACTATACTTTGATCCATAGTAACTAACCTCGCAAATCACTGGATGTCAAAATGGAAAGGAGTCTGCGTGTCGGCTGGCTTTCGGGGAGACTGTAGAGAAAGCAGGAGGAATGAGCAAGGAGAAAGACCGTCACTGACTGGAGCAAGTGCAGAAGTGAATGCGGCTCTGGCACGACTTCGTGTGTGCCGAGCGGCGATTGTGAGAGGGGCTTGTAAGTAGGCACGGAGAAGATCGAGCGGTTTTGCACCTCGTATTGGAGCCTCCTTGCTTTCGTTGGAGAGACGGGCCACGATGATACCGCATCTCCCCTCACCGACAGGAGGAGTTGCACATACGAATTGAATCTGTGGCTTAAAGCAAACCATGTGCGGAATTTTTGGCATCTTCAACCATCCCAAGGCAGCGGAGCTGACGTATCTCGGCATCCACGCCCTCCAACACCGCGGACAGGAGAGCGCAGGCATCTGCTCCAGCGATGGTGAGCAGCTGCATGTCCACCGCAGCACTGGGTTGGTAACGGAAGCATTTTCGCAGGCCCAGCAGCAGCAGCTTCCCGGAAACATGGCCATCGGGCACGTCCGCTACACCACCGCCGGGGCATCGGACAACCTCAACGCCCAGCCGCTTGTGTTCCGCTACAGTGGCGGTCAGGTTGCGGTGGCGCACAACGGGAATCTCGTCAACGCGCAGCGGCTCCGGACGCAACTGGAGCGGCAGGGTTCGATTTTCCAGACCACCACCGACACCGAGGTGATCCCACACCTCATCGCCCGTGCCGGACCTCCCATTCTCGATGCAGTTCAAGATGCTTTGCGCGTGATCGAAGGCGCATTCGCGCTGCTTTTCCTGACCGAGTCCGGACTGATCGCCGCGCAGGATTCTCGCGGATTCCGGCCCCTCTCGCTCGGCAAGCTGGGCGAGGGTTGGGTGGTTGCTTCAGAAACCTGCGCCTTGGACATCGTGGGGGCGGAGTTCGTGCGTGACCTCCAGCCCGGCGAGTTGTTGACCATCTCCGCTGATGGTCTGAAAGCGACCGCTTGCCTGGCCCCGAATCCACGGGCGATTTGCTCCTTCGAGTATATTTACTTCGCGCGTCCGGATTCGGAGATCAACGGGGTCAGTGTCCATGCCGCCCGCAAGGCATTCGGGCGGAGGATTTTCGAGGAATCCCCCGTCGAGGCGGATATCGTGGTTGGAGTGCCTGATTCCGGAATCGCCTCGGCAATCGGTTATGCAGAAGCGTCCGGACTGCCTTACGAGTTGGGGATGATGAAGAACCGCTATGTCGGGCGAACCTTCATCCAGCCCAGTCAGGAATTGCGACAGCAGGGGGTGCGCATGAAACTCAGTCCGGTGCGTAGCGCCATCACCGGAAAGCGGCTCGTGTTGGTGGATGATTCGATTGTGCGCGGCACCACTAGCGGGCGCATTGTGCGTATGCTCAAAGACGCAGGAGCCAAGGAAATCCACCTGCGCATCACCTCCCCGCCGATCACGCATTCCTGCCTTTACGGAATTGACACCGCCCGCCGCAAGGAACTCATCGCCGCCGAGTATGAGGTGTCTGCGATTCAAGAAAAAATCGGTGCTGATTCACTTTACTTTCTCTCTGCCGAGGGCATGGTGGAGGCCACCGGACGCAACGATTCCTCACCGAATCGCGGACACTGCCTCGCCTGCTTCAACGGTGATTATCCGACTCCCACTTCATGAGTGATGCCTACGGTGCCGCCGGAGTGAGCCTTGCCGCCGCCGATGACAGCGTGGCGCGGCTCAAGCCGCTCGTTCACAAAACACTGCGCCCGGAAGTCTTGGGTGGAATCGGTGGCTTTGGAGGACTGTTCCAGCTCGATCTTGCACGCTTTCAGCAGCCTGTGTTGGTCTCCGGAACAGATGGCGTGGGCACCAAACTCAAGATCGCACATGAGTTGGGCCGTCATGACACCATCGGCATTGACCTCGTGGCGATGTGCGTCAACGACATTTTGGTGCAAGGAGCCGAACCGCTGTTTTTTCTGGATTATTTTGCCTGTGGAAAGCTTGCACCCGCCCAGCTTGAGGCGGTGGTCGCTGGCATCAGCACAGGCTGTGTGCAGGCCGGATGCGCCTTGCTTGGGGGAGAAACCGCCGAGATGCCCGGAATGTACACCGGCGGCGAATACGACTTGGCCGGATTCGCGGTGGGCGCGGTGGACCGGGAACGGCTCATTGACGGGCAAAAGATCGCTTCTGGTGACGCCCTGCTTGGCATCGCCTCCAGCGGTGTCCACTCGAACGGTTTTTCGCTGGTCCGCAAGCTGCTCGCCGACCATCAGCTTGTGCTGGACTCCCCGCTTCCGAGAACAAAAACGGACCTCGGCACCGCTCTGCTCGCGCCCACGCGAATTTACGTCCAACCGATCCTGAAACTGCTGGAGTCGGTCGCGGTGCATGGCATGGCGCACATCACGGGCGGTGGTTTGCCGGGGAATGTTCCCCGCATGATTCCGGACGGTTTGGGTGCAGTGCTGCAACGCAACGCATGGCCGCTGCCGCCAGTGTTGAGTTTCCTGCAAAAAGTGGGTGGCTTTGCTCCGGAAGACCTTGATCCCGTCTTCAACCAAGGACTGGGCTTTGTCATTTGTGTTGCCGAGGCGGACGTGAAAACCACGCTGGAAATCCTCAGATGCAGCGGGGAGCAAGCCTTCCGGATCGGCGGAATCGAAGCCTCCGCCAAACCATTCCAGTGGGCATGACCCTGCGCCTTGCCGTGTTTGCCTCCGGACGCGGCAGCAACCTGCTCGCCCTCCACGATGCAATACAGGACGGACGTATTCCGGGAGCCGAACTCGCCCTTGTCGTCTGCGACCGACCGGCAGCTCCAGTGGTCTCAAAAGTGTGGGAACGCAAGCTGCCGATTTTCGTGTTTAACTCCAAGGATTTTCCGGGCAAGGCGGATTATGAACAGACGATTCACGAGCAGCTTACCGAAAACGGAATTGGCCTGATCGTGCTGGCAGGCTACCTGCGGCTCATTGGACCCACCCTGCTGAAGCCTTGGGAAGGTCGCATCATCAACCTGCACCCCTCGCTGCTCCCGAAATTTCCGGGCAAGGACGCCATCAAGCAGGCGTGGAAGGCAGGAGTTTCCGCAACTGGAGTCACGGTTCATTTTGTTGATTCCGGGATAGACTCCGGTCCGGTGATCGCACAGGAGCAAGTGTGGCGCAAAGCTAACGACACGCTGGAAACCCTATCCGAGCGTATCCATCAAACCGAGCATCGTTTGCTTCCGGAAGTGGTCCGGGCTTTGGTGGCACGGGAGCCGTTGCGCGTCTGGGAAAAAATTCGTTTTTGAAGCGGTTGCGTTTGCAGCGGCTAACTCAGGGCGGTTTGCAAGTCCTGATGAGCGTCTAGCAGAATGCGGCGGGTGTTCTCCCAGTCGAGGCAGGCGTCAGTGATCGAGACACCGTATTCCATGTCCGGACCCACCTTCTGGCTGCCGCCTTTGAGGTTGCTTTCGATCATCACGCCGATCAGTGATTCGTTGCCGTCCTTGATTTGACGTACGATGTCACGCAGCACGATTTCCTGCCGCACCGGGTCTTTTCCAGAATTGGCGTGGTTGCAATCAACCATGATCTCCTGGCGCAGCCCGGCTTTTTCCAGACCGTCCTCGGCTTTCTTGACGGCAAGGGCATCGAAGTTCGGACCGTGCTTGCCGCCGCGCAGGACGAGGTGGCCATAGCGATTGCCCCGCGTTTGGATCACGGAGGTCTGCCCGTCGAGGTTAATGCCAAGAAAATGATGCGGCTCCAGCGCGGCTTGCATTGCATTGATCGCAGTGTCGAGGTTGCCGTCCGTGCCGTTCTTGAAACCAACGGGCATGGAAAGCCCACTTGCCATCTCACGGTGCGTTTGCGATTCTGTCGTGCGGGCGCCGATCGCGCTCCAAGAGAGCAGTTCTGCGAGGTACTGTGGAGAGATGGGGTCTAGGGTTTCTGTGGCGGCGGGAACGCCGAGTTCGTTGACCTCCACCAGAATTTGCCGCGCCAGCCGGAGTCCCTTTTCAACCTTGTGGGTGCCGTCCAAATCCGGATCGTTGATCAAGCCCTTCCAGCCCACCGTGGTGCGCGGCTTCTCAAAATAGACCCGCATCACCAACAGCAGCGTGTCCTTGACCTTATCGGACAAATCCTTGAGCCGCGCGGCGTAGTCCAAGGCAATGCGGGGATCGTGGATGGAACAGGGGCCGACCACCACCAGCAACCGTCGGTCTTCGCGGTCGAGGACGCGCTGGACTTGATGGCGTCCGGTAAGGACCGTCGCGTTTGCCACTTCGCTCATCGGCAAACGCTCCTTGAGTCTGCTCGGCGACATCAGGGGGCACATGTCCACGACGTTGAGGTTGTTCGTTTGCTGCATGGAGTGGGACTTGGAGTGTGCGGGTGGATGAGGCAAGCTAAAGTGGTGGTCGGAGCGACTGGATTTGAACCAGCGACCGCACGCCCCCCAGGCGTGTGCGCTACCAGACTGCGCTACGCTCCGACACCTTTTGTTAGCTTAGGCGCATTGCCAGCGAGTGTCAAGCCCACTGAGGCAACCTTGTTTGCGGAATATGAGTCGTGGCATTTCCGGGCCAAGCCGATACGGTGTTAGGCGTGTCACGTACCGGAACAAACCCAAGGACAAGAAAAGGCATGAGCAACGAGATCATCCGAATCGGCGGAGCCAGTGGCTTCTGGGGGGAATCGTCACTGGCGACCCCACAGCTTTTGCAGGCGGGGAATTTGGATTTCATCGTGTACGACTACCTCGCCGAAATCACCATGTCGCTGCAGGCAAGGGCACGGGCGCAAGCTCCGCAACTTGGCTATGCGACCGATTTCCTTGACGCCACGCTCAAGCCCAACTTCCCGGAAATCGCCCGTCAAGGTGTGAAGCTCATCTCCAACGCCGGGGGCGTGAACCCGCACGCCTGTGCCGCCGCCGCCCGCAAAGCAACTGCCGAGGCCGGACTTGCCCTCAAAATCGCAGTGGTCAGCGGTAAGGCGAACAAACGAGAAAGAGAGTTTGATGAAAGCAAAACCTGATCGCGTCTCCCAAGCAGACTGGGATGAGGTCGATTCTCCCCCTCTGTCTCAAGCAATGCTGGCACGAATGCAACCTGTCTCTCAGGCGCACCCTGAAATCCCGCCTCGTGTACAAGCACCTCAACAAACTCAATCGAAAATACCGATTTCTGTTCGTCTCAGCCCCCAAGTGGTGAAGCATTTCAAATCTCTGGGAAGAGGATGGCAAGTCCGCCTTGATGAGATCTTGTGCGAGTACGTCGCCTCTCATAAGTAAATCTGAGTTGGGCTAAATTCACGGACCCCAGATGAGCAAATTCCAAAGCATCCTCGTTGCAAACCGGGGGGAGATTGCCGTGCGGGTGTTGTGTTGCGTACCGCCACGCGCTTGGGCTTCCGTTTTGGTGGCGGGCGCGGCGGACTGTACCGTTGGAGCAACGGCCACTTGCGTTTTTGCCGACTCCACCTCATCCAAAGCAAAACTGCGCATTCCCTGAACATAATGCGCCTGCACTGCTGCCGATTTGTCATAGCGCCCGCCTGGCGTGAATACGGCCCCCTCCCCATCCCTGCCAAAAGCGGTTGCCAGCAGCTTGCTCGTGGAAACCTTTTTGATGATTTTTTTCGGATGCTCTCTCAAATAGCCCAACTCCGAACTCGTTGAAAAATCCGCCTATTTCTCGTATCATCAAATGATCCGCTCCACTCTTGGTTCAGGGACGAACCGGGAGTCGCAGAGACCGACAGACAGGGAACGTCATGGCAATCACGCAGGAAGTCGTGTATGACGAGAGCAAGATCGTCACGCTTTCGTCGCTCGAACACATCCGCCTCCGTCCGGGCATGTACATCGGACGACTCGGCAACGGCTCACATCCCAACGATGGCATCTACATCCTCCTCAAGGAGGTCATTGACAACTCGATCGATGAGTTCATCATGGGGCACGGACGACGCATCGAAATCCGCATTGACGGCGGCGAGGTCTTCGTCCGGGATTACGGACGCGGCATTCCGCAGGGCAAGCTGGTGGATTGCGTTTCGGTGATCAACACCGGGGCGAAATACAACGACGAGGTCTTCCAGTTCAGCGTCGGCCTCAACGGGGTGGGGACGAAAGCGGTCAACGCGCTTTCAGAAGAATTTGAAATCGCCTCCATCCGCGAAGGCAAATCTGTGCGAGCACTTTTTGGCAAGGGCGAGTTGATCAATGCGGGCAAGCCGGAGTCCTCGACCGAGAAATCCGGAACGTCCGTACGCTTTGTGCCGGACCTACAACTTTTTCCAAAGTACGACTATGAGCTTGCGGTCGTGCGCCGCAGGCTCTGGAACTACGCCTACCTCAACCGCAACCTCACGCTCATACTCAACGGCGAGCGTTTCAAGTCCGAGAACGGACTGCTCGACTTGCTCAGGGAGGAGGTGCAGGAGGAGAATCTCTACCCGCCCATCCACGCTAGTGTGACGCATGTGGAGTTTTCCTTCACCCACACCGACCGCTACGGCGAGGAGCATTTCAGCTACGTCAACGGCCACTACACCAACGACGGCGGCAGCCACCTGAGCGCATTTCGGGAGGGGGTTTTGAAGGGGGTCAACCAATTTTTCAAGACCAGTTTCGATGGGCCGGACGTGCGGGACGGTCTTGTGGGCGCAGTCGCTGTGAAAATCAAGGAGCCAGTCTTTGAATCACAGACCAAAAACAAGCTGGGCAACTCGGATTTGCGCTCGTGGTTGATGCCGCTGGTGCGGGACACGCTGGTGGATTTCCTCTACAAAAACCCGGAAACCGCCGAGGCGTTACGCCAGAAGGTGCAGTCGAATGAGCGCATCCGCAAGGAGTTGAGCAAGGTCAAGAAAGCCGCCCGCGAGAACGCCCGCAAAACCGCACTCACTGTTCCCAACCTCAAGGATTGTAAAGTCCACCTCGGCGACAAGTCCAAGCGTGGAGAGGAGAGCATGGTCTTCCTCACCGAGGGGGCCTCCGCTGGGGGCAGCATGATCAGCAGCCGGGACGTGCAAACGCAGGCGATCTTCTGTCTCAAGGGTAAGCCGCTCAACACTTGGGGGCAGGGCATGGATGTGCTTTACAAGAATCAGGAACTCTACAACATCATGAAGGCGCTCGGCATTGAGGACTCGATTGATGGACTGCGCTACAACCGGGTCATCCTCGCCACCGACGCCGATGTGGACGGCCTTCACATCCGCAACCTGCTGCTCACCTTCTTCCTCACCTACTACGAAGGACTCGTGCAGCGCGGACACATCCACATCCTCGAAACCCCGCTCTTCCGGGTCCGGAACCAAAAAGAGACGCGCTACTGCTATAACGAGGAAGAAAAACAGGAGGCGCAAGCCGCGTTGAAATCCGGGCGTTTTCTGGAAATGACGCGCTTCAAGGGGTTGGGAGAAATCTCCCCCAAGGAGTTCGGGCAGTTCATTGGCGAGGACATGCGGGCGGTTCCCGTGGGCGTGGAACACATGCATGAAGTCCGGGGGCTACTGGAGTTTTACATGGGACCGAACACCTCCAGCCGCCGTGAGTACATCATGGAGCATCTCGTCTGATGATCGAACTGGCACCCCTCTGGGAAGGCCCGTGGTGGTCGGACCTGCTTGGACTGTTTGGCTTGGGCGGAGTGATGATGGTCCCCCTCGGCATCTGTTCGGTGCTAACCTTCTCAGTCATTATCGAACGCATCTGGTCGTTGCGTTCCGGACGGCTGCTGCCCGGTGAAGCGCTCCGGATCGTGCGCCAGCAAGTGGCGGAAAATCCGGGGCAGCCCTCAAAGCTTACACCAGAAAACACGCATCCGGTGGGGCGCATCTTGCGGCACGGGCTCGACTTGCTGCCGACCACGTCCGGGCATCTACAGGAAGCGTTGCGGGATCAGGCGCAGCGGGAGCGGCACACGCTGGAGCGCGGACTGACGACTCTGGAAGTGATCGCCGGCATCGCCCCGCTTTTTGGATTGCTCGGAACCGCGCTTGGCATGATCGAGGTTTTTCAGAATCTAGCACTTGCGGGTCCGGGACGCAACGAAGCGCTGAGCCGGGGGATTTCCGAAGCGTTGCTCACAACCGTCCTTGGGCTGGGAATCGGCATTCCGGCCCTCGTGGCCCACTCGCTTTTTACACGAAAGCTTGACGCGCTCAGCCTACGGCTTGAAGAGGAGGTGCAATTCGTCTATGATCGTTTGCAGCGCAACAGCGCAAAGCAGCCGACGAAGCGGAGCGGATGAGACTCTTTGAGCCGAGAATCCGCCGACCGAGGATCGTCCTGACTCCCCTCATTGACATCCTTTTTCTGCTCATCATCTTCTTCGTGGTCTCCTCGCGGCTCGCGGACGAGTCCGGACTCACGCTCCGCCTGCCTGAAAGCGGGCAGTCGCAATCCTTGGAACGTACTCCGGTGTTGGTGCAGGTCGGGGCGGACGAAACCATGCAGATCGATGGATTGCCTGTGCAGCCCGGGCACTTGGAGGACGCCCTGCGAGCGTTGCGGGCCTCCGAATCCGTGGACTTGCTGGTGCTGCAAGTGGACCGCCGCGTGCCGCACGGGCGGGTGGTGCAACTCATGGACACCGCCAAGGCGGCGGGTTTTTTGCGGGTGGCCTTCGGCACACAACCTGCACCACTAGCTGAAGAGTTTTGACCTGATTTTTGGAAGCATTATGGCAGATTTGCAATCCCTCGTGGGTGGCGGCGAGAACGAGGTTTACCACAACCACAAATTCGTTGAGGACGTGCCCATGCTCATGAGCGTGGAGATTGGGCGCACCGAGATGAACCTCAAGGACATCCTGAGCCTCAAGAAAGGATCGGTCATCGAGTTCCCCAAGGTCGTGGGCGAGCCAATGGACGTGGTGATCTCCGAGCGCCTGATGGCACGCGGCGAGATCGTGGTCGTGAATGAAAACTACGGGGTTCGCATCAGCGAAGTGACCCGCCCCGACGAGAAGGTCGGCGACCGCCGCGAATGAACTCCGTGCGGGCTGAGCGAATCGCAGCCCAATCAGGCTAGTCCCCAGCCTTTCCGTTCCTGCATAAACATTTCCAGCAAATCCCGGTACTTTTCCTCCAATTCGTCCAGCACCTTGAATGATTGGTTCTTGACGAGTTTGAGCCCTCCGGACTCTGTTGTGGTGAACGAGGAGACGTGCCGCAGCACCCAACCCTCCGGGGTGGAATCCACAAAAAACACCTTGTCGGTTTCAATGTCTGGCTGGTTGGTGTAACGGAAGCGTACCGCGATGTGGCCGTGCTGCTCACCCGTCCAATAGCACACCGGTCCCCATTCTGGATGAGGGATTTCGCCCTGCACCGCGCTGGGCCAGTTTTGTTGAAGGGCGTCCTCGAGATCACTCATGTTCGTTTTTCGAATTGAGGAGGGAGCGGACGCAGTTCCGCGTGAGGGGGTCTCGCATCCGAAACGCCACCCGATCCAGATAATAGTGCGCAAAACCACTGGAGAGCGCCAACACGGTGGCGAATCCCAGCCACGGCTCGTGGGCCAACCCTGCCGCCAACTCCGGCAGCACCGCCAGCGGCGAGTCTTGTGCGGAGACGGCCCCTTCGACGTCAAGAATGGGGGAGAGGATCACAGAAATCAGCACCAATCCTGCGAGCGTGAATCCGAGTCTTTGGCGGTTGAGAGTCCTGTTGTTTGTAAGCGTTTTTCCATCCCGTGCGGACATGGCCACGACCAAGCCAAGATTGGCCAGCCAGTGCTGCATCGTCCACGCCATCAAAAAGAGTATCGGATCCACCACAAACGCCGACACTCCCAGCAAGCCCAAACCTCCGAGATAAAGCCGATTCGGCAAGCTACGGTTGCGATTTCGCCAAAGCCCCCAGCAGGTGCCACCCACAACGGCTAAGCATCCCACGGCGGTTCCTCCATCCACCACTCCTGTAAAGAATTCGTAGCCCAGCACCCCGGAGTCTTGCAGGAAGGAGGTGCCATGCAGGATTTCTGCAAAGGCGACCGCGCCCACCACAAAGTTACAGAAGCGTTGGTCCCTGTGTCCGGAGTCCTGAATTCCGGAGTGTGTTGGTCGTCGGTAAAGTTGCAGCAGCCCGTAGTGCTGCTTGGCGTAGTGATGCAAGCTGAGGGCGAAATCGAGTAGCAGCAAACCCAGCAGTGCCTCGCCTCGGTTAAAGGGCAAGATGTGTCCTGAGAGAAAAATCCCAACTCCCACTAAAACAACAACCCCCAGCAGGGTGTTCCTCAAGCGAACCCCGTCCCGGCTGCGTAGCGGCGCGTAGGCCGAGGTGCCAAACACCAGCCATGCGGAGGCAAACCGATGGGCGATCCAGACCGCAAAAAGTGCCAGCAGATAAATTCTGGACCACGCAGTGTGATCCAGCAGAACCGTCAACGGCACCAACCAGAGCGCCGAGTGGAGCCAGAAACCATCCCACCCCGGACTCTGCACCCAAGGAGCCTTGTAGGCAGGAAGGGTTTCGGAGCGGGAGGTGGAGAAGGAAAGGCTGGTCACAAGTTTCATGCATCGGGAACGGTTTCCATGATGATAGCAAAGCTCCGGATCAGAAGGAAGGCTGTAGTGAGTTTGAGGTTAGCTGTAGTCGCAAACGTAATGGGCAAGGTACAGTAATTGCTTGAGTGGGGCGGAAGTTGTTGCACCCGAGACGGACAAACGTGACCCCATCACAACAGTTTGAGGCAATGGATGTCTTCATCCAGCTGCTTCAGGACACCATCTGTGCCGCACTGGAAGCCGAAGACTCCGTGAGTTTCCGGGAAGACACTTGGCAACGCCCCGAAGGTGGGGGAGGTTGCAGTCGAGTACTGGAAGGCGGTGCGACGATTGAGAAGGGCGGTGTGAACATTTCTCGGATTCACGGGGAGATGTCTGAGGAATTGGCCAAGCAACTCCGCACGGAGCGCACCCCGTTTGCAGTGTGCGGACTCTCGCTGGTGATTCACCCACAGTCGCCGCGGGTGCCGACCACGCACATGAACGTGCGTTATTTTGAGACGGAAGCTGGACGCGCATGGTTTGGTGGAGGCATTGATCTCACGCCGTACTATCCGCACTTGGAGGATTTTCGGCAATTCCACCAAGTCCTCAAGGACACCTGCGAGGGCGTCCGTCCCGGATCGTATGATGGCTACAAGACATGGTGTGATGAATATTTCACGATCCGGCACCGTCAGGAAATGCGCGGGATTGGCGGCATTTTCTTCGATGATCTCGATGGAAATGATCCCGCCAATTTTGCGTTGGTGCAAGCAGTCGGCGAGGCGTTTCTAAGCGCCTACCTGCCGATGCTCCAGGCTCGCAAGCACGAGCCGTTTACAGAGGCAGACCGTCAGTTTCAGCTTGTGAGACGTGGACGTTACATTGAGTTTAATTTGGTCTATGATCGTGGCACCCTATTTGGATTGCGCTCCAACGGGCGCATTGAGTCGATTTTCATGTCTCTGCCCCCGGTGGTGCATTACCCTTACGACTGGCATCCGGAGCCGGGTAGCCCGCATGTGGACCTGATGCAGTACTATCAACCCCAAACTTGGGCTTGATCCGCCAGCGGATGAGTCCGGGAACGACAGGAAGGGAATCCGTCGTGAAGCAAAGCAAAGGAGAGCTGACTTGATCCGGCATTTGATTTTTAAAGGGGCCGTGCTAAGTATGGCGTTGCTGACTTTCGGGTCGGTGGCGTCTGGAACTGAAGATCCGATCCGCAAGCATTCCTCGCACTACAAAGCCTTCCTGCTTGCCGATGCCCAAACCGGGCGCATTCTGGACACCGACCGTCCCCAGCGGCTTATCTATCCAGCTTCGCTTGTAAAGATGATGGTCGCACTGATTGTGCTGGAGGAGGTGGATTCCGGCAAGCGGCGACTGCGTGAAAAGGTGCTGGTTTCGCGCTCGGCCAGCAAGATCGGAGGCAGTCAGGTTTATCTGCGCGAGGGTGAGGTGTTCGAGCTTCGGGAATTGATGAAGGCGATGGTCATCAGTTCTGCAAACGATGCCGCAGTGGCGGTTGCCGAACATGTCTCCGGCAGTCGTGCCAAGTTCATGAAGCGCATGAACCGCCGTGCTTGGGAATTGGGGATGCAGCGCACCCGCTTCCACTCGCCTCATGGCCTGCCGGTCCGTCGCGGGCAGCAACCGGATGTGACTACCGCTTATGATCTCTACCTGTTGGCCTTGGAGTTGCTCAAGCATCCGCAGTACCTCAAGTGGTCCTCCACACGCCTCGACACTTTCCGCAACGGCACTTTCCAACTGACAAACACCAATCATCGCCTGATCCGGAACTATCCGGGCATGGACGGCATGAAGACGGGCTTTTACTCCAAGGCGGGCTTCAACTTGGTGGCTACGGCGAAGCGCAAAAAGATGCGACTGCTCTCGATTGTGATCGGCACTCCGAACCACCGCTGGCGCAGTTTTCTCACCACCAGTTTGCTGGACAAGGGCTTCAAGGAATACATGGCCGTGCAACTCAACCCCACCGGGATCACCGTGCGCCCAACTGTGCAGGTGCTGAATGGCGAAGTTGAACGTCTGAAACTGCAAACCGCTGCCCGTGCAGTGGTGATGCTCAACGCTCAGGAACAGCAGCAGGTGACGATGCAGGTACGCATTCCCGCGCTGGTGGAAGCCCCGGTGGTGGCAGGCTCACGGCTGGGAACGTTGGAGTACATGCTCGGTGGGAAGGTGTTTTACCGCGTGCCGCTACAGGCGAGCCACGACGTCGGTCCTCGCAGCCTGCTCGCTACACTGACGCACTCCCTCGGTTTCTCGCTCGACTGACCTGCTCCTGTAAGCCCTGTGCTGCGTGTGCTGCTGCTGCTGCGTAATGCGTCCCGGAAGAGGCATAGAGAATGCTACGGGAGGCGTTGATCAAGCAAGGCAATCCCGAGCCATCCTCGGCATCCCGCAAGGTTTCTTCCAAACTTCCCCCCTGCGCTCCCACTCCCGGCACCAGAAACGGCATCGGCCCAGACAATTCCCGGATTTCCCGGACTTGCTCGGAGCGAGTCGCCCCGACCACCAAGCCGGCGTTGCCGTGGTCGTTCCACTGCCGCACCTTGCGGACCACGTCTTGAAACAAGTTCGGAAGCTGAAAGTCGGAGGCTCCGGGGTTAGAGGTCAAACCCAACACAAAAACCAACCGATCTCGGTGTGCAAGAAAGGGCCGCACGGCATCCTCGCCCTGATACGGTGTCACCGTGACGGCGTCGCAACCGTAAATCTCGAAAAGCGCGTGAGCGTAGCGCTCTGCCGTGTGCCCAACGTCCCCACGTTTAGCGTCCCCGATCACGGGAGTGTGGGCCCGGATTTCCTTGATCAATGCTTGGAGCAGGCTCATCCCTTCCGGACCAAGCGCCTCGAAAAATGCGAAGTTGGGTTTGAAGGCAATGGCGTATTCGCGGGTGGCCTCGACGATTTCTCGAAGAAAATCCCCGATTCCTGCGACTGATTTCGGAACCGATTCCGGAAGCCGTTCCGGATCGGGATCAAGACCGACACAAAGCAGAGAGGAGCGTGCTTCCGCGAGTTGCTTGAGTCGTTCAAGGCAGGTGGGGAAAGTCATGGTTTCAGGATTTGCATGGCACTAGAAGCACAGGGTTGGCATAATGAAATCAGAACAGTGACATCTGCTCGGCTTCGACCTTCTGGGGTTGAGGACTCCAATCCACTGCGACGCTTTTGATCCCGCTACGGGAATCGTAGTGCAACTTGCCATGCTCAAGCGCGTGGAGGTAGAGGTCCCGTGTCACTTGGACATCCATCTTGCAATACTCGATGATCTTGTCGATCTCTCCCAGCTTGTACCATTCGAGGGCTTGGAGTCCGTCGGCAGACTTCCCAGTGCCGAGTGTCGGACGGGCCACGGCTTCAAGCTTGAGTCGGTGCCCCAACTGTTTCTTGAGTTCAACGAGCATGTCGAAGTTGTTGAGTCCAGCGAGGTCGGTGTGGAGTTGGGAACGCTGCTGCTGGTCCGCAAAGCGGGCACCGGCGAGAACATGGTAGTCAAAGCTGACATGGTTGAACCCCACCACAAGGTCGGCGCGTCGGCAGTGTTCCTCTAAATCCAGAACTTGGTGATCGAGGTAAACGTGAAAACGCTCATCGTGGGAATCCCAAACCACGCCCACGGACATGCCCATGTCTTCAATGTGGTTCCAGCCTCCGACCTCATCGGCGGAATACTTGGTTTCAAGGTCAAAGTAAACGATGCGCTCCATGAATCTCCTTAGCTGACAGGATGGACGATCCTTATCGGTTGTTGCAAGTGGCTCCAGACGCAAGCCCGGAGAAAATCCGGAGCGCGTTCCGAAGAGCGGCGAAAACCGCGCATCCTGACCTTTATCAAGGAGGTTCCGAAGAAGAACATCGGAGGCGGCAGTTGCAGTTTGTGCGACTCACTCAAGCCTATGAGACGCTTTCCGACCCGCAGCGTCGAGCGGTTTATGACCAAAGCCACTGGAAGCAAACGAATCGTGCATCACACCACCAGAAATCCCGGACAAGCACAAGCGCATCCCCCCGGAATCACGCATGGCAGCAATCCACCCGAACCCGCCCTCAACCTCCCCCAGAACCCGAACCCGAGCAGGCGTTGGATGAATTGCTCGATGAGTTGCAAGAGTTGCTGGGGCGGTTCGACCTGAAATTCCGGGATCCGCTTGATTTGCTAGTGGACTGGGCGAAGCGGGTGTTCCGGGATGTGGTGGATGTATGGGACACCACAAACCAAGAATCTTCCCCAACTCCGGACTCGCAAAGCACCCAAGATTGGAAGAGTGAGATTGAGGCAGAACTGAACCGCCTCCGGAAGCAAGCCGCCGCAAGTCCACGGCGCTCGGACTCTACATTTTCCTCGTCTCGCCCCCGGACCACGGATGTCGAAATTGAGGTTGAGCTTTCACGGCTCAAGGAGCAGCATCGTTGAATTCCTCACCCCAAAGGTTTTATTGAAGTCCATCCCTGCTACGCCTCCGCGCATCGCCATACTGATCCCGTGTCTCAATGAAGAGGTGACGGTGGGCGCAGTGGTCCGCGATTTTCGCAACGCCCTGCCGGATGCGGTTTGCTACGTCTTTGACAACAATAGCACCGACCGCACGGCGCAGGTTGCCACAGAGGCCGGGGCTGAGGTGATTTCCGTTCCGCGACCGGGCAAGGGAAACGTCGTGCAGGTGATGTTCCGGGAGGTGGACGCGGACTACTACGTGATGGTTGACGGTGACAACACCTACTCCACAAACCACGCCCATGCGCTACTCGAACCCATCCTTGAAGGACGAGCGGATATGACGGTGGCCACCCGGCTCAACGAATACGCCGATGATTCCTTCCGGCCCCTCCACGTTTTCGGCAACAATCTCGTCCGTGCTCTCGTCAACTGGACCTTCCGGAGCCAACTCACGGACATCATGTCCGGCTACCGGGCCTTTTCCCGCGAGTTGGTGCGGAGCGTGCCTGTGCTCTCGTCCGGGTTTGAGGTGGAAACCGAACTGACCATCCGCGTGCTGGATTTCGGCTTCCGCATCGAGGAGATTGAAGCACCCTACCGCAAGCGCCCAGACGGCTCGGAATCCAAACTCCACACCTTTCGGGACGGGTTCCGGGTGCTTTCCGAGATTGCCAGCATTGCCAAAGCGTACAAGCCACTGACCTTTTTTGGCACAATTGCCCTAGCGTTCTTTTTGGCCGGGGGCATCGCCGGAGGCTGGGTGATTTGGGACTACTTGGAGGACCAGTATGTCAACAAGGTGCCCACCGCAATTCTGGCGACCGGATGCATCCTGCTCGGTTTTGGAAGCTTTGGCATCGGAATCATCCTCCACACGCTCAGCCACCGCCTACAGGAAACCCGACGCCTGCTGACCCAACTGCTACGGGAACGGCGGGAAAGCCCACCGCCTGAGCGACCGTCCTCCAAACAAAACGGAGCGGCAAGCTCGTGACGCTCTCCTGTTTCCTCACCTGACCTGAAGACAGCCCTTGCTCGCGCGCTTCCGCATTCCCCTGGTGCTACTAGCTCACTTCACCGTGTTCTGGGGAGTGAACCAAGGCATCAACCCCCATCCGGACATGGTGGACCACTGGGAGTGGTCGCGGACACTCTACCTGTCATACTACGAGCATCCACCGATGGTCGCAGTGATCTTCCGGGGGATCACGTTGCTGTTTGGCTCTGCTGAGTGGGCGTTGGAGCTTGGAGCGCAGTTGGTCAATCTTAGCATCATCGCACTCGCGGCCATGGTGGCCCAGCAAGCCTTTGGAGGAACAAGCGGGTGGTGGACACTCCTGTTGCTCTGTGGAACTCCGTACTTCACGCTGGGTAGCATCTTCCTGCACATCACGCAGGGGTTGGTTCTGAGCTGGCTGATCGGGCTTTACGGCTATCTGCGCTACCAGAAATCCGGCAACCCACGTTGGTGGTTGCTGATCGGAGTTGCTGGAGGTTTGGGGGCGCTCTCGAAGTATGTGATGATCCTCTTTTACTTGGGCATTGGGGTACACCTGCTTGTTTACAAGGATCAACGCCGTGGGTTGCTCAACCCTTGGCTCTATGCAGCGGGGTTGCTTTCGTTGCTAATCTTCGCTCCAGTGCTGGTTTGGAATGCGCAACATGATTGGGTCTCCTTCCGTTGGCAGTTGGGGCGTGGCACGTCCGGAGCCGAGTTTGGGCTCAATACTCTTTTCTTCACGGTAGGGCACATCCTCCTGTTTTCACCAGTGCTACTGCCCGCAGGAATCCTGAGCTGCTGGAAGCTGAGGGAGCGATTGCGCGATAGCCGCACTCCGGAAGCAGTCATTTTTGTGCTGGGGGCTACCCCCCTCGGATTCTTCACGCTAGCCAGCCTGAAAGGCAGCATCGCTGATCCGCATTGGGCGAACCTGAGCTACTTGGGTCTTGCGATGATCACGGCAAGGGCCATAGACTCCCTTAAGCTGAAGCGTCCCGCGTGGATCATCACTGCGGGATTGTTCTTCAACCTACTGGTCGCCTCGGCAGTTCTCATCCACGTCCACGCCCCCTTTCACGATATCATCCCCTACGATTTGGAGAACTACCCCTACCTTCAGGAGCAGGGAGTCCCAGAATCTGTGCTGGAGAAGCTCAAGGCTGACGACGGGCTTTATTTTGGCACGCAGACCTACCGGAAGGTGCTGGAAGGGCAACTCGACAAAAGCGAGCGGGATCAGTACGAGCAGGTCGTGCTACGCACCGCAATGGAAGTCTCCGGGGATCGCTTCACAAGGGTCTTGGGGTGGCAGGAAACCCGCAAGCAGATCGAGAGGATTCTTCGTGAACACAACCTTGGACTTCCGGAGTATGTCGTCTCCCGCGAGTATCAGTTGAGCAGCGCGGTCGCCTACTATCTCCACCAACAGCCGTGGCCCCACAGTATCGAAAAACCCGAGCGCAACCAGTGGAGTCCAGAGAAGGCGGTGCGGGCGGGGCCGTCCATGTTCGTTTGTGAACTCTACGAGTGTGTCCGCGCCACTCGGGCGTTCAACAAGCGATTTGGACTTCCCCTGAAGCGGTTGGGTGAGGTGATTGTGTATCGCGGCGGAAGGCTTGTCCGCGACCTGCTTCTCTACCGGATCGTTACCGGGGAGTGAGCCAAGGGTTCACCGCGTGACCGTCACGGCCCCCTCAACACCAGTTGTCTTCCTGATCGCTGGTTAGAAGGACAGGCGATAGGCGATTCCCACCCCGTGCTTCAGGGCAAGGGGCTGGACGTTCCAAGAGTTTTGGTGGTTGGCCGTGGGACGCGGTGCTGAGGGATTCCAGAGACTGCGGGTGCCCAGCATCATCCCAACAAGTGCCCCAAATACGCTGCCGGATCCGATGGTCCGGAACTGATCTCTGGTGGAGCTTTCTTGCGTGATGAACGCGAACCATGTGCCCAGCATCAATCCTGTGCCAGCCCCATAGCCGATGTTGGCGGTGGCTTGCTGCCGCTCGACCACGATCAATTCGCGTTGGGCCAACTCGCTGAGTTGGAGCTGGCTTTCGGTATCTAAGCCAAACTCATCATCATCCATGAAACCATCTCCAGCAGGAGCGTCGAACGAGTCATCCAAGCCTCCATCCAAACCGGGATCCGCAAGAAAGCCATCCTCTGAGAAGCCAGAGTCGTTTGAAAACCCGTCATCATCCTGCATGAATTCATCCATGTCGCCGTAGTCGTCCTCGAATCCTTGGGCCAAGGTGGTGGGAACGCTGAAAGCAAAACTCCAGACGACCGAGAAAATGATAAGCGCGAGAAGCGGAAGGATACGAAGTTGCATGACCTTACAGTGTGGCTAATGAGTCCGTCGAAAAGGGGAATGCAATTCCCATTCACAGCGGCGAATAATTCTAAAACTTCCTGAAGTTTCTCACAGGACAGCGAAAAGATGAAGCCGGTTCAGAGCAAATCAGGTGGAGCCGAAAAACTGAAACACGCCCGTCGCCTTCTGGTGGGGTGCGTTGTGTCGCTGTTGATGATGACCACTCCCCTGCGTGCCCAAGAGAGTGGGCCGATGCTGATGAAGCAGGAGCTTGGATACAGCCTTGGGGGGGGAGTTTTTGGAGCGGGATTTGGTGTGGTCTTGTGGTTCATGGACCCTTTAAACCCAGACAGAGAAATGAAGGATTCCGTGAAAGACGGATTTGTCACCGGAGTGCTCCTCGGCAGTTTGTTCGGTTTCTACCTCCTTCAGAACGCAGCACAGTTTCCCATGCAAGGGGACTCACTGCCAGCCCTCCCCTTGGGATTTGAGCGGAAACAGAATCCCAACCTCAACGCCTACCGGGAAATTCAAATCCCGTTGTTCTCCATGAAGTTCTGATTATGCGCATGCGAATTTCGGCCATCGTTGTTGCTTTGGTGCTGGCATGGAGCGCGTCCGGAGTTCAAGCTCAGGAGGCTGCTTTGGGAGCGCCAACGGGAAGTCAACCCGTGATGCAATCGGTGTTTTGGAACACCGTGTGGGGCTCTGCGTGGGGTGCGCTCATCGGCACGAGCAGTTCCTTCTATAGCTATAGCGAGGCCAGACGAGAACCTGTGATTTCCGGAACCTCCATCGGTGCTGTCATGGGCTATGGCATGGGAATTTATTTGGTTATCAACGGAGTCACGTTTGACAAACGCTTCCTTTTAAACCTCCCTGCTCCGCAGTTTGGCCCTAGCCCACAAGCCCAACTCAGCGAGGGCGATCCCTTCCAGATCCAAGCTTCTGCCACCCCAGTGGACTGGAGCGCATGGCAGGTTTCCTTATTCAAAATCCGCTTCTGAACCCCTCCCCGGCACATGTGGTTCCGGGACCATGAACTCTTCGCGGGCTTTCTCCGCGAAAACCGCTGGGAACTGCTCACCTTGCTGGTGTTGGCTGGGTTGCTCTCCGGAGGCGCAGTTTACTACACCCAACAATCCAATCTGAGTCCGGTTATCCGCGAAGAACGCGGGGCCCTCAAACTTGAGCAGGTGGTGATCGATGACTATCGGCTTGACCTGAAACGCTGGCGGATGCGAGGGGAGCGGGCCATCGTGTTGGAGACTTCTCGGCGGATGCGCATTGAACAGGTGCGTCTCGAGGTGTTCGTCCCGTACTCTGCCGCAGTGAATGACCCCAAGGTGAATCTGGACATTTCAGCAAATGAAGCACTTGCCGAGTGGCAAGACCAGCGGATCACGCTGCTCGGTGATGTGAAAATTCGGCATGACACAGGCTTGGAAATCCATACCGAAGTCGCCGTTTATGATGTCCAAAAAGAATTTCTCACGATTCCAAAACCCCTCACCATAAGGCAAGCAGGACATGTGGTCACGGGAGACTCGCTCACCTACGATCTCCGGAGAGGAAAGTTGAAACTTGTGGCTCCGAAAGCTCTTTTCGTGCACGGATTCAACTCGTAAGTGCAACTCACCAGACGGTGAGTTGCACTTACGAGTTGAATCCGCGGACAAGCGTTTTGCAGAAATGATGTCGTTTTTGCAGATCTTCACGGGGATTTTCACCGTG
>CAJWCD010000016.1:0-38002 GCA_913020725.1 uncultured Pseudomonadota bacterium
CGCTTGATCCTGTCATTGAGTGGAGTGCAGGACTACTTGTCCCACACGATAGTCTATCACCTCTTCAAAGTGCATAACAGGCTCTAGCAATTCCATGAGGTGCTACTTGCGGCTCAGTTCCTCCTCGTACATCTGATAGTGCGTCTCCTCCATGCCGAGGGTTTGGTAGGTTTTTTGGGCACGGAGGTTGTGTTTTTCCACATAGAGCCGAAACCCACAGACCTCCGGAGTCTTGTCCGCTAGTGTTTTGACAAAGGCATACATCGCCCGATAGACCCCACGCTTGCGACACTCCCGGGTCACATAGACGCTTTGAATCCACCAGAACACCCCGTTGCGCCAGTCGCTCCACTCCTTCGTCACCATCAGGGTGCCGATGACCGTTTCAGCTTCTTCGGCGACCAGATAGAAGCCTAGGGCGGGTTCTGTAAAAACACGACAGACTCCGGCGCTGACCACTCCGTCTGCCAGGACCTTGTCTTCGGTTTCCAGCGCCATCGCCTGGTTGAAGGCGACAATTTCCGGGGTATCGACGGGGGTCGCCAAACGGACTTGAATAGGAGCAGTCATTGTCATGCTTTCGTGTTGTGCGCTTGCGGGATTTTCCCTGCGCTGGAGCGATCGTTCAGTTTACGGCAATTTTCCTGATTTAGACAAGCGACTTGCATGACGGAGCGGATGTTTCTATGGTGATGTCGTTCCTCGGCACACGGCATGCGAAGCTCTGTTTGAGTGGCTTTTGAGACACCAGCGAATTGACTCCTTCAGACCTGCGGCATGAATCATTCTCGTTTTTGCTCCAGCCGTTCACAAACTCACAGACGGTCATAATCTCCACATGCAGAGCATCATTCGTTTCTTTCAGGCACTGATCGGTTTTCGGAAGAGCCTCATTCTGCTCACCGTGCTGCTCACCGCCTTTGCGTTCCAGACGGCCAAGGAGCGGTTGTTCACGGCGGAGGGCGAGTTGATTGTGGACAGCACCGTGGAACCCTTCATGGCTCGGGGTTCCGGAACTTACGAGTATTTCAAGGAAATGCGTGAGGTCTTTGGCAGCGAGGAGGTGATGGTCGTTGCCCTGCATCCTCAAGCCGGGAGCCGATTTGATTACCGCTTTTTCACCGCGCACGAGGAGTTACGGAAGCAACTGGAGGTCGGATTGCCTGCTGTGGAGGAAGTCACGGCAGTCACCAACATCCCCCGCATCGACGGAAACTGTGCGGGAAAATCCTTCTTTCACGTCGAGGGTGTGGCGTCAGTCTGCGAACCCATCTTGGAGAAATACGCCTTTCAGCTTGAATGCCTGAAGAATCCCCCTGCCGGAGTCGTGGCAACCGACTCTTCTGAAGATGGCTTGGCGGGAGACCTGGACGAGGATTTCAACGAGGACGAAGAGGAAGATTCAGAAGCAGGGGCGGAATCCGATCTGGACGAGGATTTCAACGAAGGCTCTGAAGCGGAATCTGTTGCTGTAGGTGAGGGTTCGGAAGGCGAGTTAGACTCCGGACTGGACGAGGAATTCTCGGCGGAGGAAGAGGATGACGAATCCTACGGAGAAGTGGAATCCGAGCCGGAAGCGGTCCTGAGCTACAGCGAAACCAACAGTTGCACTCCGGACATGCTGGCCAAGTCGGAGGCGCAAATCATCCGCGCAGCCGACCAGCAGGTGGCCTCCGTTTTTGAAGAAATCAAGGATCACGAACTCATCCGCAGGGATTTGATCTCGCCGAGTTATGCAACGGTTGCACTGCTGGTCAAGTTCAGCACTCAGGCGGTGCCTTCGTCTCCGGAAACTCAGGAAGCCCTCCAGCGCATCCTCAAGGCATACTCCCCGGCCAAGACCCAGATCAGCTATTCCGGGCAAGCCAGAACCGAGTACCTTTCGGCAAAAACTATCGTCAGCGACATTGCGAGGATTCTGCCGTGGAGCCTGGGGCTGATCGTCCTCACCCTCGCTCTGACGTTCCGGAGCATCCGTGGCGTCCTCATTCCCGTGGTGGTGGTGATGGCCGGCATCATCTGGACTTTTGGGTTCATTGGCCTGACAGGCTTTCAGCTAAACATGGTGACGATGGTGCTGGCTCCCTTGCTGATTAGCGTTGGGAGTGCCTACATCATTCACTTCATGAACCAGTACTACCATGAAGTGAACGAGAACCCCGGAATGGGCACGGACCTGATCTCTCGCAACACGATTGAGAAGATTGCCATTCCCATGGTGGTGACCGCCCTGACCACGCTGGCGGGCTTTGCGGCCCTCTCCACAAGCCCCATTCCTGCGGTCAAGGAAGTGGGCCTGTTTGCCTGCTTCGGGATTGCGGCCATCATTCTCCTGTCTCTCAGCTTTGTTCCCGCCCTGCTGACGTACCTGCCCCTTCCCAAGGCCAAGCAAGTAACCGCGAAGCCGGGGATCATTGATCAATTCCTCACAACAATCGGCAACCTCGTCGGCAAATACTCTGTCAAGTTCATCTTCTTTTGGGTGGCCGTCACGGTGGTTGCTTTTGTGGGAATGATGAATGTGACGGTCAACAGCCAAGCCAAGAATTTTGCGGAGGATTCCTCCATTGAAATGGACTTGGCGTTCATCCAGAGCAGCCTGGCGGGCACCACCACCCTGCGGCTGGTTTTCTCCGGAAAGGACGCTCCGGAGCAATTGCAAACCGCGCAAGCGATGTATGGGTTGCAGAACCTGAAACAGTGGATTCTTCAGGCAGAGGAGGAGAACCTGCTGAGCCAGATTGAGGGTTTGCGGGTGGACAAGGTCTATTCTGCGGTGGAGTACCTCGACCTCTACCGCAACGGCATGGACGCCCTCAAGGACGAGGAAGTGGTGAGCTTCTTTGAGGAGTCCGAAAAGCAGGGCTTTCCGAGATTCCTGAGTCCGGACGGCGACCTGTTGCAGATGAACATCCGCATGAAGACAGATGGCACCAGCGCCTTGCTGGAACTCCGGGAGGCGTTGGGTCCGCAGGTGACGCGCCTCTTGCCGGAGCTTGCAGTGCAGTACACGGGAAGCGGGGTGCTGAGCAGTGAATCGGCAGACAATATTGCTACCGGGCAAATCCAGAGTCTGCTCACCGCGTTGGGGATCATCTTTGTGTTGTTGTCGGCGATGTTCCTCTCCTTCCGGATGGGCCTCATCGCCCTCTATCCGAACGTCGTGGCCATCGCGGCGTTCTTTGGCACGCTTGGCTGGCTGGACATTCCCATCGGGGTGACGATCTCCATCATTGCTTCCATCGCACTGGGAATCGGGGTGGACGACACCATTCACTTTTTGTCGCACTTCAACGAAAATCTGAAGAAAACGCACGATGAGAAGCAGGCGTCCCTCGCCTCGCTTCAGCACTTGGGACGCCCCATGATCTGCACCACGATTGCTCTGGGGCTGGGCTTCGCCGTCTTTGCCAGTGCCGACATGGGCTCGCAGGTTCTCTTCGGTGTGCTGACTGCGTATACGCTGACCATTTGCTTGATCACGGATTTGAACTTCCTGCCCTCAGTAATGGTCAAGACCAAGCTGATGACGGCATGGGATTATGTCAGTCTCAATTACAGCCAAACCTTCATTGAGTCCATTGGACTGTTCCAGGGCATGAACGTCCGTCAAACCAAACTGATGACCCTGAGTGCCTATCCCAAAAAGTTGGCGGTGGGCGAGTTGCTGTTCTCCGAAGGTGAGTTGGGGAACGATCTCTACATCATCATGAGCGGCGGCATTGACATCTATCTAGACCAGCAGTTCCACGGAGAGAACAAGGTGCTGGCTCAACTGCCTCCGGGCGTGTCGTTTGGCGAGATGGGACTGTTCCGGCACATGAAACGCTCCGCCAGCGCCAAAGCGAATCAGGACACAAAACTGTTGGTTCTCAACGAGAAGGTGCTGACCCGGCTCCAGAAGCGCTATCCGAAGATCGCCTCACTCCTGTTCAAGAATCTGGCACGTCGCCTTGCAGCGCTGACCAAGAATTTGGACCTCAAGAGTGCCGAACAGCAACTGCTCTCCAAGAAGCACCGCAGCCTCGTTCACTTCCTGAAATTCTGGGAAGACGACACCGAGGACACGCCGCTCTTGGAGGTGGTTGATCAAATCATTGCAGATGGCAAGCTCACTCAGGATGAGCGCAAGGAACTCTTTGAGATAGTGTACAAGGACGGC
Organism: uncultured Pseudomonadota bacterium; assembly: GCA_913020725.1. Lineage (GTDB taxonomy): Bacteria > SAR324 > SAR324 > SAR324 > NAC60-12 > UBA8110. The sequence continues at coordinate 4,163 of CAJWCD010000016.1, forward strand.
ACCGTCAGCAAGCAGGAGCAGGAGCAGCTTGACCGCCTCAAGCAGATGATTGAAAATGGAGAGTTGGAGGAGGTCAAACCCGTCTTGTCCGACATCTTCCAAGACATGTCGCATCACCAGCTCAACGAAGTGTGCGAGTTTTTCCATCTCAAGGAAATTCCTGCCCATGTCCGGCTCTGGACGGAAGGAGATTATGGAGATAGTATGCTGGTGGTTTTGGAGGGGGACTTCAACCTCAACAAGCAGGTCGATGGCCAGAACATCGTGATGCGCACGGCGACTCCCGGAGACCTTGTGGGGGCCATTTCCATCCTTGGCGGGGAGAACCAGCGCACCTCAACCTTGGAATCGTTGTCTCCTGCAAAAGTCTTGTTCGTCGATATGGCCGGATTGGATCGCCTCTATAAAGCGAAGCCCAAGCTGGCGACGCAGCTGTATTTTAACATCGTGTGCTTCCTGTCCAATCGTTTGGAGCAGGAAACCCAGATCCTGTACGAAGGCTCGTCAAAGTGACGTCGCTTTGTCGCCCTCGTGTAGATCAACCAACAACACATTGAACGGATTGAAAATGCGGAAACCCTTGATTTTCACAGTGCTGGTTGCCCTCCTGACCGCCTGCAGCGGAGCGGCGTGGGCGGTCGATTGCCTAGAGTTGGACACCAATGAGAAGATCAAGGCATTCGTCAAAAAGAGCCAGGATTCCAATCCGCTGAAGCGAGAAAATGTCAGCACCCGCTTTGATTTGAAGACGAAGGAGCAGGGTAAGAAAAAGACGGAGTTGATCCAAAGCCTGCGGATGGGAGACCGGAAACGGAGCTTCTTCGTGAAGGGGAAAAACGCACCGCAGTGCTTCATCACGCTGGGGGAGCGCGATTACCGTTGCTCCAAGTGCCGGGCGCTAACAAACAGCGAGTGCCGCAGTTTCAAGTCGTCGGAGAACTCGCAGGTCATCCGGGGCACCAATATTGACTTGGGTGATTTCGATTTGATCACGGATGATGAGCATGAATCCGTCTGCAACGACGTGAAGAACAACAAGAAGGTCATCAAACTGACGACGAAGCGCATCAGCGGTGATTCGCCGTATGAGAAGATCATCAGCTACTACATCAAGGACAAGGAAGTTCCGATCACGATGAATTATTTTGCGGAAGGTGTGCTCCGGAAGGTGTATCGTTTCTTCCCCAAATACTACATTCAAGTGAAAGAGGAGTGGATTGCTGCCGTCACTCGTGTTCGGACCACTGCGGGGAAAGAGAAGAAGTACACCTTTGAAACCATTGTCAAAATCAAGAAAAACAAAAAGAAGCAGTACCAAATCTATCTCGACCCAGCCACCGATCCTGCCTTGAAAAAAGCCAACTTTGAGACGATCTTCAACATCGAGTGATCCATGCACCTCTCCAGAAGCCTGAGTGCCATCGGAGTGTGGGCGGGAACCCTGCTCTTGGGTTCCTCCCTTTATGGCACGGAGCCGTTCAGCGAGGCCTGGGAGGACAAGCCCTTGCAACTCTTGGCACAGTCTGATCCGGACGCAACGAACGCTTCGGAAGACGAAGTGTTGCTTGGAGGAGATGAATCCGACACTGAGGATGATGAACTGCTGGGGGACGAATCCGAGGATCCGGAAGGCTCCGGTGATGAGGATGAAGATTTGCTGGGAGGCGACGATGATCCGGAGGACGAAGATTCTGCGGGCTTGGATGAAGATTTAGACTCCGATGAAGAGGAGGACGAGGAGTTGGAAACCTCGTTTTTCATGCAGCAGCAGTACCGCGCCTTTGGCGGCTCCAGCAGCGAAGAACGCGGTGGCTTGGTGCAAAGCTCAAGCGACGATTCGAGCCGCAAGGATTACCTCGTCAATGCCTACCAGTTCAGTGCCACACTAGAAACCTCGCCCTACGATTTCTTCTATTTCCGCCTGCTGGCGCGGGTGATCCTGCAAAACGACCGCATCAAAAAAAAACGGAATGAGGATTACGAGTTCCTGATGCGGGAGGCCTACTTCAGCAGTCAGGAAGGCAACCGCCGCTACCGTATCGGCGCGTTACAGTTCAAACACGGCAAGGTGGACCTGGACAGCCCCATCGACATCCTCAACATGGGCAACCCCAAATCGCTGGAATACCTCAGCTTAGAAGAGGGCAAACTGCCCGTGATCGGGGTCCGGTACGATTGGCTGGGAGCATCCAACTTCTCCCTGTTTGCCGCACCTTTCCGGCAGAAAACCGATGGGACTGAATACACCATTCAGCGCAGGGAACTTGACGAATCCGGAACCGACAACAACACCACTGAATCCGTGTTTCGCCCGCACCTTGGAGCCACTTACGGATTCGGAGTGGGCGACGGAAAAATGACGATCGGCGCCTTTCGCTGGTTTGACAAGGATAACGACATCGAGTGGACCAGTTCTGCTCTGCTCAGCAGTTCGTACAAGGAGAAGGACACCACGATCAACTTTGCGACCTTGGACATGGACGTTCCCCTTGGGAATTACGTCCTCAAGGCCGACGCGGGTTGGTTTTCCAAGAAAAACTTCTACTCCTACTACAAGCGCACCAGCGATAACGCCTCCATCTTCAGCACGGTTCAGGTTCCACACACAGCGGTCGCGCTTTCACTTGAGCGCAAGTTCGATAATTTTTTTCTGATGCCCGTGTTTTCCCACCGTTCCCTTGCCAAAGTGCCGAGTGCAACGCACATCATCGGCTTTGAGAACAAGGAAACGGCGGCAAGTGAAGAGCGCGATTTGCAGAAGAGCCAGTTTGGGTTGGTGTTCATTTTGGACACCTCCGAAACTTGGAACACCACCGTGTCCCTCCTGCAAAGCGCCCCGTTCAAACAGACCACCGCCACCAACATTTGGACCTTCAAACCCGGAGGAGAGGATCACGAGTTTCAACTCAAGCTCTTCCACACGGCTTCGGAAAAATTGCTGATGACCGGTAAGCAGATCAAGTCCGCCAAGGCGTTCCTTCAGTATCAGTACAATCTGTAAATTCCAGACGCGATCATGCCCTTTGACGAGACACCGGGCAGAGGAGCCTCCTTACGAGGGTTGGCGTGAGTCCAATTCAGCCTGCAACACCGTTTTCATCATCTGCAAAACGGGCGGGGCTTCGCCCGTCTGGCCGTAGATTTGGAGAAGCTTGGTTGTTTGATTGAGGGATTTGTGGATTTGGTCACGACTGAGTTCACGGGCGTACTGCTCAAACTGATCGCGCTCATGCGGAGAACTGAGAGTGTCCAGTTGGGGCAGTTCCATGTTCAATCCTCAATAGGATGTGTCCAAGGTGAGGCGGCTTCAAAGGCAGCAGCGGTTTGAAAGAGGGTGGCTTCTGCAAAGGGGCGTCCCACCAATTGGAATCCTGTAGGCAGCCCGTTGCTTGTGGTTCCGGCGGGCACGGCGAGGGCGGGCAGTCCGAGGTAATCAAAGGGACGGGTGCAGTGCCCAAGCTGGCTGATGTAGTCAATGAAGCCCGGATTGGCTCCAACATCCGACTCCTCAAGGGTGGGCACCGGGATCGGCACGATCGGAACGTGCAGCACGTCCACCTGTGTGAACACCCGTTCCAGAAAATCCTGCAAAACCACCTCCCGGAGATTGAGTGCCTCCATATAATCGACGGCGAGGTAGAGCAATCCGGCCCGGAGCCGCCCTAGGGTTTGGGTGCCGTAGTCCTGTGAACGTTCCCGCAGCCAGAGGGCGTGATGCGAGGCGCCCTCGACCCCAGCAATCAGGTTGACCATCGCATTGCTGGCGTGGATGGTTTCCGGCATCGCCAACTCCCGAACCTCAATGCCCAAATCCTTGAAAACTTTCAGGCTTTCGGTCATGCGCACCCGAACTTCAGGATGAATCGGATCGTAAAAATAATTGGAAGGCACCCCCACTTTCAGTCCCTTGGGGAGATTTTCCAACCCGCTGAGGTAGTCGCCCACTGTGCGAGTGGAGCAGGTGCGGTCGTTCGGATCGGCTCCTGCAATGGTTTGAGTGAGGAGCGCACAGTCACGGACCGTGCGAGTCAGGGGACCAACGTGATCCAGTGTGTGCGAAAGCGGCATGGCCCCGTAGCGGCTCACCCGCCCATAGGTCGGCTTCATCCCAACGAGTCCACAGCAGGACGCAGGAAAGCGGATCGAACCGCCCGTATCCGAACCGAGGGTGCCATAAACCAAGCCTGCAGAAACCGAAACAGCCGGGCCACTGGAGGACCCCCCTGTGATGTAATCCAGATTCCAGGGGTTGTGGACATTTCCGGTGATCTCGTTGTGCCCCGTGAGACCATAGGCAAACTCAACCATGTTGAGCCGTGCAATGTCGAGTGCTCCGGCGGCATCGAGTTTCCCCAGCACAGTTGCTGTAAACTCCGGAACAAAATCGGCCCGGATTTTCGAACCGCAGGCACTGACGCGCCCTTTGCGGTAATACATGTCCTTGTGCGCCAGCGGAACCCCGTGCAGCGGTCCCAGTGACTGCCCCGAACTCCGAACCTGATCGGCTTTGCGTGCGTCGTCCAAGGCGGCTTCGGCAGCCATTCCCGCCACGCAATTCAGTCGTGGGTGTGCGGATTCCAGCCGCTCCAAGCAGTTGCGCGTGAGCTCTTCGCTGGAAACCTCGCCCTTCTCGATCGCCTCGGAAACCGCGCTGAGGCTGAGTTTGGCAAGTGCGGTGTCACTCATTGCTGCCTCCGTGTTGCTCCATCCGGCGCTGGAATCCAGAGGGTTCCTGTTCAAAGCCGATACGGTTGAGAAAATTGCGCTTGGCGTCCGCTTGCTGGAGGGAGTTCGTCAGCAGGCGTTGGGTGGATTCGGCCTCCGGGTTGAGTTGCCGAAACCTTGCCCAATCCTTGAGGTTGGTGATCGCGTCCATGTTGAGTGTGCAAATGGGTTGTCTTTTGGCGATTGCTCGCTAAGTTGATTCAACTTACGCAAACCGGACCTCCCGCACAAGCTTTTCGTCATCTCAGTCTTGAAATGAGTTTTTGGGTGATCACCGATTCGGGGTTGGGAGGACTCTCCATCGCAGCCCGTTGTATGCAAATGCTTGAGGTTGCGCCCAAGTCGGCAGCAGCAATTTCCGGAGGCGAGTTGGTTTACGTCAACGCGGTTCCACATGAAGATCGTGGTTACAACACGATGACCTCCCGCGCAGGACGCCTCAAAACCTTCCGAGCTTTGCTCCAGCGCGTGAACCGCGCTTTGCAGCCAGAGGGCATCTTGATCGCCTGCCATTCGCTCTCGCTCTTCCTCCCGGAACTCAAGAATGAATTCAGCAGTGCGCTGGACCTGCGAGGCGTGGTCGAGTCAACACGGAGCCTTGCCCGGAAAACTCTCGCAGACACCGAGGAGGAACTGGTGATTTTCGCCACTCCTGCAACGGTTGCTGAAAGCGTTTACAAAAATGCCTTAACCGTCGAGCATCCGGAATGGGCGGGACGCATTCACGAGCAAGCCTGTCCAGAACTGGCCTCGGCGCTTTCTGCGGATGCCCACGGCGATGCGGCGCATGCACGGGTCGAGCACTTTGTCCGGGAGGCGCTTGCCCGGATTGCTCCAGAAAAACCGGTCTGCGGAATTTTAGGCTGCACCCACTACGGGTATCGCGCCGATTTTTTCCAAGCCGCACTCGCGAAGCACTGGCCCAATGCGAGTCACGTTCTTGACCCAAACGAAGCGGCAGCCTTAGAATTAACCGCAATGATTGGGACTCCGGAGCGGTTCCGTTTCATCAGTCCGTACCCAATCCCGGAGTTTGAAATGCAGACCGTGAGCGGTTTTCTCCAGCCCATTTCCGCAACGGTCGCAAACGCTTTCCGCAACGGAGAGATTCGTGAGGACTGGTCCGTTTAGATTCTCAAATAATTGAAATGTCAGGAAAAATCATTGTTCCGCTGGAGGATCGCGGATTTCTCATTGCCTATGAAGGCGTGTTGCCTCATAAGCTTCCGGCTCCGGAGGCGTCCGATCTGTTGTTCAAGGAGTCAGGAGTCAGGAGTCAGAAGTCAGAATTTAGCAGGCAGACAAACCACCAAGCTCGCGAACTCATTGAACTCCCCAACCAACCCGTCTTTCAGCTTGGCGCCTACACGCATCCAGAGCCTTGGCGTGAATTGGAAGATGGGCAGGTTTGCCAGAGTTTAACGGAATGGCAGTTTTCCGCAGCTTCCTGCCGCGCGCTTCGTGGGTGCGTTTGGAAGGAACCACATTCACTGGAGGAGATCAAAAACTGGCTCTTGCAGACTCCGGAGGATCCGCTGTGCAATGTCGCGCAGCAGGTCGGTGCGGCGGTCATTCATCCGGATCAACCGCTCAAATTCCAGCGGCTGGACATCCCCAAGCCGTGGGGATTTGAGGGCTGGTACACGGGTGTGGAAAAACGTGGGGTCGTCAGGGTCGGCGCTGCAACCGGAAGCACCGAACTGCCCCACGCGCTTTCACTGTTCCCCAGCGAATTGCATGGATCGCATCCGGAGCAATTGGTGCTGCTCAAGACGCTCAATCCCGTGCCGCAGGAAGTGCTGGGCGACCTCTATCTTGAACTGCACGAGGAAAAGTGGGAGGTGTACGTCGTTACCGAAATCGACCGCGTGGCGTGGCCGGACGGCGAGGGCATCGTCAAAGCGGGGGGGCATCCGGAAAAGCTTCGGCAGTTTCAAGAAACGCATGGCGCCGAATGGAAAGCCGCATTTCGGCAAGAGTTCCGGGAGACGATCCGACGCTACGAAAAAGTGCGGCGCGAAATTGACAAGCAGCTGGACGAAACCAAGCAACAATGGGGGCTTGACCCCAACGCTCCGCTCCAACCGGAGCAGCTTCAGCAACTGCTGGAAACGGTCCCGGAAACACAGGCGCAGGTGGAGCGCAATCTACGTCTGGAGGTGGAGGGTTTCATCGGCGACTGCCGGGTGCGCGTCGGCGACATCGTGGTCTTTCCCACCTTCAACCTGCACTCGCTCCGACACGGCATCCGCGTGGTGGAATTCCAAACCCCGCACTACGAGCGGCGCATCGCGTTTTTCGGGCAGAAGGTGCTGACCCAAGCGCATTGGGACACCGACCGCGCCCTAGAGGTGATGGACCTTGTGCCCTATCAACCACCTGCCCTCCAACTGGTGCGGGTGGAGGCCGGGGTGCGGGTGGAGCAGTTTGTGGATTTTCCGGATTTCCGTGCGTTCCGTGTCACGCTTGCAGCAGGGCAGTCCTGTGCTTGGGAGACCGGAGCCGAATATCACCTCTGGATTGCCGTGAACGGCACGGTGTCGTTTGGCTGGACGGAAGGTGCGACGGAGTTGTCTGCCGAGGAGTCGTTGATGATGCCGGTGGCGCGAGGAACTTACGAGGTGAGCAACCCCGGTTCGGAACCGCTGATTTTGCTGCTGGCGCAACCACACTCAACTGCGAACGGATGAGAAGTCTACTTCTGCTTTTGATGAACCACCGATAATCAAAGGGTAGTGGCTCAGTTGTACATGACATCCTGATGTTGTCATTCCGGGCGAAGCATTGCGCAGACCCGGAATCCATTTGCTGGACAAGTGCTGCTGGATTCCTGCTTGCGCGGGAATGAGCAAGAACGTGGGTAGCTATCATTTAGCTGATGTGCCAACTACCAGTTGCGTTTCTTTGTGAACTTGGAGGACAATTTCAACATAAAAACAGAGAATGCAGCATGAAATTTTTTAATCGAGCCAGGCCGATTCGTCCTGAAGATCATTACCATTTGAACCCTCTGGAACGCTTTGATTTTGAGGATTTTCTTTGTTTGATTGAAGAAAAAAACTATTTTGTCAAGTCTCAGAATTTTCAGGAAAAACAATCACCGTTTACGGAATGTGAGAAAGATCATTATTCAGCAAGCCGGAGACGAAGGTGGCAATTTCATTTTCATCCGGAAGGAGTGGCAACCTTGACGGAACCGCCGTTTGCTACAGCATCGGGTTGCGACGCAGCGTGAGGGTGAAGGAGGCTCCGGATTCCGTGGAGTCCGGGAGCGAGAAGGTCTGGATGAGGTGCCCCTGCGCGGAAATCCGCACGGCGTTGTGAGCTTCGGAAAGCGCAAGCAGGGAGTGCCCGGAGAAATCGGTGACCCAAGTGCTGTTGCCGGAGGTGAGGATCGCGCCGCCCACAGGTTGGGCGTTGTGATCTTGTACAAGGACTTTCAGGAGCGAAAGTCCATCCGTAAGGGTGGCGGCTACCGTTTCCGGAAAGTCGTGAGGCGCTACGGAAACGCGGAACAAATCGGCCTCTTCTTGAATCCAAGCGAATCCGCTCGAAATTCCAAGCAAACTCAACCCTAAGCAAAGAATCAGAAAATACTGTTTGGGCATCGGTGTCACCAGTGGTAGCTTGTCCAAGCATTGAAGAAAAAAATGCAAAAACCATGCTCCCAACCCTCCCACGGGTCTCCGGTGGTGGAGGTCGCACTCAACCTACCCCTGCGCAAGACCTTCGATTACCGTTGGCCGGACGATTTTCCGCAAGCTCCCCAACCCGGAATTCGGGTGCTGGTTCCCTTTGGAAACAGCAAGCGTGGGGGCATGGTGGTCCGGAGCAAGCCGACCTCGGAGCATCCGCGTCTCAAGTCCGTCTCCGAGGCGCTGGACGAGCAACCCGCCTTGGCTTTGGAACTGCTCGAACTCAGTCGCTGGGTGGCGGAATACTACCTCGGCAGTTGGGGGGAGGTGTTGCATGCCGCAATGCCGGGGGGGCTGGGAATGCGGATGGAAACGCGCTTCTGGCCGTTGCAAAAAACCCTGCCCGGATATGAGGATTTGAGCACACCCCTTCAGAAATTGGTGCCCCGCGAATCGTGGACGCAAAAAGACTGGCAGCAGGCACAACCCACGGTTTGGGACGAAACGCGGCTCGAGCAGTGGCTACGGGACGGAGCCGTGCGCAAGGCGCATCAGCCGACCGGAATCAAGCTCAAGCCCCGCATGGAACGTTGGGTGCGTCTGCGACCGAACGCTGCACCAGAGCCACCTCCAACCAAACGGAAGACCAAACGCATCGAGGTGCTGAAACTACTGGAGCAAACTCCAGAGTGGTCGTGGAAAGCGTTGCAAACCGAGGTCTCGAACGCGGGTGCGGCACTCCGGAAACTCGCGGAGGAGGGCAAAATTGAGGTTTTTGAACGCAGAATCTTCCGGCGGTTTCTGCCACAAGCTCTTCCGGAGCGCGAAGCTTATCTCACCCTCAATCTCGCACAGGCCGAGGCATTTTCCGAGATTGACCGCAACCTCAAATCCAGAACCTACCAGACTTTTCTGCTCGAAGGGGTCACGGGCAGCGGCAAGACCGAGGTTTATCTTCACGCCGTCCGCACGGCTCGCAAGCTGGGCAAGTCGTGTCTCGTACTGGTCCCGGAAATCGCGCTCACACCGCAGTTGGTCAACCGTTTCCACACACGCTTTGGCGATGAGATCGCGGTGCTGCACAGCGGCATGGACGACGGAGAACGGCTGGACGAGTGGTCGCGGGTACGGCAGGGGTTGGCGTTCATCGTCATCGGGGCACGGAGCGCGGTGTTCGCGCCGCTGGAGAATTTGGGGCTGATCATCCTTGATGAGGAACATGATTCCTCCTACAAGCAAGGGGAGTCGCCGCGCTATCACGGGCGTGATGTCGCAATCATGCGCGGGTATCGCTGCGGGGCGACGGTGGTGCTGGGTTCCGCAACCCCCTCGCTGGAATCGGTTCACAACGTGGCTTCCGGAAAATACACGCCGCTCACGCTTCCGGAGCGTGTTGAACAAGCCGAACTCCCTGAGATTCGAGTGCTGGATTTGCGCAACACTCCTCGGCTTCCGGGCAGTCCATTTCTCTCGGAACCCCTTTTGGCGGCGATGCAGGAACGCTTGCAACGCCGTGAGCAAACCATCCTCTTTCTCAACCGCCGGGGTTACGCGCCGCTCGTGCTGTGTCCGGATTGCCAACACACCCACACCTGCCCGCATTGCAGCCTCTCGCTGGTGTTGCACCAAGGAATCGGACGGTTGCGCTGCCACCAGTGCGAGTTCGCTCAGCCGCTACCCTCTCGCTGTCCCGGATGCCGCACAGAACGCCCTCCAAAAATCATCGGCGTGGGCACCGAACAGGTCGAATCCGAGTTGAACCTACGCTTGCCGGATGCCCGCATTTTGCGCATGGACCGCGACACCCTGCACGGCAAGCACGCGCTTTCCCGGATGTACGAGCGCATCCGGCAACACGAGGTGGACCTCGTGATTGGCACCCAGTTGGTCACCAAGGGACACGACTTTCCGGAAGTCACGCTCGTTGGGGTGTTGCTTGCGGACCTTGGACTCAACCTCCCGGATTTCCGGGCGAGCGAGCGCACCTTCCAACTGCTCACACAGGTTTCCGGACGCGCCGGACGAGGGACCAAACCGGGTGAGGTGATCATCCAGTCTTACAATCCTCGGCATCACAGCGTCCTCTGCGCCCAAGCTCACGACCCCAGTGGTTTCCGCAAACTCGAACTCGCACGCCGTGACGAACTAAGACTCCCCCCCTTCCAACACCTTGCACTCGTGGTTTGTGCGAGTCCGGACGAACGACGGGCCACGCACTTGGCCGAACAATTGGCCTCCCGACTTTCCGCATGCAACCCCAGCGTGCGCTGGAGCGGCCCAACGGAAGCCCCGTTCCGCAAGCTGCGGTCCCGCTACCGCGTCCAGCTTTTGCTGCGAGCCGTACAAGTAAGCCTCTTGCGCCAAGTCCTGAAGCGTTTGCTGGAACCGGAACTTTCCTTGCGCCGTAACGAACAGGTGATCGTGGACGTGGATCCCGTGGATTTGCTGTAAGTCCGAGCCATCATCAGACTTGAGGGTTCAAGCGAGTACGCTACGCTGGTTCCGTTTCGCATTGACAAACACATTTTGACAACCCCATCACCAGCAACTCCACATGCCCGACACGCAATTCTTCACCGATCATAACGCCCGCCACGTGTTTCACCCAATGGGGCATCCGGCAGAAATCCAGTCCAACCCTCCCCGTATCATCTGCAAGGGTGAGGGCGTGTTCATCGAGGACGAGCAGGGCAACCGTGTGGTGGACGCAGTGGGAGGTTTGTGGAATGTCAACCTCGGCTATTCTTGCGAGCCGATCAAGCAGGCGATTGCCGAGCAATTAGCAGAACTGCCCTACTACTCGTCGTTCCGGGGCACGACCACTCCGGGCGTGATCGAGCTTTCGGAACGGCTCACGCAACTGCTTGCGCCTGAAAAAATGCGGCGGGCTTTCTTCACCTCCGGAGGTTCGGACAGCATCGAAACCGCCCTGCGCTTGGCACGGCAATACTGGAAGGTGCAGGGGCAGGGGGACCGCTACAAGTTCATGTCCTTCAAGAAGGGCTACCACGGCACCCATTTTGGCGGGGCGTCCATCAACGGAAGCGACCGCTTCCGGCGCGGATACGAGCCGATGCTGCCGGGTTGCATCCATGTACTCTTTCCCGCGCTTTACCGAAACCCACTGGGCGCAACTGATCCGGAAGCACTGGCCGAGCAGTGCCTCGCCCTGATCGAGGACGAGATCAAGTTCCAGAATGCAGACACGATTGCCGCCTTCATCGCCGAGCCGGTTTTGGGAGCCGGAGGAGTGTATCCGCCGCCGCCCAACCTCTGGCCGGGGCTACGTGCCCTCTGCGACAAATACGACATCCTGCTGATTGCCGACGAGGTCATCACGGGCTTCGGGCGGGCAGGCGACTGGTTCGGCAGCCGCGTCTGGGGCGTGGCTCCAGACATCATCTGCCTCGCCAAGGCGATCACTTCCGGTTACTTCCCGCTGGGTGCGGTGATGCTCAACGAAAAGCTCGAAACCGCCTTCATGCAGGATCAAGAACAACTGGCGGCGATTTACCACGGCTACACCTACTCCGGACACCCTGTTGGGTGCGCCGCTGCGCTCACTGCGTTGGACGAAACCTTCAAGCTCGACCTGCCCGGAAATTCACTGGCACGGGGCGAACAGATCATGAACCGCCTGCAAGCCTTGCAGGACGAGGTGGAAATCATCGGAGAAGTCCGGGGTCGTGGCTTGATGGTCGGGATCGAACTCGTCTCGGACCGGGACGCCAAAACTCCGCTTTCCCCACAAATCGCCGGAGCCATCGGCAACGCCACCTTTGAGGCAGGAGTCTTCGTGCGGATTTCCGGGAACATCATCATCCTCTCCCCGCCGCTAATCCTGAGCGCATCCGAGGCGGATCAGATTTGTGATGCCTTGGAGGTTGGACTGAAATCGGTTTCCCTATAACCCATCGTGTCTTCCCGACTCGAACTCGGCCTGCGGGTGTTCGCACTGGTGGCGTCGGTCTCCTTGCTCACGCAGATTGATGCGCAGACAAAGTGGATCAAGCGCGTGGATTTGACGATGCAACCGCGTCTTTGGCCGATCCTCGCATTGGTGTTGATGGTCGTGTCCGCACTGGCGATGTGCGTTGTTGGGTTCCGCAAACTGCGCAGCAATCAAGTGCAATCCGCACTCCCTGAACGCTCCCTGTTGCTGGAGTGGTGGCTACCGTTCGAATACAGCCTTTGGTTCCTCGCATATGTTTATGTTGTTGGTCTCGCAGGTTATCTGTTGGCAACACTGGGCTTCATGCTCGTGCTGACCTACCGCGCAGGTTTCCGGGAAAAACGCTGGTTTGGTTGGGCCGTGGTCGTCGGCTTGACGGTGGTGCTGTCGTTCCGGACGGCACTTCAGGTGCGGTTGCCGAGTGGTCAGCTTTACGAGTTCCTGCTCCCGGGGTTCCGCAATTTCATGATCACTTATTTCTAGCGGCCTCCTGTGTTGGAACTTTTGTTGGAGGGTTTGCTGAACATCGCCCGCCTGGATGTCGCGCTGGCGCTGGTGATTGGTGCCGTGGGTGGCGTCATCATCGGGGCAATTCCGGGAGTCGGCCCGGCAGTGGCGATTGCGATTCTGCTGCCCGCGACCTACAAGCTCGATCCGCTGGTGGGGTTGACGCTGCTGCTTGGCATCTACGGTGCTTCGATGTACGGCGGGGCGATTCCGGCGATCCTCATCAACACCCCCGGAACTCCGGTCAACGCGCTGACGACCTACGATGGTTACAGCATGACCAAGCAGGGGCAGCCAAGGCGGGCGCTTTCGCTGGCGTACAGCGCAAGTTTTGTGGGGGGCATGATCAGCATTCTCGCACTGCTCACCTTGGCTCCCAACCTTGCGGCTATCGCCCATACTTTGGCAGTCGAGAAATCTTCCTCGCCGCACTGCTCGGCCTTGTGCTGGTGATTGTGGTCCACCGCGACCATACGCTTGCTGCTGCCTTTTTGGTGGGGTTAGGAGTATTCTTCGCCACGGTCGGCATGGAACCCGTGCGGCTTTCAACGCGCTTCACCTTCGGAATCTCATGGTTGCGCGGGGGCTTCCATTTGATTCCGGTGGTTCTCGGACTCTTCGCCATCTCGCAAGCTTTCATTTTGTTGATTGGAAGCCCCGCCAAGCACAAGATGCCCAAGCTCACGGGCAGCCCCTTTGAGGGTTTGCTGGAGGTCTTCCGCATGAAGCGCGTGGCCGTGTCCTCCTCAGTGTTTGGAATCATCATGGGAATCATCCCCGGAGTCGGAGAATTCCTCGCGCAGTTCTTCTCGTACAACCTTGCGCAAAAACTCTCGAAAACTCCGGAGCAATTCGGAAAAGGCTCTCCGGAGGGCTTGATCGCCTCGGAAGCCGCGAACAACGCCGTGCCTGCCGCCGCGATGATTCCGCTGCTCGCGCTCGGCATTCCGGGAGAGGCGCTGACCGCGATGATGCTCTCGGTGTTCCGGGTTCACAACCTTGTTCCCGGACCCAAGCTTTTCCAAACTCAGCAAGATTTGGTCGTCAGCCTCTACCTCTGCCTCTTCATCACCAACCTGCTCATCCTCGCCTTTCTGCTGGTTTCGACCCCCTTGTTGATCCGGGTGATCCATGTTCCGGAGCGTTTTTTGGGGGTTTCCGTGCTGGCACTTTCGCTAGTCGGAGTTTACTCGATCCGCAACCAAGTCACCGATTGCTGGATTGCCACTGCGTTCGGACTGTTTGGTTATGTGCTGCGGCGCGTCGACTGGCCGCTGGTGCCGATCATCCTCGGCATCATCCTCGGTGAGATCATGGAGGAGAAATTCCGAGCCAGCCTTGCCCGCGTGGAAACCCCACTGGACTTTGTGACCCGACCCGCTGCCGCCACCATCGCCGCACTGATCGCCCTCGCCCTGCTCTCCCATCTGGTCGCGGAATTCCGCAGTTGGAAAGTACGGCGGAGTCTTGCTGCCGTGGAGCCGTAGCCTCCGGACGGTTAACAAAAAAAAGAACGGTGGCTCTTGACTCTACAAGTTAAGGGCGATAGAATTGCGCGTGTGCAAGTGTCTGCTCAAAAGCCAACGGGCCGTTGGTGCTCTCACGCTAGACGCTAAACCCATACGATAGGGTTGACCTTGGTTCACCCATTTTACTAACTCTTTCAAGGAGAAAACCATGAGCCTCTCTAGAAAAATCGGAATGTCGTTTGCTGCGATCCTGCTGGGATCGGCACTGGTCTTGGGCACAGCACAGGCCAAGGACATCCTCCTCTATGGCGGGAACCAGGACATTGACAACATTGATCCCGCCACGGGAGAGAATTACTCGATCAATGCCGCGCTCCGCAGCCTGTATGACGCCTTGTTCATTTACCGGGGCGAGAAGATCCAACCGCACTTGGTGGCAAGTTGGTCGGCAAGTGACGATGCCAAGGTCTGGACGTTCAATCTGAAAAAGAACGCCGTCTTCCATGATGGCAGCCCGGTGACTGCGGAGGCTGTGGTTTACAGCTACAATCGCATTCTGGAAATCTCCGGACCACCTGCATGGCGCTGGTCTGGAATTTCGGACAAGAACACCGCCAAGGCGCTTGGCTCTCACAAGGTGCAGTTTACCTTGACCAAGCCTTTTGCCCCGTTCATTGGCACCCTTCCGCAATTGTTTGTGGTCAATCCAGCAATTGTTGAGGCAAATCGCGGGGACGACTTTGGGCAGAGCTATCTGAGACTGCATGAGGCGGGTTCCGGGCCGTTCACTCAGGGACGTTGGGAGATCGGCAACGTCTATGAGTTCAAGGCAACTAACAACTACTGGGCTGGCTGGACAGGCAAAGGTCACTTGGAGGGCTTCATGTGGATCATCCAGCGCGATGCGGCGACTCAGAAGAACTCCCTGCTTGCCGGGGAAACCCACATCGCCGACACACCGGCTGGCAGCGACAAGGCTGAAATCGCCAAGACTCCGGGTTTCCGGATCACGGAGGATGTGGGCTTTTTCACCAACACCCTGAAGATGAACAATCAGGGGAAGTACACCAGCAATCTGAACCTGCGCAAAGCCATTGCCCACGCAATGAACTACGATGCACTTCCGCAGGTGCTGGATGTCAAGGTGACGGTGTTGCCGGGTGCCACCCCCTCCAACTTCTTGGGCTACACGAAGGTCGCGGTTCCTACCTACGACCTCGACAAAGCCAAGCAATACCTCGCCAAAACTCCGTGGCCCAACGGTGGCATCACCTTGGACTACGTTTACGTCACGCAATTCCCGCGTGAAGAAATCCCCGGATTGATGCTGCTTGAAGGTTTGGCAAAGTTGAACATCACGCTCAACATGAAGCCCATGCTATGGCCGGACATGGTCGCGAGTTGTGGGTCTCCTGAAACCGGACCGGATCTCATCAACATCTACACCCTCCCGCCATACCTCGATCCTGATGCCCACCTCTACAACCAATACCACTCTGGCCAGTGGGGAAGCTTCAACTCGTGCAGTTTCTACAAACACGCCGAGGTAGATGCCAAGCTGGACCAGGCCCGTGTCATTGGGGACATCGACCAGCGGTTGGCACTTTATGCGGATGTGCAGAGGCAACTTGCCGCTGATCAGCCTTCGGTTTGGATGTACACCGAGGACAGCCTGATGGGCTTCAGCCAGTGTGTGAAAGGCTATCTCTATTCCCCGATGTATCCGATCACAGTTCTCTTCCAAGACCTCTGGATGGAGAACTGCAACTAACACCCTGACCGTCTCTGGTGGGGCGTGTTCTGCGCCCCACACGCCTTTACCAAACTACCAGCCGACAACCTCTGTTCGGCTTTTAAGCCTTCAACATGCACCTCCAACTGGGTTATTTTGTCAAACGGTTGCTGCTGCTGGTGCCACTGCTGGTTGGGCTTTCCCTGCTCACCTTCAGTATCGCACGAGTGGTTCCCGGTGATCCGGTGGGGCTTGCTGCTGGCCCGCAAGCAACTCCGGAGATCAAGGAAAAGCTTCGGCAGGCATTCGGCCTCGACCAACCCCTGCCCCTCCAATACTTCAACTACGTTGCCGGGTTATTCCAAGGCGATTGGGGGGAGTCCCTCTATTCGCGTCGGTCGGTTGCCAATGATCTGAAAACCTACTTCCCGGCAACCTTGGAACTGACGCTTGCTGCGATCTTGTTCGCCTCGGTGTTGGGAACCGTCTTGGGCGTGTTCGCGGCGTTGTACCGAGACCAGTTGCCGGATCATCTGTCGCGGATTGGGGTTCTCTTTTTCGTCAGCTTCCCCCAGTTCTGGTTGGCCATGATCTTCCAACTCGTTTTCGGGTTGCTGCTGCGCTGGTTTCCGATCGGCAAGCGTTTCGACATTCTGACTCCCCCTCCGGAAACCATCACGGGACTCTACACCCTCGACAGTTTGTTGGTTTGGGATTTTCAGGCATTTCAGGTCGCGGTGGGACACCTCTTCATTCCGGCCTTGGTGCTGTCGTTTGGGGCACTGGCCAGCATCACCCGGATCACCCGCGCCAACATGCTGGAAGCGCTGGACAAGGATTATGTGCGGATGGAGCGGGCGCTTGGACTTCCGGAACACCTGATCATCTTCAAGTATGTGCTACGCAACGCCTTCATCGCCACACTGACGGTGATCACCTTGGAATTCGGTTGGCTGATGGCCGGAGCGGTGTTGGTCGAAACTATCTTTGATTGGCCGGGGCTCGGACTCTATGCGGTGGAATCTTCGCTGCGGTTGGACTTCCAGCCGATCATGGGCATCACCATCATTTATGGGATGGTCTTCAGCCTCGTCAACATTTTCACGGATCTGGCCTACGGGCTGTTGGACCCTCGCATTCGCTATGACTGAAACAAGCTCACTGACTCCGGATTACGAGGAGCAAGCACGTTCGGCACGTTGGGAACATTTTCGTCGGAGCGTTTACCGTTTTCGCCGCAACGGACTCTCGATGCTTGGTTTGGGGATTCTTGCGGTGGTGGTGATCCTCGCGATTGCGGCTCCGTTCATTGTGCCCTATCCGGAAGACGCCACGGGAACCACGCACGTTCTTGAACGCCTCAAGCCTCCGAGTGCCAAACACTATTTTGGAACTGACAAGGTGGGACGTGACGTTTACAGCCGTGTGCTGATGGGAACCGGGCTCGCCCTGCAAGTCGGCATCGTCATCATTGTCTTGGCGACCACGATTGGCGTGACCTTGGGAGCGGTTGCGGGGTACTTTGGTCGCTGGGTGGATGAAATCATTATGCGTGTCACCGACATCTTCTTGACCGTGCCTGCGCTGATTCTGGCCATTGCGATCACGGCAGCGCTAGGCAAGGGCATCACCAACGTGATGATCGGCATCTCGCTGGTCTGGTGGCCCGGATTCGCACGTCTCACCCGCAGTTTGGTGTTGAGCCTCAAGCAGGAAGCCTTCGTGGAAGCGGCCAACGGTATCGGCGCCAGCCACGCCCGGATTTTATTCCGGCATATCCTTCCAAACGCACTCTCGCCCATCATCGTGAAGATGAGCACGGATTTCGGTTTTGCCGTGCTCACGGCAGCGGCACTTGGTTTCATCGGACTCGGCGCACAGCCGCCAACGCCTGAATGGGGAGCGATGATCAATGACGGGCGGGGCTATTTCCCCGGCAAATGGTGGATTGCCACCTTTCCGGGAATCGCCATCTTCATCGTGGTGTTCAGTTGGAATCTCTTGGGGGATGGTCTCCGAGACATCCTCGACCCACGCTCAAGACGCTGAAGCAAATTTTGGGAATGCTGCTCGATATTCGCAACCTGCATCTTGAATTCCAGACCTTCGACGGGACATCGAAAATCCTGGTCGGGGTCAACCTCCAGCTTCAGCGAGGTGACATTCTGGCCTTGGTGGGAGAAACGGGCTGCGGAAAATCCATGACAGCCCTCAGTATTCCGCGTTTGATTTCCATGCCTCCGGGCAAGATCACGCAGGGGCAGGTGCTGTTTGAGGGAGAAGACCTTTTGCAGAAACCCCGTTCAGAAATGCGGAAGTTCCGTGCCAAGCACTTGGGCATGATCTTCCAAGACCCAACCACAAACCTCAACCCCCTCTTCACGATCCGGGAGCAGCTTGTGGATGCGGTTCTTTACCAGTGCCATGCGGCAGATAAAGTCTCTGGACGCTGGAAAAATTTCCTGCCCTCGGCGCGGCAACTGCGTCAAGACGCTCATGCCCGTGCCGTCGAGTTGATGCAGTTGGTCGGCATTCCGGACGGCAAACGACGGCTGGAAGACTACCCGCATCAGTTCTCTGGTGGAATGCGGCAGCGCGTCTTGATTGCCATGGCTCTTGCCGGGAGTCCAGACCTTTTGATTGCCGATGAACCGACCACCGCACTTGATGTCACCATCCAAGCACAAATCCTGCGTTTGATGGCTGATTTGGTGAAGCGGTTGGGGCTTTCCGTCTTGCTGATCACCCACAATCTGGGTGTGGTTGCCAAGACCTGTGAAAAGGCAGCGGTGATGTATGCGGGGCGTGTGGTGGAGCAAGCACCTGTCCGGGAATTGTTTCTCAATCCCAAGCACCCCTACACTCAAGGCTTGCTGCAGGCGGTGCCCACCAAACACACCAACCGGGGCGAGCTTGCGGGCATTCCCGGTTCGCTCCCCGATCTTGCCAACCCACCCTCCGGATGCCGGTTCCACCCGCGTTGTCCGCACGCCACCGAGATTTGTCGGCAGCAAGTTCCACCCACTATCACCGTTGGCCCAGAGCATTCCACGAGTTGCCACCTTTATCCGGAAGCGACATGAGCGCCACGACCCCACTGCTTGAGGTCCGCAACCTGAAGATGCACTTTGCTTCCCGGCAGGGACTGCTGCGCCGTGAGGTCAGCCAGGTCAAGGCCATTGACGATGTGAGCTTCTCCCTTGAGGCGGGCAAAACCTTGGGGCTGGTTGGGGAATCCGGCTCCGGAAAAACCACGATTGGCAAATGCGTGGTGCGCCTGCTGGAACCAACCGAGGGGGAGATTCTGTTTGAGGGAAACAACATCGCCCATCTGTCGCGCAAGGAAATGCAGAGCAAGCGGGCCGAGGTCCAAATGATCTACCAGTCTCCTGCCGCCTCGCTCAACAGCCGCATGACGATTGGGCAGATCGTCTCCGAACCGCTCTGGATCCACGAGGGCTTGCGGACCCATGAGGCCAGACACCGAGTCCTCGAACTGTTGCACACCGTGGGACTCAAGGAGGAACACTACCATCGCTATCCCCACGAGTTCAGCGGGGGTCAACAGCAACGGGTGGGGATTGCGCGGGCCTTGGCCCTCAAGCCGAAGCTGCTGGTGCTGGACGAACCGACTTCGGCGCTTGATGTGTCAGTGCAGGCGCAGGTGTTGAACCTGCTGCAAGCGTTGCAGGATCAGTTTCAACTCACCTACTTGTTCATTTCACACGATCTTGGGGTCGTTAGGTATGTCTGCGATCAGGTGGCGCTGCTCTACCTTGGGAAGCTCGTTGAGGTCGCCGATGTCGAGGCCGTGTTCGAGAACCCCAAGCACCCCTACACCCAAGCACTCATTTCTGCAATTCCGGAACCGGACCCCGGCGACGAACGCGAGCAGATCCTTCTCAAAGGAGAAACCGCCGCTGCGAAGCCAGAGCGGGGTTGTGCCTTTGCGCCTCGGTGTCCTGCCGCCAAGCTTGACCAGTGTGCCCGCGTCGAGCCACTGCTGGTTGAGGTCGAAGGCGGGCACCAAGTCGCCTGCCACCTGTTTTCGGAAACAGAGAGGCGCTAAAGCGGTCGTTCTTCGATGGGGGTGAATTCGATGTCGTAGCCGAAATATTGCGGTCCCACCAACTTCAAGCCCTCGGAGGTACGCCACTTGGGGTCGCTGGGAATGCCCAAGCCTACCACCCGGAGGCCAAAGCGCAGCGATTCAGTGGTGACGGGTTCGCCCGTGTCAATGTCCAGCAGAGTGATCAGGTCCGGAGTGGAGACGATGGCTTCTGCGTCCCTGCGTGCAATCAGAAACTCGTTTTGAAAATCGATTTCGAAGGTGTGCGCGGAGTAGCGATCAATCCCTTTGAGGGTGGCGGTTCCTCGTGCAAATCCGCCTTCTGTCCGTCGTTCCACATCGGTCACTTTTGCTTCAAACAACTCAAAGGCTCCAAGCAAAGTGCGAAGGGCTTCCACGGGATTGCGATTGTCTAGACGCGCTTTCCGGAGGGTTTCTCCGATTTTCTTGCAAAGACTGATCGTGCCGCGGATAAGCGACTGCTTGGCGGTCGCACCATTCATTGAATACAGGGCAATCAACGCGGAGCCGCCCATCTCAACAGTGGCCGAGCGTGCCAGCCGTTCCGTCCACTTGTTGTCCACGGTGTCCAGCAACACGGAGTTTCCCTTGTCATCGCTCATCACCATCGGAGTCGCCGAAATTCCGTGCATGGTGAAGGACACCATTTGCAGTTCCGGATAGGCGCGACCCATGCCGTCGCCGTCCACCAACGGGAGGCCCATTTCTGCCGCAACGATAAAGGGGGTGGTTGAGTTCAAGCCTCCGCATTCCGCGCACATCACCGCAGTGATCGGCTGGCCCATGAACTCTCCGAGCTTGGTGTAGGCCGTCACAATTTCATCCCCCCGTGGCAACTTCTCCAGCATCACCGTGGGAGCCCCCATCATGGCGGCGCAGGCCACTAGGTCATCATCATTGAGTTCATCCACGTCGATCAGTGCGACGGGAGCGTTTTTCCGGATGGACTGCATGGCCATCAGCTTGCCGATATAGGGATCCCCGCCGCCACCGGTTCCCATCACGGCTCCACCCACCGCAACATCATGCATTTGTTCCGCAGTAATCGTTTCCATCTGTCCTCCTCTCAATTGGCAAGGGGTTGGTAGTTTACGTCCGCATAACCGAAAGCCTTGGGGCCAACCACCTTGAGCGCGGCCTCCGTCCTCAGCAAGCGGTGGCAGGGAAAGGCCATCACGGCCACGCGCATTCCGTAGCGCAACACCTCGGTCGTGATCGGCTCACCCGAATCCACATTCAGCACGATGATCAAATCCGGAACGGAAACCGTCACCGTCCCGTTGCAGCGCAGGATCAGGTTTTCGTTCTGAATGTCGATTTCTGCCAAATCGTTGGGATTTTCCAAACTCTCCAGCTTGACCCTTCCGACCGCAAAGCCCCCCTTGAGTTCGCGGCGCACGTCGGTGATCTTTCCCCGGAACTGCAATTGCCCACCCGCTTCGGTTTGGATCGCGTCCAGAGGATTGCGGTTTTCCTCATTCGCCAAACGGACACAGCGCCCCAAGTTGGTTGCTTGCGTGAGGGTCTCCGGAATCGCATAGCGTTTGATGAAATCTCCCCGCATCGGTGGATCGGCAAATCCGGCCGCAGCCCCCATGTCCACGGCAATGGTGCGGGCAAAACGCTCCAGCCAGTACATGTCCTGCACCTTCCGGAAGACCACAACATTACCCTTCTCGTCGGCAATCGCCGCAGGCTGAGGTGAATGACCGTAGATGAAAAAGGTCATCATTTGAATTTCAGGAAACGCTCGGCCCATGCCGTCACCATCCACCACCGGAATTCCGGCTTGTGCGGCAGTGATCAAGGGTTCCATGCTGTTGGAACCACCGATTTCGGCAGGAATCAGAGCAGAAATCGTCTTGCCGGTTTCTTGCTCAATCGCCTTCAGTGCCTGAAAACACTCGTCGCCCCGCTCGAGCTTCTCGATTCCCACCACCGGGGCACCGATACCACCGACACTGACCACAAGATCATCATCTCCCAATGCTTCCAGTGGAATGATCTCAATGTCCTTGCCTTGGCGCAGCAGTTCCCGGACTCGCAGTTTGCCGATGTAGGGGTTGCCTCCGCCGCCCGTGCCCAGAATCGCAGCACCGACCGCCAAATCATCAAGCTGTTGCTCGTCCAGTTTACGAGAGGCCATCTAAATCCCCCACGGCTTTGACACGAACTCGGGTGGCGTTGCCCGGAAGGTAGGCCAGCGGCACATCTTCGACATCAACAATTTCCACCGTGTCTCGTTTCGCTCCGGCTTCGACGGCTTTTTCAATCGCCTCGGCCTTAGCTTCGTTCAAGACCTTGTCACGGGTTTGCTCGGTCAGAGCATAGACCCGATCAATTTCTCCGCTGATCTGGGCAATGGCCGCTCCCACGGCATTAGCAACGGCATGGTTTTCTGGACGCTTGACCGGCAAGTCACCGATCTGATCCTTCACCAAGATGCTGCCCCCGCCCACGACAATGACCGGAATGGGTTCCGGAGAAAGCCGCATGCGCTCGACAACGACTGAAAGCATTTCCTGCATTCGTGAAACTGATGCCTCGATCAATTCCGTGGGCAGTCCGGAAACTTTGCTGGCGTCGCCAAAATCCGCCATGCCTGCGGCAATCGCGATGTCCGACGCGGTCAGGGTGCTGCCTCCAAAAATCAGGGCGTCTTCCGTGAGGCGGTAGCCCACGCTTTGCGGGCCGACCTGAATATCGCTGGCGGTTCCCAGCACATGCGAACCGCCACCCAAACCGATACTGAAGACATCCGGCATCCGGAAATTGGTGCGCACCCCGCCGATCTCAACGGCCACCCCGGCTTGGCGCGGAAAGCCTTTTTGCAAGGCCCCCACATCCGTGGTTGTGCCGCCGATGTCAATGACGACCGCATCCTTGAGTCCGGACAGGAAGGCTGCCCCGCGCATGGAGTTGGTGGAACCGCTGGCGAAGGTCAGCACCGGAAACCTGCGGGCGAGTGCTTCGCTCATCAAGGTGCCGTCATTTTGAGTCAGGTAAAACGCTGCCGATAAGCCCGCTTCCGAAAGCGCTTCCTTAAACGCGGTGATGGTGGAATCGCTCAAATCCCGCAAACAGGCGTTCATGATCGTCGCGTTTTCACGCTCCAAGAGACCGACCCGCCCAATATCGCTGGAAAGGGAAAAATGCGCCTCCGGCAATTCCTTTTCGAGGATGGCTTTGGCCTCTTGTTCCATTTCGGTGTTGACCGGACTGAAGACTGCCGAGATCGCCACGGCCTTGATGCCCTTTGCTGCGATGTCTCCGGCGATGCGCTTGAGTTCGTCCACATCGATTTCCGAGATTTTTCGTCCGTCAAACTCGTGTCCTCCGTGGGCCAGCGCGTAGTGATTGCCGACCAAGTCTCGCAAATCCTCCGGCCAGTCCACCATGGGCACCAGCGAGGCGGTCGCTGGCAGTCCAAGCCGTACCGCTGCTGTTTGTGCCAAGTGGCGACGCTGCACGACGGCGTTCGTAAAATGCGTGGTGCCAATCATCACGGCGTCCACAGTTCCACGATCCATCCCGGAGCTTTGTAACACTGTGTTGAGGGCATTCCGAACCCCGGACATCACGTCTGCGGTGGTGGGAGTCTTACAGGACTCCAGAACCTTGGAGTCTTCCATGAGCACGGCATCCGTGTTGGTGCCTCCCACATCCACGCCTATTCTGAACATCGCGTCCTTTTTCTGTTGAAGTTGTACGAATCAGGTTTTGTGGATGGGCCAAGGTCACTTGTACCAGCACAGGTTTTCCTGATCCCGAGAAGGCATACCTATACCGGATTTCGGCAGCGAAAAAAAGCCCAAAACATCGAAACCGACAAAAAGACGCAGTGGTGGCGTTGTGACGACTGGAAGAGTGGAGGGTCAGGAGTTGCGGAGGAATTCGTTGAAATCGCGGTAGAGTTCACGGTCGGCAAGCCACTGGTGCAGGGCATTCATCACCTCCTTGCGCAGGGCGGTTTCCCGGATGTTGAGGTCCGGTTTCTTGTCGAGGACGTTGAAGCTGGCCGATTCCTGCTTCCATTTCAGCGTTTCTTCATGCATTTTGGAAAGGGGATTTCCTGCTGCACGGATTTCAAAAGCACCCAGTGACAACACAAAATTGTCGTAAATCCGCACCACTCGGTTGGGGGGAATGTCCTTGAAATTGAGGAGGTTGCCCAGTTTGTTGAGGCGACGACTGGAGTAGCTGTCGTGGACTTGGAGATTGTGGCGTCCGTGGTAGTCTTCGACGAGCAGACGACGCTCCCCGGATTCCGGATGGGTGAAAACGCGAGTGATCAACAAATGACCGGTGAGGACTTTCATCGCAAACGACGGGTTTTTATTTCAGTGAAATTCACAACAGGTGGGAGTCTACCAGTGCTTCGTGGACTTGGGGATCCTTGCGGGCCAAGGAACGCATCACGATCAGGAGGCGTTGCAACTCGTCCCACATGCGCTGTTCGCGTTCCTCACGGCGGCGGCGTAGCCACTCTGCAATGAACGGCCCGGCCAGCACACCCATGATCAGAATGCCCAAAATCGTCTGGATAAACTCAAAGCGCTCGTTCACCTGCTCAAAGCGCTTATCAACTTGCTCAAAACGCAGGACCGTCTCCTTGCGGAACTGGTTCATCTCCACTCGGAACTGGTTCATTTCCATTCGGAGTTGCTTCATGTCCACCCGAATCTCCTTGATTTCGGCAAGGATGACCCAAAGCGGTCTTGGGCGTGAAGTGGCGCCGCCGCAAAGCAAGCCAGTAGCAGGATGGCGAACAACCCTCGTTGCATCGTCGTTTTCTTCATGGACTCCCGAATTTTGAGGTTTGCGGTGTTGCCCAGTCGCGCTTGCCCGGAACGTGTTTGACTTCCGACACTTTAGCATGTATTTTTTAACGATGCTTTGCAACTCTCGAGAGTCCCATGCGCTACCCTGTGGTTTTTTTTGACGCTGACGACACCCTTTTTGATTTCGAAAAAACGAAGCAAGTGGCGCTGGACGCCCTTTTTGTGGAAGCAGGATTCCCTCGTTCGGAAGCCCTGACGGCAACCTACGAACGCATCAACCAGCAACTCTGGCAGGAACTTGAGCAGGGGCGGGTGGCTCCAGCCACTCTGAAGGTGGAGCGTTTTGCAAGGTTTTGCACAGCAACCGGGCTGGCAGGCGATCCGGAATGGCTCAGCACGCGCTACCTTCAGCGCCTTTCACAAGGAACGGACTTGCTGCCGGGAGCCGAGCAATTGGTGCAGACGCTCCACGGGAGCGTGCGCTTGGCACTGATCACCAACGGACTCCAAGCGGTTCAGCGTCCGCGTTTTGCTCAATCACCGCTTTGCAAATGCTTCGAGGTGATCGTGGTCTCAGAAGAAGTGGGAATCGCCAAACCCAACCCGGAGATCTTCCGGATCACTTGGGAGCAGATGGGGTGCCCAGAGCTTTCCGGAATCCTGATGGTCGGTGACAGTTTGGCTTCCGACATCCAAGGCGGTGTCAACTTCGGAATTGCCACTTGCTGGTACAACCCCAACCAACTCCCGCTACCTGCGGAACCTCGGATTGATCACAACCTCACAGACCTTACAAAATTTCCGGAGTTGGTGTTGGACCGTTCTGTCTGATTGACTCGGTTGCCTCTGAACCCTCCCGTCAAGAGAACTGGGGGCTCCGGAAAATATCGCTCGCACTGCACCCCTTGTCCTTCTATGATGACGGCTTTCCCAATTCACGGGAATGCGAATTTTGGCGCTGACCCACACCCAACCAAAGGAGATCTGCAAATGAGTGAATGCCCGCTTTGCGACGCTGAAATCACACTGGACACGGACACGGTCATGGGGGAACTTCTGGAATGTCCGGACTGCGGGACCGAACTGGAAGTCACCGGACTTGATCCTCTTAAACTGACGGAAGCTCCGGAAACTGAAGAGGACTGGGGCGAATGAAAATCGGCTTCCTGCATTCCCTGATCCGCAAAGAAGAAAAACTCCTGATCGAAGCCTTCAAGCAACGCGGGGTTGAACTGGTGATGCTTGATGATCGCAAGCTGATCTTTGATCTCGAATCCACTTTAGAAGTGGATGTGGTGCTGGAGCGCTGCATCAACCACTCGCGTGCCATGCACGGCTTGCGCTTGCTGGAAAGCAGTGGTATTCGCTGCATCAACACCTCCGAGGTCTCGCGGGTTTGCGGCGACAAGATGCTCTCCTCGCTGGCTCTCAAGGAAGCAGGAGTGCCTCAGCCGCCGCTGCGCATTGCGTTCACCGAGAAATCGGCCTTGGTGGCCATCGAGGAGTTGGGCTACCCCGTGGTTCTCAAACCTGCTGTGGGGTCGTGGGGACGGTTGCTGTCCAAGGTGAACGACCGCGAAGCCGCAGAGTCGCTGCTTGAACACAAAGCCATTTTGGGAAGCTACCACCACTCTATCTTTTACATCCAGAAATATGTGGAAAAGCAAGGGCGGGACATCCGCAGTTTTGTGGTGGGAGACGAATGCATCGCCGCCATTTACCGGACCTCTCCCCACTGGATCACCAACACAGCGCGTGGTGCGGTTGCCAGTGGATGCCCCGTGACCGATGAGATCCGCACGGTTTCGCTGGCGGCGGCCAACGCAGTTGGTGGGGGGGTTCTGGCGGTGGATTTGTTTGAAACCGCGGACGGCGTGTTGGTGAACGAAGTCAACTACACGATGGAATTCCGCAACAGCATTGAAACCACCGGAGTGAACATTCCTGCACACATGGTGGACTACGTTCTGGAGAACACGCCATGATCCGGGTTTCCATTGTCGGGGGTTCCGGTTACACCGGAGGCGAGTTGCTGCGGTTGTTGCTGTTTCATCCGGAATGCGAAGTCCAGCAGATTACCTCGGAACGTTTTTCCGGGAAATTCGTCCACAACGCCCACCCCAATCTGCGCGGGGCGACCCGCCTGAAATACTGCGCCGTCAACGAGCTGGAACCGTGCGATCTGCTGTTCCTCTGCCTGCCGCATGGCCGGACCATGACGGCGGTGGATCGCTTTGAGAAACTGGCACCACGGCTGATTGACCTGAGCGCGGATTTCCGGCTGACCGACCCGAAACAGCACCAGCGCTGGTACGGCACCGAACACACACGGCCTGACCTGTTGGGGGCTTTTGCCTACGGGATTCCGGAAATCAACCGAGAGGCAATCCAGTCGGCGACTCGCGTTGCCTGTGCGGGTTGCAACGCCACGGTCAGCACGCTGGCGGTGCGACCGTTCACGCGACGCGACTTGGTGGAATCCATTGTGATCGAGGTCAAGGCCGGGTCCAGCGAAGGAGGCAATGCGTCCAGCGGCGCCAGCCACCATCCGGAACGCAGCGGCGCGGTGCGCTCCTACCGTCCCACCGGGCATCGGCATGTCGGGGAGTTGCAGCAGTCGCTAGGTGAGGTGCCGATCCACTTTTCCGCGACCTCGATTGAAATGGTGCGGGGCATCCTTGCCACCTGTCATGTGTTTCTGAAGAAACCGCTGGAAGAGAAAGCGGTGTGGAAAATCTTCCGGGAGGACTACCGGGACGAGCCGTTTGTGCGCCTCGTCAAGGAGCGCAGCGGCATCCACCGCTACCCGGACCCCAAGCTGCTGGCAGGCACAAACTACTGCGACATCGGCTTTGAACGTGATCCGCACTCCAACCGACTGGTGGTGCTGAGCGCCATTGATAACCTGATGAAGGGAGCGGCGGGGCAGGCCGTGCAGTGCCTCAATCTCATGCACAGTTTTGACGAAACCTTCGGGCTGACGTTTCCCGGCCTGCACCCAATCTGACGCACCCATGTGCCGCATCCTCTGGGTTCGCGCCGAGCGTCCGTTTCAAATGGCCGCACATCTGGAACGGTTTGCGGACGTATCCAAGAACAGTTCCGAATATCAGGGACACGGTTGGGGGTGCGCTTGGCTGGACGGCGGCGAGTGGCGCCTTCACCACAACCTCCAACCCGTTTGGGACGAGGACTTTTCGCAGTTTGGCGCCACGACGCTGTTGCTGGCTCACGCGCGCAGCGCGTTCAGGGACGAGGGCATCCGGGTGGAGAACAACATGCCGTTCTGCGACGGCAAACGCGTGTTTATTTTCAATGGAGAGCTGCAAGGTGTGCGGATCAAGGAGGAGGGCCGCATTGGGGCGGAAAAGATTTTCAACTACATCAAACGCTTCGATCACCACAACCTCCAATCCGGATTGGAAAAAAGCGTCAAAGTGATCGAAAAAAGAACCCGCTACATCCGTGCCATGAACTTGATCCTTGCCAGCCGTGAATCCTCCGAATTGGCCACGCTTTACAACGAAAGGCCCGACTACTTCCAGATGCACCGAATTGAGCGCGATGGAGTTGCGCTGGTCTGCTCCGCTCCCTATCCGGGAGAAGATGACTGGCAACTGATCCGCAACCACACCATCCAAACCCTCTGAAGCGAATCCCCTTCATGCACCTCATCAAAGTCGGCGGCGGAGCCGAAATCAACCTCTCCGGAATCGTTGCCGATCTCGCCGAACTGGACACGCCCTTTGTGGTGGTGCTGGGCGCGAACGCCTTGCGGGACGAAATAGGGCAGAAGCTGGGGCTGGAAAAGCAGGAACTGACCTCGGTTTCCGGCTACAAAAGCGTCTATTCCGACGAATCTGCGATTGACTTGATCATGATGACCTATGCGGGTCTGCGCAACCGTCGATTTGTCGAACTCTGCCAGCGGCACGGGATCAACGCCGTGGGCCTGACCGGCCTCGACGGACGCATGGTTCAAGGCCAACGGAACCGGGGGATTCGGGTCCGGGAAGGTGGCAAGACTTTGATGAAACATGATTTTTCCGGGAAACCCAAGTCCGCCAACACGGACTTGCTCAGGCTGCTACTGGAGCAGGGCTATCGTCCTGTCCTCAGTATCCCCATCGTGGACGAGCAGGGCTTTGCCATCAACTCCGAGAACGACGACATCGTCAATGTCTTGCAGAAAAGCCTTCATGCCGAAAAAATCCTTCAGTTGATCGAGGCTCCCGGGTTTCTCGACCAGCGGGACGATCCGGAAAGCGTGGTGCGGCAGATGACGCAGCACGAACTGGAGGCGCGGGAAAACCAAGTGGAGGGCCGCATGAAACGCAAAATGCTGGCGCTGCGCCGCTTGTTCGATGCCGGAGCAGCAGAAGTCGTGATTGCGGATGGACGAAACGAACACCCCGTGCGGGATGCACTTGCCGGACAAGGAACCCTCATCCGATGAACATTCAGGAACGAGAAGAACGCCACGCTCTGGAGGTTTACCCTCGGCGAGGGGTCAGCATCGTGCGTGGAGCAGGAGCCACGCTCTGGGATGATCAGGGGAACGCATACCTTGACTGCGCTTCCGGGGTCGGGGTGGCCAGTGTCGGCCATGCGAACCCTGCGGTGGCTCAGGCGTTGGCCGAGCAGGCACAAACGCTGGTGACCTGTCCGGGCATCTTCTACAACGACCAGCGCGGACAACTGATGGAAACGCTGGTCGGCCTTGCTCCGGACGGCTTGAACCGCGTCTTCCTCTGCAACTCCGGAACAGAAAGCACAGAAGCCGCCCTCAAGTTTGCCCACAAAACCACGGGCCGCAGCGGGGTGGTGGCGGCCATGCGCGGATTCCACGGACGCACGCTGGGCGCCCTCAGTGCCACTTTCAAGTACCGCGATGCCTTCGAACCGCTGCTGTCCGGATGTCAGTTTGTGCCGCTCAACAAGCTCGAAAAGCTGGACGCGGCCATCACGGAGGACACGGCGGCGGTGTTGCTGGAACCCATTCAGGGCGAAGGCGGGGTGCGGCCTGCGCATGTCGAGTTCCTCTCTGCCGCACGGCAGTTGTGTGATGAACGCGGGGCGATGCTGGTCATTGACGAAGTGCAAACCGGGTTTTGCCGAACCGGAACCTTCTTCGCTTGCGAAGCCCTCAACCTTGTTCCGGACTTGCTGTGTCTCGCCAAGGGCATCGCCGGAGGCGTGCCGATGGGGGCGGTGCTCTGCTCGGATAAGATTGATGTGACCGTTGGGGTCCACGGCTCCACCTTTGGCGGCAATCCCCTGGCCTGTGCGGCGGCACTGGCGGCCATCGGTTTCATGCAGGAAAACGATCTGGCTGCACAAGCCCGGAGCAAGGGGGATTACTTCACACGCCACTTTGAAGCGAAGCGGCCAGAGCGGGTGCGAGAGGTGCGGCAGTTTGGCCTGATGATCGGCATTGAACTCAAGGAAAAGGCCACCCCTTACTTGCAGGCGTTGCTCGCCCAAGGCGTGATCGCGCTTCCCGCAGGTCCAACCGTCATTCGGCTACTCCCTCCACTGGTCATCTCGGAATCCGAACTCGACACGGTCGTCACCGCCTTGCACACCGCACTTGCAAACTGAACCCGCATCCCAAAAATCGGCTGGGCTGGGCGCGGCCAATCTCGCGTTGCTGGTCGTGCTGGCACTGGGCTGGGGCGCGAACTGGCCAATCCTCAAGATCGGCATTACCGAAGTGTCCCCGTGGGTGTTCCGGTCGCTGACCTTTCTTCCTTCGGGAATGCTCTTGCTGGCCCTTGCCCGTCTCAACGGCCACCCACTCGCCGTCCCCCGCCCCTTTTGGCCTCCACTGCTGGTGGCCTCGACCCTCAACATCACGCTCTGGGGAATGCTGGTGCTGTACGGGCTTTCCTTCATGACCGGAGGCCGCGCCGCCATCCTCGCCTTCACCATGCCGGTTTGGGCCAGCCTCTTTTATGCACTCTTGGTGAAAACGCTGCCAAGCCGTCAGGTGGTCTATGCCCTGATTGCAGGAACCACGGGGGTGTTGCTGCTCTGGTTGGGAGATCCGGAAACGCAGGCCCGGAATGCGTGGGGGCCGCTCTTGGTGATTGTTGGCGGAGCTATGTGGGGGGCCGGGTCGGCCTATGTCAAACACACAGGATTCCCGGTTCCCACCTTGGTGCTCACAGGATGGATGCAACTGCTGGGGACGATTCCGGTTGCGCTCATAGCCCTGCTGTGGGACTGGCAAAATATCGGAACTCCGGGCTGGCCGCAGTACTTCTCCCTGTTTTATAACATCGTGGTCGCCGGGGCGATCATGTACTGGATTTACTTCACCCTGCTCAAGCGACTCACGGTCGCCATGTCCACCATCGCCATGTTGGCGGTTCCGGTGGTCGCCGTGATCTCCGATGCTTTCTGGCTCTGGAAATTCCCCCTCTGGATCGACCTCGGCGCACTTGGGCTGATTGGAGTCGCTGTGGCGCTGGCCCTCAACAAACCTGCTTAGAACGCTTCAGACGACACCTCATACGCTTCGGCAAGCCGCAAACGCCCCCGTTCTTAGTGCTGTGACTGGATCGGAAAGTTACAGTTCCGGGGTTCAGGATCCGGTGGTGAAAGAAAACTCATAATCGGAACTCAACTGAGTTCCGGAGCCGTCCTTGGCGTCTTTGAGCTTACGGCTTCCATCCAAGCTTTCTTTCAAGACTTTGACCTTGTAGGTGGTGTTTGCATCCAGAGCTGAATTCAGGTCAATTGTAATGGAACTGCTGCCAATAGTCCCGTTGTCATACAAACAGTTTGAATAACTATCCTTGGAAAGAAGGATTGGCAGATCTTTAATGCTGGATGAACTGTTACAAGTCACAAATGAATCGGAGCCTACCGTCCAACTAGTTAGCCAGGCGTTACTACTATTAATAAAATAAATGGATTTGTTGAAGTTAACAACAATGCTTGCCGTGCGACTCACGGAGGTCGAACCATTGTCTGGAGTGGTAGACGAAACCGCCAAAGTGGTCGTGGTGGAACCAGCGTCTTCAATGGATTTGGAATCCAAACCACTGCTATCCAGTTTTTGCTGGCCACAGCTACCAATCAGCAGCAGTGCCAACCCCAAGATACATAATCTTAAAACTGCCATTGCCATTTCAAATTGAACCCACGTGGAGCTTGAGGGGAGGAGAATGCAAGCACACGCGGGGAAAATCGGCTCGCCATGGTGTCCGGAGACTCACTGAACCAGAGGTAGGCTTCCACCCCCAAAGCCAGCAGGGTGATCGTATCCCAGAGCTGCACTTGGCTCTTGTAGGATTTCATCTTGGATTGGTTGCTCTGATACTCGCTTTTGGTCGCGGCGCTGGAACTGCTGGCGTAGCTGTCGGCAAGCTCCTGATTTTTCGTGGCGAGGGCATTGAACTGATTGGCGTTGCTCAGTGATTGCAGCAGGGCCACGCCTGCGATTCCCAGAGTGACGTAGTGCCAAGTCATATCCCGTTCACTTGCGACCACGGTTTCCGATGGGGCCTCGTCGGGTGCCTCAACCGTGGGCGGAGGTTCCGGCTCTGCCTCCTTCACAGGTTCCAGCTCTGCCTCCTTCACAGGTTCCGGCTCTGCCTCCTTCACAAGTTTCGGAGTTTTCTTGGGTTGAGGTTCTTGCTTGGGGGTGAGTGGGATCGGTGTTCCGGCAAGGGACGCATCGGAAGTTTCCTCCACTGTTGCTGTTGCTACAGGTGGTGATTCAGTCACTGTCTTGGGTTTTGGCTCTGCCTCCTTCACATGTTCTGGCTTGCGCTCCAGCAACTTGAGTTTGAGTCGGGCAAGCTTGACACGGGGACTATCCGGGAACTGCTCAATAAAGAACCGGAAGTTTTCCGGGTCATCGGAATCCTCAACCATTGCCCACGCCTCCACATCCAACTGCTTCTCTGGCTGGGGTTCTTCTTTGGAAATCACCGAAGGTTCCGGTTGAGGAGTCGGCATGGGCAGCACAAAAACAAAATCTCCCTTGTCGAGGTTGGGGTTCCTGATCTTGCCGTACTGCGGATGCTGTGCGTTTCTGGAGTAGTTCACCACGGTCTTCTGAAGAAACTCCCCAAGCTCGATGGCCGTGATGTAGGCACCGTAGACGAACGGGTCGGCCTTGTCTGTGCTAGGAATCAGAATCCCCAACTTGGCTAGTCCCTTGCGAGTGTCCTCATCCCAAATCGAGTAGGTGTGCTTCATGAAGTGGAGGTAGCCCGAAATCCGCTTGACATCCAAGTCAGCCTCATCTGAGAGACTCTCTAGAAGCAGCGTGTCAGGGTAGCGAATTGCGTACAGCATCAGCATCAGTTCTCGCTCGATGTCACTGTGCCAGTTTCGGTAGCCGTGCCCCATCCACTCGTCGATCATGTCGAACATACCGCTGGTGTAGGGCCGATATATTCGGTACAGCAGTTCCTCGTAGCCATCTGGATTCTGGCTCTCATGCAGGTGATGAGCCTCAAACAACTCGGGAACTCGCTCGAAGAACGGTCGCAACCGCTCTCTGTCGATGCTGAGCAGGGCGTGTGCCTGCATGATACCACCCCGAAGGATCACTCCTTCCACTCGCGGTACTGAATCCACTCTTCCTTGAAGTATTCTTGGAGAGCGGCCTCATCCTCGTCACCGGGCAGTACGGAAGTGAGGTACTGCTCCCACTCCTCGTCACTTCCCTCAAACGGTGTGCCCTGCAGGTCGTGCTTCTTGCCGTGGAACTTGCCCACACTTCGGTTAAACTTGTCAGACGGGATGAACAGAGCTGACTGACCCTCCTTCCTGCGGGCGTTGATACGCTCCATCTCAAGGTTGAGTTCGTCGAAGTAGTGAGCCCTGCTTTCCTCGTTGAGGTGGTCGCGGTCGGCCGGGACGGTCGCCTCACGCTCGTCGTAGCGCCCCTTGATGCCATACACATACGCCCATGTCGCTGAGGTCGACTCA
>CAJWCD010000017.1:0-37323 GCA_913020725.1 uncultured Pseudomonadota bacterium
TTTCAAAGCATTTTTCTCCCTATTTCGCAGCAGTCCCGAAGTCCAAGTTTCCAGCGCTCCGGAGACCCAGACTCGGGATGATTGCCCCTGCGAAAGGCAAACCTACAGATTCAGTTGACCAAGAGTAGCGCTTCTTTTTCTCAGAGCGTCATTCAGACCACCTCCAGAATCTGGAAGCGGTCCGCATGGCGCGGACTGCCGTCTCGTCTGCCCGACTCCGGAGAGGGTTCCCCGGAGTAAGACAGAGAGAAACATTCACGCCAGCAGCGCCAGCACGCTGCTCGGCAGTTGGTTCGCCTGCGTCAGCATCGCGGTCCCGGCTTGGGTCATGATCTGGTTGCGGGTAAACGCGGTCATTTCCGCCGCCATGTCTGTGTCGCGGAGCACCGACTCGGAGCTCGTCAGTTCCTCGTTCGCGATGCGCAAGTAGTTGAGGTTGCTCTCCAGATTGTCCTTCTGGAAAGCCCCCAAGTCCCCACGCTGGATGGCCACCTGCTCGATCGCCCGATCAATCACCCGGATCGAGTCCGTTGCTCCTTGCAGCGAAGTCACGTCCACCTCGCTGAGCGAGTCGAATCCGGAGCCATTGAATACGGCACGACCGAGCTGATCTGGACGCATGGAGCGCACCGAGGTCGAGGTGGTCTGTCCATCGTTCGCGCCGATCTGGAAGGTCAGTGAATTCTGGCTGAACGTCAGTGTGCCCGCGAAGTTACCCTCCGGCGCTTTTTCTCCGGAGTAGCGGATCGCCACGCCCTCCGAGGTAAATGCGCCCGGGCCTGCGGTGAGTTCCTGTCCACGCCCAGTGGCGTCCTCCCCGTTGATCTCTCCAGTGACATCCAGCCCGGTCTGGATCCAGTCGGAGACATCCCCCTTGGTCGAAAGGAGGCCTCCCGTCGTGCTCGCCGCCGTGAAGCTGTGCTCGCTGCCGAACTGCTTGTGCCGCAGGTTAATCTGCAACGGCTGGCCGTTTGGGGTCGTGGCCGCGTCGGGACGCAACAGGTCAAC
This sequence comes from uncultured Pseudomonadota bacterium, assembly GCA_913020725.1. Classification (GTDB taxonomy): domain Bacteria; phylum SAR324; class SAR324; order SAR324; family NAC60-12; genus UBA8110. The sequence continues at coordinate 1,009 of CAJWCD010000017.1, forward strand.
GTTGAGTCCTGCGTCTGAGATCGCCTTGCCGAGGTCGTTGAGTGTCTGTTCCACAGAACGCCCCGCCACGGTTTGGAAGTCGAGCGTGCGCCCGCCCTCGGTGATCGTGAGCTGCTCGCCTGCGTCAATGATCCCCTGATTGAGCGCCTTCGTGCCCCTCACCTCCGAGCGTGTCGACGCCTGCATGATCTCGACGCTGTAGCCGTTGATCCCTGAGGTCTTCGCCTCGTGCGTTGCGGTCACAAACTCCAAGTTCTTCCCGACCGTGACTCCGTTGCCGGCGGCGCTGCCGTCGAGCAGGTAGTTATTGCCAAACTGGGCCTGATTGGCCACGCGGTTGATCGTCGTCAGGATGTTGTCGACCTCCTGCTGGTCCGACTGCACCATGAAAGGGTCGTTTGCCCCCTCGTTGGCCGCATGGACCGCGAGTTGGCGGGCGTTGATGAGCGCCCGGCTCACCTCGTCCATCGAAGCCTCCGCCGTCTGCACCATCGAGATCGCAGTCTCCGAGTTGCTGATCGCCTGTCGCAGTCCGGAGGTCTGTGCCCGCAGGCGCTCCGAAATCTGCAGGTTCGCCGGGGAGTCCGCTCCCCGATTGATCTTCATCCCCGAGCTGAGCCGTTCCATGGTTTTTGCTCCGGCCTCGTGGGTGTTCGTCAGGTTGCGATGTACGTTGAGCGCAACCGGGTTCGTGTTGATTCGCAGGGACATGGGATTCTCCTTTCAATCAGTTTTTGCCGCCACAGTAATTGCGGCGAACTTAAAGACCGACTTCTTCACAGGTCGGTTCTGCCGGTCTGCCCTGCACTCGCAAAGCAGACCACTCCTGCACAGCAAAGAGGGTTTCACGTCCTCCCTCTCTGGGGTGCAGCCTCAAACTCCGGATTTGTCGATATTTCTCAGAAAAATAAACTTTTCCTGAGAAAAAATCACCCACAGATGGGCTATCGCCTGTCCGGAGCAACGCCCCGGACACTCGGCAAATTTGGAGTCAGATTCGTTTGAGCAAGAGCCGACACTCAACCTTGAGTGCCCTCTGGGCCGCACCCGGCATCCGGACACGACTCACAGCACACTAGCACTGGCCTGCTCACAGGAATCAACATCTGACCAAGAACACCACTCTGCTACTCCGAGCATCCTCCAGACCGTCTCCGGATACCTCCCAGAAAGGGTCTGCATGACCCCAGACTCGCACACTCCCCACCGCTGTTCCGGAGAAGATTTCCCCACGATCCCCCTCCAGTTCCTGCCCCAGTAAGGGCCGGGGCAGGATCAGGGATGCTTCACCTCAGGAGGTTCAGCAGATGATTCAGTTGCTGGTTTCGACTCCGCTCAACCAGCGGGTTGTAAGGGCACCACCCGCAGACAGTGCGACCGTCTCAACCACAGCTAAAAGCCGGGCCCATGCGGGTATCTTCCAAGCGGCTGACCTTAAACGAACACGCTCAACAAACGTGATGGTCTCTTAACAAGCCGTCATCCCTGCGTAGGCGCAGGGGCATCAATCAAGCAATCACGCCCGTGCTCCCCCTTTCGCAAAGGAGGGAAGAAACGACGGATCGCTCCGCTGTTTTTTACTATTCAAGAACTCTAGGAAACAAGGGTGCCCCTCAAACAAGGGCCTCCCTAAATTTTCAACAGCCCTGATTCCGACAAGCGGGCAGGCGCTGAGTGCGGTGACGATAGATAACACCGGGCTTCGTCCCGTCTCTCGTCTTGCGCACACCCGCTTGGGGTGACGCTGATGAGAGCGGGGCGAAACCTCGTGCCACCGAGGTCAGATTCACTGATGACAAGCTTCGCTGCGACAGGCGCGGGCGATTCCAACAAAGCGGAGTCGCCAAGGCCACCCACCGGAGCAGGCGGATGCGCTGCGCTGCATCCGCCCTACCACCTACCAAAACGCTTAACCCAAGAGCTGAAGCACACTCTGGGACAGCATGTTGGCCTGCGCCATCATTCCTAAATTTTCAACAGCCCTGATTCCGACAAGCGGGCAGGCGCTGAGTGCGGTGACGATAGATAACACCGGGCTTCGTCCCGTCTCTCGTCTTGCGCACACCCGCTTGGGGTGACGCTGATGAGAGCGGGGCGAAACCTCGTGCCACCGAGGTCAGATTCACTGATGACAAGCTTCGCTGCGACAGGCGCGGGCGATTCCAACAAAGCGGAGTCGCCAAGGCCACCCACCGGAGCAGGCGGATGCGCTGCGCTGCATCCGCCCTACCACCTACCAAAACGCTTAACCCAAGAGCTGAAGCACACTCTGGGACAGCATGTTGGCCTGCGCCATCATTGCAGTGGAGGACTCCACCATGATCTGGTTGCGCGTGAAGGCCATCATTTCCTCCGCCATGTCCGCATCGCGGATCACAGACTCAGAACCCATGACCTCTTGATGTGCAATGCGCAAGTAGTTGAGGTTGCTCTCCAAGTTGTTCTTCTGGAAGGCTCCCAACTCCCCGCGCTGGACGGCGACATCCTCAATCGCCTTGTCAATCACCCGGATGGCATCCTCAGCGCCCGGGGCCGTGGTCACATCAATCGTGCTGAACGAGGCGAATCCAGAGTCGTTGGCGACTCCGATTCCCAGTTTGTCGGCTTGCATACTGCGCAGCGAAAACGCCGAGGTCTGCCCAGCGTTTGCGCCCACATGGAAGATCAGCGCATTCTGCGCGAAGGTCACGGTTCCAGCGAAGCCTCCTTCTGGTGCTTGCTCGCCGGTGTAGCGCAGTTGAATGCCCTCCACCGCAGAGGCTCCAGGGCCTCCCGTGAGCACCTGCCCCAGCCCGGTGGCCGCCTCGCCATTGACCTCACCCCCGACGTTCACCCCGGTCTGAATCCAGTCGGAGATGTCGCCCTTTTGTGAGAGGACACCCGATGTGGTACTCGCCACAGTGAAGTTCAGCTCACTGCCAAACTCCTTGTGCCGCAGCCGAATGAACTGCGTGGCATCGTTGTCCGTCACCGTCGGATCCGGACGCAAGAGGTCGAGGCTCAACCCCGCCTCCTTAATCGCCTTGCCAAGGTCGTTGAGCGTCTGCTCCACCGAGTGCCCGGCCTGCGTCTCAAAGTTGAGGGTGCGGCCCCCTTCCGTGATTGTGAGTTGCTCGCCCTCGTCAATGATGTTCTGCGTGAGTGCTTTCATCCCGACGTGCTCTGAGCGGGTCGCGGCTTGCGTGATCTTGATGTCATAGCCGCTCACCCCGGAAGTCTGCGCCTCGTGGGTGGCGGTCAGGAACTCCAAGTTGGCACCCTGAGTGATCCCGTTGCCCGCGCGGCTACCGTCGAGCAGGCTGTTGTTCCCGTAGGACGTGTAGCTCGCAATGCGGTTGACTTCCTCGACGATGTTGTCCAACTCCCGTTGGTCCGCCTGCAACATGAACTCGTCGTTGGTGGCCTCGTTGGCCGCGTGGACCGCAAGCTGCCGGGCGTTGATAAGCGTGCGGCTCACCTCGTCCAGCGCCGCCTCGGCGGTCTGCACCAGTGAGACACCCATTTCCGAGTTGTCGATCGCCTGCTTCAAGCCTGCGGACTGTGCCCGCAAACGCTCGGAAATCTGCAAGTTCGCCGGAGCGTCGGCTCCGCGATTGATCTTGAGTCCCGAACTGAGGCGCTCAAGCGTCTTCTCTTGAGTCCGATGATTGTTCGCCATCTGACGATGCACCCCGTAGCTCGGGGAGTTTGTTTTGATTCTTAAGGTCATTGCGATCTCCTGTTCGCTAGATTCATCCCTGATTTTTTCGCCACTCCATGTGACTCTTGATGCATCCATGCATCCCACCGTCTTGCGACGGGAAGGTCCGCCTCCCTCAAGGCGAAACACTTCCAAGCAGGCAGGATTCCTCTGCCCGCTGGGAAATTTTCCAGCTTGGGAAATGACCTTTAACTAGGGTGAATTTTGGCGAAGGGATCCCTCCTTTCGCAAAGGGAGAGCACGACTTGTCGCTCCCCTGTTTTGCCTATCCAAAATTCACGTTAAATAATATTTTCCAGACAGTTTTTCAAACAAGTCTCCGCTGCACACGATCCTGTGCTGGGATGGACTTTCAGCCCTTTGCCCTAGGATTCATCCTCTCACGAGGCGTTGCCCCATGCTGGCTCATCCCGACCTTTGGACCTCAAACAAACAGGTCCAACACATGCGTTGCTCCGGGAGTCCTCCCCGGAAGTACCCGGACCATCTTGGTCTCGGTTTCACAGGTTCACGCTAGGCAGAGCAGTGTTCTCGATTCCACTTCATGCTGACGTGGAATTCCGGAACTCTGCTTGCTGAGTGCTTGCTCTCTAAACTGTCGAAGAACATGACCACGCACCTTGCTTGCCTCAGCAGGCAGATGCGCGACGCGGGCAACACCCGCTGCTCAGGAAATAACCTTGCTTGCCCGGCTGCTGCCGAACTTTGCTTGGGCCATCACCCTGAGCGCTGCTGCCTTGTGACAGCAGCGCTCACCATGATAGTTTTTCGTTTCCACTCTCGCTGACTCCTCCAGCATCCCCGTCAAGTCCGTCCATGGTCCTGACAGGGTAGCGTCGTCGTCATCAAATGCCCCGTAGGGCTCCAAAACCCCAGTGGTCAGGACTGCAATAGTGACATCACTGACATTGGGGTCTGGTTCGCTTGGGCCAGCATCGCTGTACTGGAGCTGACCATGATCTGATTGCGCGTGAACGCGGACATCTCCTCCGCCATGTCCGCGTCACGGATCACGGATTCGGCGTTGCTGATCTCCTCGTGCGCCTGCCGCAGGAAATGGAGGTTACTTTCGAGGGTGTTCTTCTGAAACGCCCCCATGTCCCCCCGAAAGACGGACAGTTCTTCGATGGCCCGGTCCACAATCCGCATCGTGTCCTCGGCACCCCGCTGGGTGGTCACGTCAATGTCGTGGAGCGACCCGTAGTCGGAGCCGTTGTCCACCCCCTGCCCCAGTCTGTGGGTGCTGATCGCCCGTAGAGAGAACCGGACATTGTGGTCGGCATCCGGTCCAATCTGAAAGTGTTGCGAGCCTTGGGCGAAAGTCACCGTCCCGACAAACCCGCCCTCTGGAATCTCCTCGCTACTGTAGCGTAGTTTCATTCCGGAAATCTTGGTGGGGGCCGCTCCGGTGAGCACTTGCCCCCGGCCAAAGGCCTCCTCGCCCCCGACCGTCCCGGCGATGTCCTCGCCGTTGTTGATCGTGTCATAGATGTCAGCCTTCGTGGACAGCAACCCCGAGGTGGTGCTTGCGACTTCAAACTGAAACTCGCTGCCGTACTTCTTGTGCCGAATGTTGAGGAACTGCGGTTCGTCTGGACTCATGGCCGCCCCCTCCGGCTTGATCAGCTCAAGGTTCAAGCCCGACTGACGGATGGCCTTGTCCAACTTGTTGAGGGTGGTCTCGACCGAATCCCCCGCCGTCGTCTTAAAGTTGAGGGTTTTCCCGCCCTCCAGCAGAGTGATCTGCTCTTCGGAGTCAACCATGTTGCGCGTGAGTGCCTTTCCTCCGAAGAGCTCCGAGCGTGCCGCCGCCCGCTTGATGAGCACCTCGTAGCCTCCAAGCGGGGAGGTGTCCGCGAGTTCTGTCGCACTGATGAACTCCAAGTTCGCTCCGGTGGTGACACCGTTGGCACCCATGCTGCCATCGAGCAGCGCCTTCTTCCCATAGTTGGCAGTGCGAGCGATCCGGTCAACCTGAGCGAGCACATGGTCAATCTCCTGCTGGTCAGCCTGAAGCATGAACTCGTCGTTGACGGCTTCGTTGGCCGCATGGACCGCCAGTTCCCGGATATGGATCAGTGAACGGTTGGCCTCGCTGAGCGCCCCTTCTGCAGTTTGTAGCACAGTGACTCCTGCCTCGTTGTTGTCAATTGCCTGTTTCAGGCTGGCTTGCTGGGTGCGGAGCCGCTCGGAGATGATGAGCTGCGCCGGGCCGTCCGCTCCCCGGTTGATCTTCAACCCGGAAGATAACCTCTCTAGGTTCTTCGCTTGGGCTTGGGTGTTTGTCACCAAGTGACGCCGTGTGTTCAGCGCACTGATGTTGTGGTTGATTCGCATGGAACCCCTTCTTTACAGCATTTGAATAACGATTTTTCCTTCACTGATAAGCAACGCCTCCATGCGTTCCCCTCCATGCTCCTCGCATCCAGCTTGGAGCATGAATTTTCGCTAAGTCTCTGTCTCTCGACCCTTCAACTTTGGCGAATGTACTTTCAGAAATAACTCAGATTTCTGACAAATATGCTCTCAACCCGTGGTCATGCGACCCCGGGTTTGCCTGCTTTACTTCAGCAGGCTCAGCACCGCTTGCGGCTGCTGATTTGCTTGCGCCACAACCGACTCCCGGGTCTTGGCAATGATTTGCCCCCGGGTGTACTCTGCAACCGCATGGGCTTGTTCGGAACCCTCAATAACCACCCCGTCCTGGTTCAGTTGGGCGTGTTCGTGCTTGAGTTTCCGGATGGTCTCGCGAAGCGTCTGCTGACCCAACTCGTCCAGCCGTTCCTTGATGCTACCTAGTTCGCTCAGTGCTCCTTCGAGAATGGCCTCGGTGTCTCGCGCCCCTTGGATGGTGCGCAGATGCACATCCTCCAGACTCTGGAATCCCGACGGATTGGGAACATCGCGCCCCAAGTCGTGAACCCGGAAACTCCGCAGGCTCAGCTTTGGAGCCGCTGACAACAAACCTCCACCAAGGTGGAGCGGGATGGCGTTCTGGAGAACAGAGACCGTCCCTGCTTTCTTGAGCGTCAAATCCTCTGTGGCTCCCGTGTAGCACAAAGCCAAGCCCGCAATCAGCGGTGATCCTGAGTGGCCCCGCAAGATTTGCCCGCGTCCTTCGCAAGGCTCCCCGTTGATGCGCCCCTGCACATCCCTACCGGGCCGTGCGCTGTTCCATTCCAAACTCCTCGGCGAAAGCACCCCCGGAGTTGTGCTGGCCACTGCAAATTTGTGGCTGCTGCCGTAGCGTAGGTGTTGCAAGCTCAAACGCTCACCTGTCACCAGAGTCGCTTCCAAAGGCAACTCCTGTTCCCGGAGTGCCTGCTGCAACTCGGCAAGCAACACCTGCGGCGGTTTACCCCGGATGGCCTGGAAGCGCACTTCGGCGTTGCCCTCGCGGACCCAAAGTTGCTCGCCCCGGTCAATCAAGTCCTGAGTGAGCGGGCGCGTCCCGACAATTTGCGCGGGGAGGGCGGCTTCGTGGATTTCCACGCTGTAACCCTCGATCGGTGACGAGGGGATGTCCCCCTCGACTCCAAGAAACTCCAGATGCTCGCCAGCAACCATGCCCTGCACTGCGTGGCTACCATCGAGCAGCAACTGCGACCGAAACCGGGTCGCGGTTGCCAAGGTCTCGATCAGTCCGAGGGAGTGTTCCAATTCCTGCTGGTCGGCTTCGCGCAGGGCCGTGTTATGTTCGGCTCCATTCGCGGCCTGTCCGGACAACTCCCGAAGTTCCAGCAGCATGTCCTCCAGCCGTCCCAATGCCGACTCCACGGTCTGCACAAGGGAGAGGTCGGATTCCACTTCGATGATCTCTTGGGTCAGCGCAACGGCTTCCCGACGACGGTGTTCCGTCATCCTCAGCACCACTGGTCCCGTCGGAGTGACCTCCGGACGCAGTTGCAGTGCTGGTTTTGGCTCACCTCCCGGTTCTCGTTGAGGTGGTTGCTGATACGAGGCTTGTCCGCTCATGGCGTCGAAGCCGCTCTTTACATCCATAGGACCCTCGTTGTTATTCCTTTGAGTGGTTGGTGTAGAGGGATTGGCATCCTCCGAACTCCACACTGCTCCGGCACCGAATTCGGCACCGCCACCATGGGGTCGTTTCCCAGCCTGAAATCAGACTGAACGTTTTCAGGAATAATTATTTTTCCTGATGAAAAAACACGGTCTCCGGCCTCTGACTTCCGGAGCCTGTGTTTGCTCTTCTCCAAGCTCTGGGGTTGCTAAGAAACCTCTGCAGCACACGCGACTCCGTCAACGGAATCCCATTTGACTATTGCACGAGCTTTCCAGCAAACGGTACTCTGCGTGGCCATGCCTGCAGCAGAGAACGCTGGACGGCGTCCCTGCTACGGCTTTGGCTGACTCCACTCCACTTCCGGAATGCGGACATTTTCATGCCCCCGGACTTGGGTGGCAATTTCGCCACCGCCTAGAATCCCCCAATCTCTTGGGTAATGTTGTGACAAGAACCTATGCTTCAGGCCACCTGCCTCATGCTCGGCAGTCCGACCTGTTCCTTTGCACAAATCCCTTCTGTTTTGTAAACCGAAGGTGCGGGCGCGGCAAAGCGCCTGACAATTTGTGTTTGGATTCTGCAACACACTCCGGAGCTTGCGCTCCGTTGTGCCATCGATCCAGCGCATCACTCCCTCAGCAAGGGGGTGATCCACTCCAACCGACGGGCGGATGCACGTCTGCACGGTTTTCTGCCGGGCGGCAATCGTGCTTTTGCCACCACGGGCTGCCCCAATCCCCACATTGTCCAAACGGAATTCCGGAGGGATGGACAGAGTTCCCCTGAGATTCTCCACTGTCCGAGAATCCGGGAGACCTGCTCCAGCACACAACCCTTGGCTGCACCGGAGATCCGTGTTGCTCTGCTGCTCTTGCCGTAATTGAAGCGGCGTGAGAGCGCGGGCTTGCGCACGCATGACTGGCCTTTGGTCTTTAACTCATGGTTTTTGACTCACCTCCATGTTGTGGGTTGAACAGCGTCCATTTCGTTCAGAGAATGCCGTTGCTGCGCACCAGTTCGATGCCCATCAAAGGCGCTCCCTTGGGAGCTTGGGGCTGGATTTCTCCAGCCCCGGTCAGTGTTACTGCGCACCGCCAAGCAGTTGCAGGACGGATTTCGGAATCTGATTCGCCTGCGCGGCCATCGCCGTGCCTGAGGCAAGCAGAATCTGATTCTTGGTGAAATCACTCATCTCCTTAGCCATGTCCGTGTCACGGATCACCGACTCGGCGTTCACCATGTTCTCCTGCGCGACCCGGAGGTTCTTGAGGTTGTTCTCCAGAGAGTTGCGCTGGAACGAACCGAGATCGCCCCGCAGGACAGAGAGTTCATCAATCGCCTCGTCAATGAGGATCAGGGCATCCTGCGCCCCTTCCCCGGAAGTCAGGTCAATGTCTGCCAAACTCCGGTATTCGCTCTCGTTATCGATGCCCCGCGACATGTTGTCCGTGCGCAGGTTGCCCAACGAGAACCGCACCGTCTGATTGGCGTTCGGGCCAATCTGGTAGGTCACGGAGTTCTGTGCCACATGGACGTAGCCGTCCACCTCATCGCTGATCAGTTCTTCTGCCGTTGAGCGTACAAGTTGCTGGCCGACCACGTTGCCCTGTGCGTCCTTAATGTCCTCCACGCGGGTCTCCAGTTCACCACTGTACTCAACCACCAGCCCCTCAATCGGGGTGGCGTGCCCTCCGTAGAGGAACTGTCCTTTGCCCACGGAAACCTCCCCGCCGATGTAACCCCCGACGTCCTGCCCTCCATCAGAATAGGTCGCGTCAAATCCCTTCTCCGCGAGGATGCCAGGAATGCTGGAAACCACGCTGAAGCTCGGCTTGGAGCCGAACATCTTATGCCGCACGGTCAACATGCCCATCTCGTTGATGTAGACATCCACCTTGAGGCCGGACTCCCGCGCCTTGTCGTGCAGGGAGCGGGCGATCACTGTGGCCATCGCGGATTCAACCTGCTCCTTGTCGTAAACCTGCGGGTTCAGCCGATGGTTCTGGACGAGGGTCTGAAGGGTCTCCGCCAGCTCGTTATCCTCCATGGTCTTCAGTTCGATCACGCGGTTGCCCTCGTTGATGAGCAACTCAATGCCTTCCTCCACGTTCTGGAGGCTCACCGGCTTGAGACCCGAGACATAGGCGCGGGTGGCAATCTGCTGGATGTCCACCTCCCACCCCGTTTTGGTCGGAGCGTTTTTGGTTTCCGGAGTTGCACCCACGAAGCGTAGCTTCTGGCCGACCGTCACTCCGGTCACGGCAGAGCCGCCATCGAAGAGCGGCTTGTTGCCGAAGCCCGTCGTCATTGCCAAACGGTCGATCGTGCTGAGCAGCCGCTCGGCTTCGTTCTGATCGGCCTGCACCATCTTCTGATCGTTGGCGCCTTCGTTGGCCGCGTGCAGGGCGAGCTGACGCATGTTGATGAGCATCGCGCTGATCTCACTCAACGTGCCCTCTGCCGTCTGCACCATCGAAACCCCGATCTCTGAGTTCTTGATCGACTGATTGAGTCCGGAAATCTGTGCCCGCATGATCTCCGAAACGATCATGTCCGCCGGACCGTCCTTGCCGGAATTGATCCGTAAGCCGGATGAAAGGCGTTCGAGATTGGTCTCGGTCGCCCGATTCGTCTCCCCCAAATGCCTCAATGCATTCAGGGACGTCGGATTGTGATTTACACGCATATGCCTCCTCGATGCGCAAGGTTTGCAAACCAAGTCTGAACTTGGCTTGTATTTCAGAAAGATAAAGTCTTCCTGATAAACTGACGACTACTCGTGCTGTGATTCTGCGCTTGCGGCATTCCTGCTTGGAAAAGCCGCCGCAGACTCCAGTTCTACTTCACATTTTCTGCAAGTGCCCTTTCCGGAAGCGACTTTGCCGCTCTGCGAGTTCTGCGTTCACGACAGACCTCGACGAACGTGGGTTGACACCACAGTTCCGTTGTTCGGACCTGTCCTGTGAACCCTGCGACTCGCCTTGAGCAGTGCCGCGCCGCGCCAATGCCGTGAAATCGCGCCCAGAGTTGCGATAGCTGCATCTCAAGGCTCGATCCTCAGCCAACAAAGAGGGCCAACTCAGGGGCTTGAACTCAACACACCGACTCGCTTGCGCAAGCCAAGGGTGTTTGGTTCCGGAGCAACCGTTTTCCAAACATGAGGTGCAGGCACCCGTTCCAGACTCAAACCATCTGGTGTGCTTGGAATCCGGCGGTCATTGCGGGGTGGAAGCCTGTTTTGCTCCAGCCTCAGCAATCTCCTGCCGGAACACAGAATTGCTCTGCTTGCTTCCCGTCTCATCAAGCTGGACGGATGCGCTGCAGAAATCCATTTCCGGTCTCCCCTTGGGTCCGGAAGCCCCTGCGGACTTCCAAATCCTCCCTCTTCTTCAGCAACAGTGTCTCATCAGAGAGCAAGCCTGTGCGGATCAAACCATCCGCAGACTGCCCACTGCTGTTCCGTTGGGGGTTTGCATTTCAAAGAACATCCCGGAATCCACCCACGCATGGTGGATGGACTTCCGGCCTTATCTCTTCATCGGCATTTCGGCAGAATCCTTTAGTCCTTCCACCAAATTAAATGCCGAATCGGCCTGCCCGGACCTTGCCGGGCTTGTTGTCTTGTCCCGTGTATCGGCACTTGACTAGAGAACTTTAGCGGCAAAACGATTAGGAAGTCGGAAGGTGATGCTCTGGGGCGAGCCCGCCTGCTGGAGGCTAGAAGCGGTAGGTGAATCCGAAGAGGGGATAAGTGCGGGCGGCGAGGGGGTTGCGGGCGGTTTCGCCAGACTTGCGGGCAACGAACTGGGACTCGCGGAGTCGGCGGTTCACGAGAATCGTGTCCCACCACGCATGAATGGCAATCGGCTCGATCAGGTCAAACTGACCAACTTCGGGGTTGTAAACCCAGCCAAGGTACATGCCCGCGCCAAACGCGACTCCTGAATTTGCGGAGAAGCCTTGTCCGGAATGGGCGGCTCCAAAAATGGCGCTGGCGGTGACGAGGCTTGTCCAGCGGGCGGCTTTCTTGGAGAGGAAGCCGGAGAACCCGTTGTAGAGCGAGCGCTGGATCACGCCCCGGAAAAGCATCTCCTCGCCGATGCCCACAAGCTGGTACTGCACGAACGAGAGATTGATCATCTCCTGCCACGAGAGGTTGGTATCCACATGATAGGTCACGTTGTCCGATCCCAACGGAACCACTCCCGCATAAACCACGGGCGCCCAAAAAGTCGGCTCCGCCCAGAAGTGATCAATGCGGAAGGGCGCGGCCATCAGCTTATAGGTCTCGGACTTGGAGCCGCAGCCGTCATAAAGGTCGTAGATGGTGGCGAAGGTGAGGTTGCCGTACATGCTCGCGTAGGCTTTGCCGTAAAAGGTCTCACGGGACAAGTAGATGTCCATCTTCTGCCGCTCCTTGCCATCCACTGTGATCTGCTCGGTTTTGTAGATGTCCCGGTAATCTTTCAGATAATTCGGGCTGCGGGCGAAGGAAGCGTACTTGCTGAGCGCCGCCCAGCGCAACCCGCCGAAGATCACGGCCTTGTCGTACTCGCCGAGCAGGGCGTAGCCCACTCCCGGCAGCAGATACTCTCCCAGCATGGCCCCGATGCATGCCAACCCCGTACGCTCCGCCTGAGCCGTTCCCGTGGTGGCAAGCAGCACGGCCAGCCCTACAAGCAGGTAACGGAGGAAGCGCGGCATGGCCCTACGCAAGCGCGGCAGCTCCGTACACCCCGCTGGCGTCGCCAAGCTGGTTCGGACGGATTTGGGTGGAGAGTTCGCGGTTGAGGACGAGTTCGGCGATACGCTCGCGTCCCTCGTTGTAGAGCATGGGCAAATTGGAGACTCCGCCGCCGATGACAATGGCGTCCGGATCGAAGCAGAAGATGAGGTTCGCCAGTGCTTGCGCGTAGAGTTCGAGGAAGCTTGCCATCACGGCCTGCGCATCCGGGTCGGCGCCGTCCTTGGCGTGATCGTGAATCTCCGGGGCCGATTTCTCACGACCTGTGCGTTCCCGATACATACGGCGGATTCCGGTTCCGGAAATGTACTGCTCCTGACAACCGCGCCGCCCGCAGTAGCAGAGCGCTCCCTGCGGGTCAATCGTCGAGTGTCCCCACTCCCCGGCAAGCCCCTGCGCTCCGGGCCACACGCGCCCCTGATAGACCACACCACCACCCATCCCCGTGCCCAAAATCACGCCCAGCACCACGCCAAAACCCTTGCCCGCGCCGTGCAACGCCTCAATGAGCGCAAAGCAATTCGCGTCGTTGCCAATCGTCACTCCACACCCTGCCGCGTTTTCTAGGTCAGCTTGCAGTGATTGTCCGGACAGGCAGAGGATGTTGGAGGTGGCGACCACGCCATCCTGAGGCGACATCACCCCCGGAATCCCCAACCCAACCCGCGCCTTGCCCTCACATTTTTCCTGCAACTCCTGAATCAATGTGGCCAACTCCTGCACGAGCGCCTCATAGCCCTCCGTCTGCAAAGTCGGAACACGACGACGCTCCAGCACCTCCATTGGATTCTCGGTGGTGAGGATGGTCTCGATTTTGGTCCCGCCCAAGTCAATGCCAATTCGTCTCATAACAAAACTCTCCATGCACAACCGACGAAGTGTAAGCCAAACCCCGCAAAAATCCAGCCCTTTCCGAGGGAATCCGCTTGTCCTTCCAGCGTGGATCGTGCAGAATTTTCGTTTTTCTGCGACTCAACTCACACTCCCAACCCCTGACCTGATGGCCTTGCAGATTCCCCTGAACTGGATGCGCGACTTCGTGGACTGGTCCCTTGCAGACGATGAGCTTGCAGAACGTCTCACCATCGCCGGACTGGAGGTCGAGGCCATTGAGCCGATGGGAAAAAGCTGGGGGGAACTCTGCTTTGTGGCAGAAATCGCCGCTGTCGAAAAGCACCCGGACGCGGATGCGCTCAGCCTCGTGACCGTACAGTATGGAGCGGGGCAGCCGCTGACGGTCGTGACCGGGGCACCCAACGTGCGGGAGTTTGAAGCCGGACTGCCGGAGCCAGCGCCCAAGGTCGCGCTCGCCGTGGTCGGTGCAATGCTTGTGGACGCTTACACTGAGGGGCATCCGCTCAAGCAACTCAAGCCCTCCAAAATCCGGGGCATCCGCTCCGAGGGCATGATCTGCTCCGAACTGGAATTGGGCATCGGCGAGGCGCACGAAGGCATTCTGCTGCTGCCTCCGGATGCACCAACCGGAACGCTGCTCAAGGATTACCTCGGCGACACGGTCCTGCACTTTGACATCAAGGGCGGCTTTGCGCACCTGCTTTCGATCCTTGGTGTGGCTCGTGAAACCGCTGCCCTGCTCAACACCTCGCTCAAGCACGACCTGCTGCCGGACACCTCAGCGCTGACCACGACCGAGCAACCCGACTACATCGGGTTGGAGATCACCGCGCCGGATCTCTGCTCACGCTACTCCGTGCTGCTCATCCGGAACATCAAGGTGGAACCATCCCCTTTCTGGATGCAGCAGCGCCTCTTGCGCTCCGGAATGCGTCCGATCAACAACATCGTGGACATCACGAACTATGTGATGCTCGAACTCGGCCAGCCACTCCATGCCTTTGATTACACGGTGCTGCAAGCACGAGCGGGAGGGCGACCGACGATCACCATCCGCCGCTCCCATCCCGGAGAGACGATCACCACGCTGGATGAGGTGGAGCGCCAGCTTGGTCCGGACACGCTGATGATCTCCGACACTACCGGAACCGTCGGCATCGCCGGAGTGATGGGCGGCGGCAACTCCGAGGTTTCGGAACAGACCACCGAAGTTTTGCTGGAAGCCGCAAATTTCGAGTTCCTCAACAACCGCAAAACCAGCCAGTTGCTCAAGCTGCGCACTGAAGCAAGCGAGCGTTTCGGCAAACAACTTGATCCAGAAGGAACCCTTCCCGCCGTACTCCGCGCCGCACAACTGCTGGTCGCTCACGCAAGCGGCACGTTGGAGCCGATTGCCGGAGACCTTTACCCGGAGCGTCCCGAAACCGTGGTTTTGGAACTCGATCCGGATTACGTCCGCCGCGTCATCGGGGTGGACCTGAGCAATGCCGAGATGGTGCGCATCCTCACGGCGCTGGAATTTGAGGTGGACTCCGGGAAGACGTTACGAGTCACCGTGCCCAGCCACCGCCTAGATGTCCGGATTCTCGCCGATCTTGTGGAGGAAATCGCCCGCATCCACGGTTACAACAACATGCCTCCGTCACTGATCCGCGATGAACTGCCACCGCAGCGTCCGAACCTCAAGCTCGACAACGCAGACCGCATCCGCGATTTGCTCACCTCGCTGGGGCTGGACGAGATCATCACCTACTCGATGATCAACCCGAAGGACGACGCCCGCTTGCAGATGCAGGAGGCGGTGGACCTCGGCGAGTACGTGCCCGTCGTCAACCCCCTCACGCAGGAACGCACCCACTTGCGCCGCAGCCTGCTTCCGGGTGCGCTTGGTACGGCACGCTCGAATTTGCGTTTCATGGATCGCGTCGCCACCTTTGAGGTCGGCGGAGTTTTTCACCCCAAGTCCGGGCAGGTACTTCCGGAAGAACCTCAGCGCTTAAACCTGCTGCTCACCGGAACCCAACAGGGCAGTTCGTGGTTGGGGGCCGACTCCGGAAACCTCGATTTCTTCGACCTCAAAGGGATCGTTGAGCAAATGCTCGACACGCTGCACTGCACCAACGCAGAATTCCGCAAGGCCCAAACCCTGCCGTGGCATCCCGGACGCTGTGCGGAACTGCAAATCGCCGGAGAAGCCGTGGGACATTTGGGTGAGTTGCACCCTGCGATTCGACAATCCTTCGGACTTCCGGAACAGCCGATCGCCCTTGCCGAGTTCGACTTTGACCGCATGATGGCCCTGATCTCCGGAGAGTACCTGATGCGCGAGATTTCTCCGTTCACGCCAATTTACGAAGACCTCGCACTCGTGGTCGATACCGGACTTTCCGCCGCTGCGGTGCTTTCCGCGCTGCTGGAGTTCGGCAAGCCCTTGCTGCGCAAGGCCAGACTCTTCGACGTGTACGAAGGCGAGCAGGTCGGTGTGGGCAAGAAAAGCCTCGCCTACGCGCTCACCTACCAAGCGCTGGACCGCACCCTCACGGACAAGGATGTGGAGAAAGTCCGCAAGCGTATCGTCCGCAAGTTGGAGCAGGCATTTCAAGCACACCTGCGGGGCTGATGGAAAGCGGCATTCGGCACACCCTGCGGGCGCTTGGTTATTCGCTGGAAGGACTCACCGCAGCCATCAAGCACGAGCTCGCCTTTCGGCAGGAACTCGCCTTTGCGGTGGTGCTGGTGCCTGCGGCTTTGCTCATTCCCACGGACTGGTTGCATCGGCTCTACCTGATTGGAGCACTGTTTCTGGTCCTGATCGTGGAGCTGCTCAACTCGGCGATTGAAGCCACCATTGACCGCATTTCTGAAGAACGACACCCGCTTTCCAAACGCGCCAAAGACCTCGGCAGTGCCGCCGTGTTTCTCAGCCTGCTGCACCTTGGCGTGGCTTGGCTGGTCACGCTTTATCTTTGGTGGAAAAACGCATGAAACTCACGCTCGTCCCCTTCGCCATCCTGCGGGAACTGCTTCCGGAATCCGCGCTTGAACAGGAGGTTCCGGAGGGCACCACTGCCACGCAACTCATGCACCTACTCGCCCAAGCCCATCCCGAAGCTGAAGGCATTCTGCGCGTCACGCGGCTCGCGCACGAGGACGAGTACATGGGCCGCGAAACCCTGCTCCAAGACGGAGCCGAGTATTGTCTGATCCCGCCCGTCAGCGGTGGGCGAGGACAATGACCCGTGGACAGTGATTGGTGATTCCGATTCATGGTTCACGGATAACTGAAAACTGGTAACTGAAAACTCTCATGAGATTGAAAGACAAAGTCGCCCTCATCACGGGTGCAGCCAGCGGCATTGGCCGCGAATCCGCCCTCCTGTTCACCCAAGAAGGTGCCAAAGTGGTGGCCGTGGACCTCAACGACGAGGCTGGAGAAGCCACTGTCGCGGAAATCCGCAGTGCCGGGCAAGCCGCGATTTACGTCCATGCGGATGTCTCCAAGGCAGCAGACTGCGAGGCGATGGTTGCTGCCGCCGAACGCGAGTACGGGCAACTCAACGTGCTCTTCAACAATGCGGGCATCATGCACGGCAGCGATGACAATGCAATGGTGACGGACGAAGACACCTGGGATTTGACGATGGCGATCAACCTCAAGGGTGTGTTCCTTGGCTGCAAGTACGGCATTCCGGCGTTGCAACGGGCCGGAGGCGGGTCGGTCATCAACACCGCTTCCTTCGTTGCCCTCTTGGGCGCGGCGACTCCGCAAATCGCCTACACTGCAAGCAAAGGCGGGGTCTTGGCCATGAGCCGGGAGCTTGCCGTGGTCCACGCCCGTGAGAACATCCGCGTCAACGCGCTCTGCCCCGGCCCGCTGCGCACGGAGTTGTTGATGAAGTTCCTCGACACCGAGGCTAAAAAACAGCGGCGGCTCGTCCATGTGCCGATGGGACGTTTCGGTGAAGCGGCCGAGATGGCTAAGGCCGCGCTCTTCCTCGCGTCTGACGAATCCTCGTACATGACAGGCACGGAGTTCGCGGTCGATGGCGGCATCACTGCCGCGTATGTGACGCCTGAGTAAGAAGCTGTCTGGATAAAATGGTTGCGTTCCGAATTCACAAAACCGCTGGTAGCATGAGTCGGCGCACCCGTGCCCACATCCGGCGGGCGCGGGTATGCCACCCCGTGCCACCACGGCACAGGGCGTTTTCTCATGGCTGAACCCCACGTTCAATCCTACTACGCCGCCAGCGCTCATCCCTCTCCGGAGCACCGGGAACTGCAAGGCGAGGAGAGCTGCGATGTCTGCGTGGTCGGTAGCGGCTTGACAGGGCTTTCCGCCGCGTTGCACCTTGCCGAGCGCGGTTACGATGTGATCGTGCTGGAGGCGAACCGCGTGGGGTGGGGAGCTTCCGGACGCAACGGCGGGCAGTTCATTTTCGGCTACAGTTGCGAGATTGAGGTCATCCGCAAGCTCGTTGGTTTGGAAGCAGCCAAGCAACTCTGGGCCATGTCCTTGGAATCCGTTGACCTTGTGCGTTCACTCGTTGAGACGTACAAGATCGACTGCGACCTCGTGCAAGGACACCTGCACGCCGGCATCAAGCCCCGGCATCAGCGCGAGTTGAGCGAGTGGAGGCAGGACATGGAGGAGGTGTACGGCTACACCGGGCTGGAGTTGTGGGAGGGCGCAGAACTGCGCAACCGCATCGCCTCCGAGCGTTATCGCGCAGGACTGTACGATCCCAACAGCGGGCATTTGCATCCCCTCAACTTCACGTTGGGAGTTGCCGCTGCCGCTGTAAAATCCGGAGTCCGGATTCTCGAAAACTCCCGTGTGCAACGTATTGAATCCGGAGCTTCCCCGCTGGTGGTCACGGAGCAAGGACGGGTGCGTTGTCGATACCTGCTGCTCGCTGGAAACGCCTACCTGAATGGAATTTCCTCCAAAGTCCACCGCAACCTCATGCCGGTGGGAACCTATATCGGCGCGACTGAACCGCTTGGAAAGCAGCGGGCTGAGGCGCTCATTTCCAACAACATGGCGGTTGCAGACACTAATTTTGTTCTCGATTACTATCGCCGCTCCGCCGACCACCGCCTGCTCTTCGGGGGGCGCGTCAGCTATTCCACCCTTGAGCCTCGCAACCTTCCGGAAACCATGCGGCAGCGCATGTTGCTCGTCTTTCCGCAATTGCAGGAGGTGCGGATGGAGTACGCCTGGGGCGGTTATGTCGGCATCACCATGAACCGCGCTCCAAATCTTGGGCGGCTCGGCCCCAACATCTTCTTCGCACAAGGCTTCTCCGGACACGGGGTCGCCATCGCTCCGCTCGCGGGCAAGCTCATGGCCGAAGTGGTGGCCGGAACCGCAGAGCGTTTCGACATGCTCGCCCGCATTCCGCATCGTCCCTTTCCCGGAGGGCAACTGCTACGCACCCCCTCGCTCGTGTTGGCGATGGCGTGGTTCCGGATCATGGACCGGCTCCCCTGACTTCCTCGTTGCCTTTGCTCCCGGCAGGGGCTAGAGTGACGGCTGCTTCCTAGAGCGGCTGTAGCTCAGTTGGTAGAGTGGCAGCTTCCCAAGCTGCAGGTCGCCGGTTCGAGACCGGTCAGCCGCTCCAAGCCCTTCTCCCCCAACGGTTCATGGGGATTCAGACTTTCCAAAAACAGTGTGGATTTTGGCTCAGGTGAGGCACCCCCATCAGGATTGACAGGGGTGTTGACAGGTGTTGACAGAGGTGACCAGCGGCTAACCACTGGACAACTGCTCGACCTCATCGTGTAGGGTGTACCCTATATCCAGCAGATGATTTAGTGCTGCAGCAAGGCGCACGTTCGCAGTGCTCAGACGTCGAGTACTCAGGATCATCTTCTGGCTTCGTGACGAGATGTGTCTGCACCAGCCGATGGATCACAGCGACCTCATCCTGAAATCCCTTCTCCTCCCTCTGCTGCTGCTCCCTCTGCATCGCAGTTCACTAAAGTTTTGGTGGCCAATGCCGATACAGAACATAAGGTCTATCCATGTCCTATGTCTAATCTTGAATGAACATGTTGAAACACATCCTTGCCTTTTGTGCATGTATACCCACTCTAAGTAGTAGAATGAATTTTGACTGGTTAATGCGAAAAGCAATTAAATACCTACTTGCATCCCTATTACTCTTTGTGTTAGCAGGGGCTGTTCATGCAGAGGAGGGCAAGTGGATTGATGGGATCAAGTTTAGATATGGAACCCTTTCAAACACCACGACTTTCAAGTTGCCATGGCAGGAACGCTATGACTCCATTATTGAAGTAAATAAGGAATTTAGTCATCTAGAGGATCCTGCTATTTTTCCGATTGCCATTACGCTCTCCGAAACCCTGATGAACTCATGGTCCTTCCGTGGTGCTGTGTTTGAATATCAAGACACAATAGAGACCAAGGATTTAAACCCAGTCTCATCAGCACTCTTCAGAGGAGATCTCATATCTGGTACGACTTATCTGGTTCAAACGGATACTCTTAGAACATCACTCTATAATAACTTTTTTAATGCTAGTGATAAATCTTTTGCCGATGCAAACTCAAACTGGGCATTGAGTGCAGATACGGTTAGCAAACAAATTTTTCTTGGATACTATTGGGGGGTGTTTATTCCTGCATTTGAGAATCATAGATTTATGAAAATTGGTGTGGGGTTTGGTGTTCTTTATGCTGAGTTTTCGTATACACTGAATCTTTGCAGCGAATATAAAATCTCTTTAAACCTTAAGGGAGAATGTGTTGGGAAAAAAGAGATTGATTCCTCATCAAATAAAGGATATCGAGTCGCCCAGATTGGGCATATTACCCTCTGGGAAAGGGTTACCAAAGATTCCATCTGGAAATTTGCTTCAATGGATCTGGCTGGCGACACCCAGAACACCTCCTTTCCTCTAAAAAATCATGATAATAATCTAATACAAGTTTCTTTAGGTACATTCGCGACGGAAATGATTTCCTACACCTACCGTTTCTGATGATCAGCCTTCATTGTTTCTGAACACACGAGTTCATTCTCTCCTCACTGCCTGAAGCAACTCTGCTTCATCTCCTTCTCTTCCCAATCTGGACAATCAGCAAGGCCCAGAGCAGTCTCCAGTTCTTCAGGGCTAGACATCATTTATCAACATAAGATCCCGGTGGTTCCACTTGTGTCCAACCTGAGGAATCCTCTGTTCACCCACTAGCAAGCTACCCACGTACCAACACGTACCCTCTTCCATAGCCAAGATATTCCATACTCCTTATCCTTTTCCATCCTTTGTATTCAGCTACAGGTTTGACGAGGGTTGACAGGGGTGTTGACAGGGGCAAGCTTGGAAGCGGACAGTCAATCTTGCCTGAAAATAATTTCTTTTGCAGTATTTTCAATGGCTTACGGAGAAGCAAGGGGGTCACTGTGTACAGTTGGTAGAGTGGCAGCTTCCCAAGCTGCAGGTCGCCGGTTCGAGACCGGTCAGCCGCTCCAAATGCTCTGCACGCAGACATTTTCCCCCACCAGAATTTGGCTGGCTCCCTCCAGTTGGGTCACGCTGGAGGGTTCTCTGGGAGGATTTGTAGAGCCGGAGCTTGTGCAGGGACGGGGGCCACCACAATCTGGCCCGGACCTTGGGCCATGGCGTGGTTGAGCGCGAGGTCTACCTCGTGGAGCATCCCTTCGTAAGTGAGGTTATCGGTGCAGACCTCCGGGTGAGAGGCGATCCCCACGTTGATTGTGAGTTGTACCGTCTTCTCTCCGTAGTGGAAGGCGTACTCCTTGACCTCTCGCTGAAGGTTCTCTGCAAAGGACCGTGACCGCTCGCCGCTCACTCCCACCATGGCAATCAAGAATTTTTCATCCATGTAGCGCACCACGATGTGCTTTCCGGCAAGGCTCTGTTCCACCAGTTTTCCCATCTGCGCCAGCACTTGATCCACGCTCTCCAGCCCAAGGGTTTCGTAAACCGACTCCACATCGTGGATGTCTGTGAGTACAAAGCTCAAGGGAGCAGGAGTCTTCCGGAGCTTGGCAACCGTGTGCTTCATGCGCCTCGCAAAGAACTGTCGGTCTCCCAGCCCTGTCACATGATCGGTCATCTTCGGAGAAGGTCCTTGTTCGCCGATGTCAATCTTGGCGAAGCCAAGCCTCGCAAAGTGCTGGAGGGGTTCGATCAGCATCCCCATGCCAATCATCATCAACAACTTATAGAAAAAGACGTCGTCCGCGTAATCCTCCACATAAGCTTCTGCCAGTTCACTGAGGTACACGAAAATGATGAGCACCACAATCGCCACAAGATAATCCGAAGCACTGTCCAAAATCGGGCTGGAGTTGCGCAATAGTCCAGCGATGAGCAGCAGCAACAGCAGCACGCCTATTTCCGTGGAATAGAACCACCACGTCTCGTACCACGGGGGCAAGATTTGGAAACTGAAGTTGGAGATTGTGCTAACGGTGCCATCGGGGCGCACAGCCCGCACATGAAAGGTGTAGTTGCGCCAATTAAGATTGGTGTATTCACGATAGCGGCGTTCGGACGGCGAGGACCACTCGGACTCCATGCCTTCCAGGTAGCTCTGGAACTGCACAGATTCGGAGTGCCTGAAATCATTTGCGCTGTAAGTGAAGCGCAAGGCGTTCTGGGCAAAGGGGACCACTTGGTAGGTCAGGTTCGACTCTGACAACTGCTGAATCCCATCAGACTGGGCAAAGAAGGCTCCACCGAAAAAGTGGGCATCGTCCTGAATGCTCTCCACCTTGCGGATCATGGCGGCAAACCGTTGCCGCTGGGGCTGTTTGTCAGAAACCATAGCAGACATTTTGCTCCGGGAAACTGGAGCGGAGCGCATGACGGATTCCGTGTGATAAACCACAATCCCCATGCTGGTTCCCACCCAAATGCTGCCGACCCGGTCAACAAACACCCGATAGACCTGTTCGTCCTTGAGATTGAACACAGAATTCATCCGCTTCACGGTCAAGTCGGGGAGTTCCAACTGCACCAAACCAACACCTTCCACCGCAAGCAGGAGGGTCTGTTTCTCCAATTTTTCCCAAGACGTCACCACTCGGTTGCGAAACACCGGATTGTCTCCCAAGCTCTGGAACGCCTCATTTCGTTCAGTCTGCTTGCTGCTCAAGTGCTGGGCGCTAGGATCATAACGCAAGATTCCTTTGTCCTGCGTGATCAGCAGCAACTGCCCTGCGGGCTGGGGGATCAGCGCATGGGCCAGAAAAAAATCTCCTCCCGGCACCGGGGTCAAGCCGTTCGACTGCAACCGAGACAGTCCAGTATTGCTTTCAAAGACGTAGCGAGATTCCTCTCCGTAAGCGACTCGGTAGAGGTGTCCGGGCACCGGGACCACATGAAAGCGGCCGTTGCGGAGAAACAACAGCGACTGCTCGAACATGAACAATAATTCATCTGCATCGGCGTGCATCTCCAATACCGCGCCCAGAGCCTCCGGATGCTCCACCGGCAGTTGCGAGCGCAAGGAGCGGTAGCGCATGATTCCGTGTGCATCCGGAGCCAAGTAGCCCACCTCCCCTTCTCCTCCAACATAAATGCGTCCGTCCGCAGCCCTGACAAGGTTAGTGGCCGGCTTGCCCTCCGGAAGTTTGATCAAGCGCCATGAGAGGCTGTCGAATTCCAGCACTCCACGATCATTGGCGAAATAAAGCACCCCCCGTTGATCTTGGGCGATGTCAAAAATATGGGGGCCCGCCTTGTACTTGAACGGGGTGTAGCGTTGCAACTTTCCGCTTTCCCAGATGACCACCGCGCCTGCCTCTGTCAAGCAGAGCAGCAGGATCGTGACCACCAGCACCCAGGGTGTCATTCGCATCGGCTACTCCACCACGAACTGGACACGTCGTTCCACATGATTATTCACCCAATCGTCTGCGTACACCTCCAGCGTAACCACTCCATCTTGAGGCACCGCCTGGATGGCCCGCCGATACAGCCGGAACGGTTTCCCGTTGATGGAGTAGGCCACCTCCTGCACCCCGCTGTGGGCATCCCGGACTTCTAGTTGGATATGACTGCCGGAACGCAAGATGCGGCGCTTGCCCTGCCGCACCTCCGGGGGAATCCCTTGGATGCTCAGTTCCGGAGGTGTGCTGTCCACAAAGAACTCGACGTGCGTGGGAGTCTCCCCGTTGCCCACCTGATCAACGGCAAAATAGCGCAGCACATGGGCGCCCATTGTTGGCTGGGTAATTGGGGTCGAGTACGGCTGAACCGTTGACGTGCCAAAGCGGTAGAACACCTGCCCCACGCCACTTCCCGGATCGGCACTGTGCAGATAAATTCGGGTTTGGCTGTTCAGAAACAGTGTCCCTTCGTAACGGTATTGCTTGCCCTCCAACCGATGACTTGTCTCTGGAGGCGTGAGGTCCAAGAACACCGTGCTGTCCTGCCGCTTTGAACGGTTCCCCACCTTGTCGGTGGCATCGTAGCTCACGCGGTGCCGACCTGCTTTTTCCGGAAGCCCGAAGGGTTTGCGGTACTGTTGCCAAGCCCCTTCGCCAATCCGGTAGCGGATCTCGTCCACCTCGGTTCTTAACTCTTGCGCAGCTAACCGAAACCGGGTGGATTTGGCAACAAAAAAATTTCCCTCCGGAGACTTGTGCTGTTTTCCAAAGACCGACAGTGCAACGGCAGGCGGGGTTTTGTCCAAGGTGAACTCCAGCGTGTGGGGCAGCTCGCGGTTTCCCACCCGATCGGTTGCAAAGTAGCGGAATTCGTGGACCCCCTCCGGCAGTGCCTGCAAGACCGAACCGGTCAGCGCACGCTGGTAGCGTCTGGGATTTTCCTCACCAAACTGATAGCGGACCTCCTTGACACCGGACAACCCGTCTGCCGAAGCCAAGCTGATTCGGGATTTAGGCGAAAGTGTGTTGCCGAAGAAGGGTTGCTGGACTTCATGGTTGGTCCGTGGCGGGGTGAGGTCCACCTCGAACTGGAGGGTTTTCGTGGGTTCCGCATTGCCCACGCGGTCCACCGCGTAGTAGCGCACCTGGTATTGCCGCTCCAAGAAAAACAAGTCAATGGGGGCCGTGTAGCGGACAAACCCGGAATCGTTGAGGGAGTAGAGCAACTGGTCCACTCCGGATTGGAAGCCGAGTTGCGGCTCCTGCGCGATCAGCGTGAGAGCAGCACCCTCCCCGAAATAAGTCACGCCGCCGCGAGTGTAATGCCGGGCGCTGCTCAAGCGTGGCTTCGTGACAGGTGCATCACCATCAATGTTGACCCGAAAATGCTTTGCCATCCGTGAGAGGGACAGCTTCAGCGTTCCGGGTTTGTTCCTAGCAAAAACCAGAGGCTGCGGCCCTTGCTCCGCAGGCGGAATGGCCAGCAGATAAGAGTCCTGCTCCCCGGCTTCATCCGCAGAAATCCGTAGAAAAAACTCCAAACCTGCCGCTCCCATCAACCCGTGGTCTTCACTCAGAACCCAGCGTTTCCGGGCCTTTCCGCCGACCTTGCTCACCATTGAGGTCGCCCATGGGGAGTTGTCCACAACGATGGCGAGCGACCTTGTCGCTTCCCGATTGCCAACATGATCTTCGGCATAAAACTGCAACCGATGCGGCCCTGTTTCTGCAATCGTGATGGGTACTTGATAGGGAACGCAATCCTTGTCATCCAGACAAACCCACAGCGTCTTCACGCGAGACTCCAAGTCTGTCGCCGTCAGGATAACTTGGGAATCGCGGTTGATGATCACCGTGTTTCCACTCCAGTACAAAGGCCCCTCAATCCGGAAGTCCGTGGTTGGCGGAGTGCCATCCGTGTAGAGCTTGAGGCGGTGGTGACGGCGGTTGCCCACGCGATCCACAGTATCTCCGTGAATCCAGTGCAGTCCAGAATTGGGTGGTGCCAAGAAGGGCTGTTGGTAGGGGCCCACCTTCCCCTCATCCACCCGGAACGAGACCGATTCAACTCCAGCGGCGGCATCCCGCGTGTCGAGCCGGATGCGGGTTTGGTCGGAAATGTACACCACTCCGTCGTACTTGAAGACTCCGGCTTCCGCCACAATTTGCAGATCCGGAGGGGTTGTATCGTGATAGAAGGTTGTGGTGTGTCGTGCTTCTGTGTTGTTGACACGATCCCGGGAATAAAACTGCAACGTGTGCTTACCGGACGCCATCGAGTCGGCACGAAGCGGACGTTGATAACGCTTCAGCGTCCCATTGTCCAACTGATAGAGCAGTTCCTTGACACCGGCTCCGGCATCTTCAGCTTCTAGCACTAGCACTCCCTTCGATGCCACAGACGATTCGTGATGTGGCCCCTCAAAGCGCAGGACGGTTTGCGGCGGAGTGACATCCACTTCAAAATCCACAATCCGCGGGGATTCGGGGTTGCCCACTTGGTCCACAGAGTAGTACTGCATCCGGAAGCGGCGATCCTGCCTCAGGTCGAGTTGGAGCGTGTCGGCAAGCTGAAAGGGTTGCCCTGCAAGTGCAGCCCACGTCTGCCCCAGCCCGGACGCTGTGTCCGTCCCCTCCAGTGCAAACACGGCTCCTTGGCCGATGAACCAGCGGTTCGCCCTGCGGTAAACCGTGGTGTTGCGAAAAACAGGCTTGGTGCGGGGTGGAGTGCCGTCCGCATGGACCACGAACTCCTGCACGCCGACTGCGTGGTTTTTGAGGACATTCGCCCCGGCCTTGAGCAGCACGGGAGTCTCGGGAAGTTTTGTAGGCTTGGACTGGAACACAGCCGCCGCGTCCCCTTTGGGAGACGTACTCAACAACAGATACACTGGGTGAGCCAAGGGTGCGAACACCCGCCCCTTGGCATCGGCATGAACTCGGTAGGATGGCGAGGGGAGTTCTGGAAACTCAGCCGCAGGATTCGCCCATGCCCCCCCGGAGAGTGTCACAAATCCCGCAAGCATCCATAAGCAAGCTCTGTTCATCCTTGTAAAACTCTGCTCCTAAAAGAAAAACACCCCACCTGCAAACATTCACAGAGTGTCGGTGATCACGAATTCTGCCGAGTGTTCTGCGGTGTTGTCCACGTTGTCCTGCGCCCGAACCCAGATGCGGTAACGTCCCGGTTCTGTGAAGAACAGCTCATCCTTGTAGGGCTGTGCAGGTCCATCGTCAAGTGAGAATTCCAAACGCTTCACATTGGCAGGGTCTACTGCGCTCAAAAAGAGGGTCGTGTTGATGGGATAAACGTTCACCACCTCGCTGCCCTCCCCCTCTTCCGTTCGCAACGGATCGGTGCTGAAGACTTCAGCGATCTCCGGGGGGGTGTTGTCCACAAGCAGCAGGATCGGAGTGAACACCTCACGGTTGTTGACCTGATCCGTTCCCCAAAACCGAAAGAGGTACTGCCCCTCGTTTTCAAGAGTCATCGGACCCGCATAGGCTTGTGTCGGCTGTCCCGCAAGCTGGTACTCGATTTTCTGCATTCCGGAAAGGTCATCCTCGCCATCCAAGCGAATCTGCGTGTGGCTGGCAATCCAGAAAACACCTCCGCCCCTAGTGTAGTTGGAACCACGCAGTTGGAACTGTGTTTTGGGTGGTTGGGAATCCATCACGAGGTTCAGGGATTTCGGATTTGAGCGATTGCGCAGAGCATCGATTCCCCGATAGTTGACCGTAAACTCCCCAGACCTGATCAACGGTGTGAAGGGTGTCGCGTACTTGGAATAACCCTGCTTGCTGTCTTTTTTTCCGGACTTCCGGACTCGGTACTCGATGGACTGCACCTGCATTTGCGCATCGGTGGCCTTGAGTTGAATTCGGGTCCGCTTCGAGATGAACTGACGAATTTCCGTCGCGTAATAGTTCCCAATGAGGGTGTGGGCGACTCGGGGCGGTGTGCGGTCCAAATAGAAGGCGTACTCCCGGGCTTGCTCGCGGTTCTCCACCTGATCCACTCCGTAGTAGTACAGCACATGCTTGCCGTCCGGAAGTTCGGACAAGGCGATGCCCGCCTTGTCGTCATAGACGTGGGATTCATCCTCCCCATCGAAGTAATAATGCACCGTCTGCACTCCGGACAAAGCGTCCTCGCTGCTGAGGCGGATCACGGAACTGGTGGAGAGGGTGTCACCAAGCAAGTTCTCGTGAGTGGCGTGTACCGTTGTGGGCATGGTGAGATCAACTGTGAACAGCACCTCCTGCGGAGTGCTTGCATAGCCCACATGGTCCACGGCATAACGGCGCAGGGAGTAGTGTTTCTCCTGCCCCAAATTCAACTCCGACTCGTAGCGCACAAACGCCCCGCCGTCGATGGAGAAAAAAACATCCCGCACTCCAGAGAGCGCATCCTGAGCCGTCAGCGCTGCGGTCAAGCCCTTGCCGAAAAAAGTGTGCCCGCCCTTGATGAAGACCGGAGCCTCCCGCAGTTTGAGTGTGGAGATTGGCGGAGCGCCATCGGCAACAAACTTGAAGAGGCTTTCCTCCTTGGTGAGGAAGTTCACCCAGCGGACAAATTGCTGCCCCTGAATCTCCAACGAGAGTCCGGAGGCGCGGTAACGCTCCGTCTGGGTGGTGTTGTCCTCCCCTGAAGTGCTGGGAACAAGGGTGCCGAATTGCTGTGACTTGCGCCCTGTGGTCTCGTCGTCCTCAGCCTCGTAGATGGTGTTCAGCAGAAAGCTCGGGGCATCCTCCTGAGCAGACGGAGACAAGCGAATCCAAAAAGGCAGGTCCACTGGCCAGAACACCGACCCTAAGTCATCCACATACACCTGATGCTTGTGTGCCGGTGGAGGAACTTGGGAGTCTGTTGCGCTGGCAGTGGTCTGATCCTGTGCCCACAGAGGGCCTGCTGCGATTCCCGTGAGCAGCAACACACTGCTCCCAATCACCCATTGTCTCAAGCTACGCTTCATGCGCCTCCTTGTCGTTTTGGTTTGGTCGTCTCTAGGACATTGCCTGCTGCTCCCGAAGCCAGGGGGAACCATACCACAATCTTCCGGGTTAGGCGACACTCTTTCGTATTTCTGGTGATCCTTGCCACAAGGTCTGCTAGAGTGACCCTGCATTGAAGAACTCCAAACACTAGCCTCATCATGAAACGTATCGTGTTGTACTTCGGGGCGGGGTTGCTCTGCGGAGTGTTGTTGAGCGCCTGCGCTTCCGGTGGGAACAAAGCCGGGGTGGTCGCCCAAAGTGGCCGTTCCTCCACGTTCGGCCCAACCTGCTTCAGCTTGGCCAACCTGTTTCCGGGAGAACCCGGTTGCGGCACAGCCTCCCGGCTGGGCAAAAACCAATCCACGCCCTGACCATGCCCCAACCTCCGGACTCCCAGCTTCCGCCTGAAGACTCCGACTTTGTACGGCTTTCCGGACGTGAGTGGCTGATGATGCTCACCGTCTGTGTTGTGGGGGTACTCGTCACGGCGTTCCTCGTTTTCCACATCGGCTCCAAGCTCCCCCACGTCGGTTGAGCACCGTTTGTGGAACCGGACTTGCAGCAGTGTCTGGGAACCCATTTCTCTTTCAGGAGAGTCTCATGACCCAGACAACCGATCAAGAAGTGCAGCGTGTCCTCCGGCTGATGGTGGGCCAAGGCATCTGGTCCGAAAACATGGCCAGCAACCTTGAGCCGCTGCTCCACTCCAACCCCGACCTGCGGCGCTTCTTCCTTGGAGTCGGCGAGGACGTCTGACCCGCAAGTCAAACGCTGTGCGGATCCACGGATCCGCCGCCCCTTCACCGCTTCGTCATTCCGGCACTCTTGGTGAGTGGACCATTGAGTCGCATCTGGTTCGGTTGTTGCTTTTCCCGCAACAACACTTTTTTCCAGATTCTACCCATGTCCATGCTCACCAAAACCTTCATCCGCAGTCAGGATGAACGGGCCACATTTGAATTCGACGCGCTACAAAGCGCCATGAACATCCACGCCCGGGCCGTCAAGCTCCGCAACGGCTCGTGGCTGTTGCGCCTCAAGCGCAACGAGTACGCGGAACACCTTGCCTCACTCTCCACCGTGGAGCGGCTCAAGTTCATCCGTAAGAACATGCGGGCCAACATGTACCACCACGGACACCCTCTCACCCTGGAACAGGCCCACCACACCTACGCCGTCTTTGAACGCTACCTGCCCTTCTACGAGCAGTTCCGCAGGGTTTTCGGGATTCGCCCGGATTCGAATTACGAGGACGTGCAAATGCAAATCCTGCAACTCGCCGGTTACTTTCTGGAACAGCAGGCTGTGCAGGGCGAGGCTCCCTCCGTGCTGGCTCTGCTGGAGGCCGATCTTGAGGAGATCATGGATGCCGCCGACACGCCGAAACTGCTGAATTAAACACCGCTGCTGGGTTATTTTGTCCTTCCGTGAGTCCACCCTCGGCTGCAGAGCCGCACTCTGCGCATTTGCTCTCGCTTGTCTGACCGGCCTGTCCGGAACCGCACAAGCCGAGGTCTTCGTCCGGACGGGCTACCACTACCAGTTCCTCAGCCTCTCCAGCGGTTACAACAAGTTCCTCAAGGACCGCTACGGTCTCAAAAGCCTCGCCCTCTCCGGACTCGCGTACAGTGTCCACTACCGCTCCCGAGGGAAATCCTTCGCATTGGGACTGGAGATGGACAACCTCAAAGGGGGGATCAAGTACAACACCCTCAACAGCGAAAAGCAGGAAAATGCCCTCCAGCTCAACCAAACCCTGCTGCTGCTCTCCTATTACCCCAGAAAATTCCGCAGGCTCATCGTGGACTTTGGCTACGGATCCAACACCCTTGTCCGGAGCTTCTACGGTTATCAAGACGCGAAACTGGTCACCACCAACATTGACAACAGCGTCGGCCAAAAAGAAATCTCCACCAGCGGTTCCGTCATGATGGCTCAAGTGCTGTATCATACTTTCGGCAAGAGAATCGGTGTGGATTTCGGCGCCCGATATTCCCTCAGCCAGCATGTGATCCTCTGGTCCGATGCCCGCCCCAGTTACGACAGCAAGGGACTTCCAACCTCAACGTACTTCAACGTTGGGGGGTTGACTTTGCTCGGCACTCTCACCTTCAATTTCTGACCCTGCCATGTGCAAACTCCACCGACGTGACTTCCTTTTCGGACTCTCCGGACTGCTACTTTCTGCCTGTGGCAGCAACGAGTATGCGGACAGCAAGGACTACTATCCCGTCGCCGTCAACAGCACCGGAACGATCTACCACTGGGGGAAGAACAACACGATCAAGGTATATTCGGATTCAAACAGTGCCGCTCCGTCGGGAGGTGAAGCGGCCTTCAAGTCCGGAGCCAATGCGTGGGCCACCACGTTGAGCGAATTGGGAATCACGATCTCCTATGTGACGAGTGGCTCGGATGTCAAAGTGAAATGGCTGACCAAGTCGGAAATGGAAACTGAATCGGGCAGTTCCGGCGTGTTGGGTTATGCCTCCACCAACAAGTACATTTACATGCGAACGGATCTCAGTTCGTCCACCTTGGATTTTGTGGCCATTCATGAGTTCGGGCACATGCTGGGCATCTGGAACCACAGTTACGACTCCAACGACATCATGTACCCATATGCCACCGGACCGACTGCGCTCAGCAACCGCGACAAGCGCACCCTTGCCGATTTCCTCTACCCGATGACCCCGACTGCGGACATGCACGACCTCTCCGGCCCGTCACTCGTTGATCCTGTCACCGGAGCCACGACCCCTCACATCAAGACCTACTACACCACGAACGGCTGCGTGATCCAGTCCTGATTGGCCACAAAATCGCGTCCTAGTTTCTGCAACCGCTCTGCTTTCTTCTTGTAGGCTCTCCGCACTTCTGGTAATTCTAGGACCGTTATCTTGCATCTGCCCGAACAGGCTCAACCCCTGTTCCGTACCCCGGAAGATTGCCACATGTCCGAAAAAGAAGACTGGAAGACTGCCACATGTCCAAAGAAGAACTGATCGAGCAACAGCGGACGACCTCACGCCGCAAGGCACAGATGATCGACAAGGCGATCCTGCAAAAGTCCGGGACGGTCAGCGCGATTCCCAACCTCGATTTCTGGGGGTTGCAAAAGCGCATCATCCTGATCACGGAGGACATCCGCAAGCTGACCAAGTCCTCCTTTCTGACAAAGATGAAGCACTCCCTGCTTGGAGCCAACGAGGGGTTTTCCAAGGGTAGTCACATCAATGGCAGTATCCTCTCGCAAGCGTTGAACACCGGGGCGATGCGCCGGATTGTCACCGATCTCAACCGCGATCCCAGTTCGACCAACCTCCGGGTGCAGTTGTTACGGACTTTCATGAAGGAGCACAAGGACCACAAGCTGGAGGTTTACCGAAACCTCATTGTGCAAGGGGCGCTACCGATCTATCTTGGCGATGTCACTCCGGCAGCCACGCAGGTCGCAGCGCAAACCTATCGGCTTTATCTGCAAAAGCTCATCAACGCCCACAAGAAGCAACTCCTGCTGGTACGCTCCAGCCAACTCAAAGGCCGTGTCAACATTGATCGCATTCCCGTTGATTCCCTGCTACGCTCCGACAAGGCCTCCTCCACCCCGGAGGAAGCGATGGCCGTGCTGGAGATCAAGGTCTGCCTCAACCTTCAGGATCAGTCACAGAACGTGGACACGGAGATCAAGCAGAACATGACCATGCCCGTCAACCTCAACGAGTTGGATCACCTCTCCGCCCGGCACAACGCGGTCATGCAGTTCCTCGGCGGAGACGAAACCGGGCAAACCTACAACAAGCGCAAGCTGCTGATCCGCAAGAGCATGGCGGTGGTGGACGTCACCCGCTACATTCCTTTTCTGCACTCGTTGGGCCTCAAGATTGCCGGACGCCTTCAGGAGTTGGAGGGCAAAACCGCCTACCCCTTT
Source organism: uncultured Pseudomonadota bacterium (assembly GCA_913020725.1). GTDB lineage: Bacteria > SAR324 > SAR324 > SAR324 > NAC60-12 > UBA8110. Next base: position 33,148 of record CAJWCD010000017.1, read on the forward strand.
CTCATGGAAGCCCGCATCCACATGGCTGCCGTGCGCTTTCTCATGCTCCGGATGCAGAGCGAGGACAACACCGCACGTGTCGCCATCGCCCCCACCTTCAACAAGGCGATTGTCGCCTACCGCAAGGCGCTCAAGCGCACCTCCTTCAGCGACCCCCACCGCAGTGACCTTCCGGTGATGGGCGAGTACGCGCAGGTTTCCAACTTCGCATTTCAAAACCGCGAGTTGATGAAACTCTCCAACGACGGGGTGCTTGACAATCTGCGGTTGGCGAAAAAGGCGGTGGACGCCGCGGTGATTGTCAATCGCCACTATGGGCGCTTGCAGCTCAAAATTCTGAACGCCATCAACATCCTCGAAACCAAGAAGCTGGGTGCTTCCTGACGCCTCGCTGGACCTGCTCTGCCTCGGCGAACCCCTGATGGAGTTGAATCAGGTCCGAGGCGTAGAACACTACCTTCCCGGATTTGGAGGCGACACCTCGAACTGTGCCGTCGCTGCCGCGCGGCAGGGGGCGCGAGTGGGCTACGTCACCGCCGTTGGCGAGGACACGTTCGGGAACGCATTTCTCAAGCTCTGGAACACCGAGGGCATCGACACCTCCTGCGTTCTCCGCACTCCGGATGCCCACACGGGCCTCTACCTCGTCTCACATTCCAAGGCCGGGCATGAATTCAGCTACTTCCGCTCCGGATCGGCGGCCAGTCGGCTGACCCCGGAGGCTCTGCCGGAAAACCAGATCGCCGCCACCCGCATTTTCCACGCTTCTGGGATTTCTCAAGCAATCAGCACCTCTGCCTGCGATGCCGTTTTCCACGCCCTTGCATTGGCACAACAGCACAGGGTCCGGATTTCCTACGATCCCAACCTGCGGCTCAAGCTCTGGCCGCTGAACCGCGCCCGTGCGGTGATTCATGAGGCGATGCGTCAGTGTGACATCGCACTTCCCGGAATCGAGGATGCGAAACTGCTCACGGGCTTGGAGCAACCGGAGGCTATTGTAGAATTCTACCTGAAGCTTGGAGCCGAGTTGGTGGCTCTCACGCTGGGCCCGGAAGGGGTGCTCGTTGCTACCACAGAGCAGCAACAGCGCATTCTAGGATATGCGGTGGAAAGTGTGGACGCCACAGGAGCGGGAGATACGTTTGACGGCGCGTTTCTCGCCGAACTGGCCTCCGGACGCGATCCCTTTGTCGCCGCCCGTTATGCCAACGCTGCTGCCGCGCTCGCCACCACGGGCTACGGAGCGGTTGCCCCCATGCCGACCCGTAGCCAGGTGGAGGCGTTTCTCAACCATCCGAACGCTTAATCGTCGCTTTGCAGCGTCCTGATTTTTCTGAGATTATTCCAAAGGTAGCGTGGAGTGATGCCGAGATAGCGCAGGTGCCCAATCACCGAAACCGCAAACAGCAACAAGCAGACGATTCCGGTGGCAAGCCAAAATGGATTCACAGCAACCCACTTTCGACAAGTCGGTCCACCGCGATGCCCAGATTCTCCGCAGAGTTGGCGTAGCTGAAGCGCAGAAAGCCTTCGCCCCCTTGGCCAAAATCGACTCCGGGCGTCAGCGCTACTCCTGTTTTCTCCAGAATCTCCAGCGCGAGTTCTAGGGATTTTTTCGGGTTGCGATACTTGAGGAAGACGTAGAAGGCTCCGGTGGGGTCGTATCCGGGATCCAGCCCAAGCGCCCGAAATTTCTCCAGCAAGAATTGTCGCCGCCGATCAAACTCCACCTTCATGCGCTCGCAATCTGCACCCCCTTCATCCAGCACCCGCACTCCGGCGTCCTGCACAAAATGCGTCGTCGAGATCATCAGGTTCTGGTGCATCTTCACAAGCCCCGGCATCCACGAATCTGGAGCGATCAGGTAGCCCAACCGCCAGCCGGTCATCGCGTAATACTTGGAAAATCCGTTGAGCGCGATGGCTTCCTCGGTGAATTCCAAGATGCTCTGTGGTCGGCTTCCATAGCTGAGGTCCGCGTAGATTTCATCGGAAATCACCGGAATGCCAAGCGTGGTCAGTTCCCGGAGGATTTCTGGACGAAAGACCACACCTGTCGGGTTCGTTGGAGAATTGAGCAGCAGGGCGCGAGTCCGGGAAGTGATCGCCTGTCGAACCGCGTCCGGATCAAGCTGGAATCCATCTTCGTGACGTAACGGCACCCGGACGGGCGTGACCTCAGCAAGGTGGACCAGATTGTCGTAACAGGCATAGCCCGGGTCGGTGATCAACACTTCCGATCCTGGAGGAGCCAGTAGCCGAATCGCCAGAAACAGCAGGACGGACGAGCCTCCAGAAACCAGCACCCGCTCCGGGCGCACCGCCACTCCGTAATCCCGTTGGTACTTCCGGCAAATCGCCTCGCGGAGTGCCAGCGTCCCCTGCGTGACCGTGTAGCCCGCAGGATGGGCGGCAAGGCTTTGCTGAAGTGCCTCCAGTGCCACGGCAGGTGCCTGAAAATCCGGCTCCCCGAATTCGAGGTGAATCACCTCTCGACCCTCCGCCTCCAACTCATTGGCACGGGAAAACACTTCCATCGCCAAGAAATTGCTCAGGGGCTCAAGGTGAGCGAAATTGGGTGCGGTCATGACTCAAATCCGAAATCTTCATGATACACCGCCCACACATTCAGAAAAGCAGAATTTTCCCATCTCCGCCTTGCCCTCTCCCGGTGAGCGTGCGAAACTGAAGACTCTTAACCAACTCTTCCTGGAATCCTGAATGCCTCACACCGAAGTCTGGTTCGTCCGACACGGCGAAACCTGCTGGAACGTTGCACAGCGCTACCAAGGCCACGGTGACAGCGAACTCACAGACACAGGCCGCGCCCAAGTCGAGTCCCTCGGAAAACGCTTCCGGAATCTTGCTTTTGACCATCTTTACAGCAGTGACCTTGGCCGTGCTCGTAGCACCGCAGAGTCCATTGCCCGTCACTCCGGCCACGAAATCCAGCTCGACCCCCGACTCCGGGAAAAAAACCTCGGCATCTTTGAAGGGCTGACTGTTTCGGAAATCCAAGCACAGCATCTCGACGCCTACATCGCCTTCAAAACTCGCGGGGCCAGCTTTGTGCTCCCAGAGGGAGAAAGCACCCTGCAACTCTTTGAGCGGGCGTGGGAATTTCTGGAGGAAATGCGGGATCGGCATCTGGGACAACGGACGGTTTGCGTCACCCACGGCGGCACTATCCGGGGGTTACTGAAACACACCCTTGGACTGGTGCAGGACATGCCCACCCGCTTTCGTCTGCACAACACCAGCCTACACCAACTCTACTGGGTCACGGATCATTGGATGGCGGGCTGCATCGGGGACACGCAGCATCTGACAGACCTCCCCAACTAGCGTGACGGATTTCCTCCAATGCCGCCACTGGGTGTTCGATATGGACGGCACCCTGACGGTCGCGGTTCACGATTTCGCCGCCATCCGCGAAGAACTCGGCATTCCAGAGGGGCAGCCCATCGTGAAAACCCTCAACGCCCTCCCGCAAGAACAGGCCCAACCGCTCCGCAAGCGTCTTCAGGAAATTGAAGCCGATCTGGCCGTGCAAGCCCAACCGGCCCCGGGCGTTCAGGCTTTGCTCACGTCGCTCAAGGCCCGAGGCTGCCGCCTGGGCATCCTCACCCTCAACTCCAAGGAGAACGCCTGGCTCACTTTGGAAACCCTTGGGCTGGACCAATTCTTTGAACCAGAAGCCGTGCTGGGACGTTGGTGCCTTGCAAACCCCAAACCCCATCCGGACGGCATCCACCACCTGCTTAATCACTGGAACACCGATGCTCAAGACGCCGTGATGGTTGGGGATTTCCTCTGGGATTTGAAAACGGGCCGTGCCGCTGGACTCCCCACCATCCATGTTGACCCCTCCGAAGCCTTCCCTTGGCCTGAACTCACCGACCTGCCCGTGACCTCGCTGGAAGACCTTCAGAACCGACTGCCCTGAATCCTGAAGTGTGGTACACTGCACTCAGAAACCATTGAGCTGAGTAACCAAACCTTTGACAAAAGCATCTTCAGATGAGGCTGAGTTTGGAAGAGCGACGACACATTCTCGCAGCCGTCCATGGACTGGATGCGAATGCGGAGGTGCGTTTGTTCGGGAGCCGTGTCCGGGCAGTCACCCTCTTGAGTGTTGTTCCTCTGAAAATCGGGAACAATAACTGTAAACCG
>CAJWCD010000018.1:0-33281 GCA_913020725.1 uncultured Pseudomonadota bacterium
TATCTCGCGTACGGCAAGTATGGCCCGACAGATTCTTTCGTGGACAGCCTCCTAGATCAGGTTGAAAGGCTGGCAGCAAGAGGTCTGAGCCAGAAGCAGGTTTGTGAGGCACTTGGAATCTCAGAGTCTTGGTGGCATGAGAAGAAACCAATTTTCCCGGAATTGCTGGAGTCTTATAAAAGAGGAGCAGCGTTAGGACTTGCTGATGTTTCCAATGCCCTCTACGAGTCTGCAATGAGTGGAACTCCCGTTGCTCAGATCTTCTACCTCAAGAACCGCGCACCAAAAGAGTGGGCCGACGTGCAAAGCGTCAACAAAGTCCAAATCAACTTTTCTCGGATGTCCGACACTCAGCTTCTCAATGAGCTGCGGGAGGATCCGGGACTCGCCGCTTCTATCTCTGCCTTCCTTCCTGAATTGCTGAGGGACGATTCCGAAAGCACTCCACGCTGAACCGTCTCAGCCCTGCCCTATCGCCAAGATGAGCTGCTTGGAGGGCAGAGCGACGAAGGAGTGCTGCCTTCCAAGTCAGTCTCGATCGACTTGTTGGAACATCAGATAGAGTTGAGACTAAAAGAACTTTTTGTGTGAATGAAATCTATGTCTTCAATTTTAGACAAAGAATCTTTGATAAAGTTTTCTAGTTCCTTAGAAATTCTGGAAGAAACTTCCTCAAACTCTTCTTTTGAAAAAGGTCTTTCCCAATTAAAAACGGTTTCTCCCGTGAAATATTGCATTCCATGAAACTCTAACCAATTATCCATAAGTATATCGAAACCTAAGTCTAACTTCCTGTCTAAAATAATCAAACCAACTACCCTTCTAAGAGGGTGTATTGAAGAGTAATTTTCGTTATATGGAGAATTAATATTCTTCAGTTTTTTCCATTCAATAATATCAATTGCTTTCTTGAAAGAACTTTTAGGACTTAAGGGAAAAGCCCGTATATCTCCACCATTTTTATTTTCCATAGATCCTTTGTTAAGTCAAAAAAATTCCAACATCAAATTATCCGCAAAAACCGTCTTGTTGTGTTACTAGGAGCGTTACCAATCGGTCCTCAGAGGTGTTGAAAGAGACTCAGAATTAATTCCAAAAAAATCCCTCTGAAATCCACCTGCTTGGTTGGAAATACGGTTGGAATTTTTGAAGGATGATTTTCACATTATTTTCAATAAACCACCAAATAACTGAATTTATAAAGTAAATTTTGAGCTCGCAAGCGGAGTTGAATCAATGACCAACTCATTTGCAATGCGGTGATGTCGGTAGTCTTGGTGCAAGCCCGGATCTGCGGTCAACAATTTGAATCCAAGTTTCCGAGCTATGGAGGCATGGAGGGCATCGGCGGTTCGCAATCCGGACCGATACTCCAAGCACAAGGCGCCTGCCGTCTCAAAATCTTCCTCCATGACCTCTGCCTTGTTCATCGCTCCAGAGTTCACAACCTCGAACATTTTTTCAACTGAGCAACTCACCGTAGCGAGATCACAGCCTCCCCATCGGATCTTGAATGCTGCCGCACTACAAAACTCTGCCGTTGTCCATTATGGAGTGCAACTTCCATCATATGCTCATCGGGGGTTTGAGGCAAACTCCACGTATGCGGTGAGTTTGGAAATTCAAGGTTCTTCTGTGGAGGTGTTATTCAACCAGTCAAACCGGAAAACCTCCCGCAGAATTCCGGGTGCGAGCGAAAGCGGGTTGACCGACTTTTCCGGATCATCAAGGGATCCGTAAGCGTGGAAGTCCAAAGCGATCAACCCTGCCTTGTCAGTGCCCGTCAAGATGGTGCCCAGCACCGGAACCCAACTGATCAACCGAGTCAACACATAGGCAGGGGCGATGCTGCCCTTGAGGTCCAATTCACGCTTGACGGGATCGATCCATCCTGAAAAGGTGACTCCGGTTGACACTCCAATCGCGCTGCTCTCCGCGAAGGTGTAACGGCCTTCTGCCACCGAAACTTTACTGTAGCCTTCATCGAAGAACACTCCGCCCGCCAAGAGTTGTTCCAGCAATCCGGTCAGGCTGACCAAGGAGAAGATGTCCACCAACAATGGCGCATCTGTTACGGTGAAGTTGCTCAGTCGCACCTCGGATTCGTGCCGAGTGAGGTTGTCATCGTGGAACTCGGTTCTCAGCTTGAGCTTGCCGCCTTTGGCGACTTGCGTGTCCGTCAACAAGTACAACACACTGCCAGCGTCAGCGGACTCCACCTCAAGGACATGCGGTGAGTCCGTGTGAGGTTCAAAACTGAAACGTATGTCGCCCTCACTGGATTTTCCGTGCCCCACCACACGAGGCAGCTTGCCGGATTTTTCGACTTCAAGGGTTCCGTCAACCCAGACTGGACGCCCCTCATATTCAATGCCTCCGTGATGCTTCGCCTCCAACTTTCCTGCTGCCGACACGGTTCCCACCGTCTTTCCGGACAAAGCCAGTTTCTCGGTCAGGGCGATGTGTCCGGAAGTCAGTTCAAACGCGACTGCTTCAGCAAACTCTGTTGCTCCAGCATCTTTCAGCAGGGGGGTCAAATCCACCCGCGGCCCCTGCAATTTCACAGCATACCCCTTGCTCGGATGTTTCACAATTTCAAGCAAGTCGAGTTGGGTTCCCGGTCCATGCGACTCTGACAACTGGAGCGATTTGAATCCGCCAAGTTGGCCAACTTCCATCCGACCTCGCCCGCCAAATTCAGCCGTCTCCAACTGCACACTGAGAACGGGGCTGAAGTTGTGTCCGGTCACGAGTGCAACCACCTTCGCCGTTCCGGGGGAGCCGATCTTTTTTGTCCATCTGGCCACGGGCACGACAAATCCTGCGGAATCGAGTCCGACTTGCACCGTCACTAGGCTGCTCTCTTGATCCTGCTGAGTGATCTCAACCTGTCCGGAGGCTTGTCCCTCCAGTTCGATTCCGGTGATGTTGCTCACGAGCCTCGCAACCTCGGCAGTGGTGGGCAGGTTGACGCGGGTGAACGGAGAGGCCCCTTCTGTCTTTGAGAACTCCAAGCCAAGCTCGGCTCCATGCACTTGCCCTGTGCCTGCGATCAACACCGCCTTGGGGTTGGCCGCCACATTCAGGGTTCCGTGTGCAAGGTCCAAGTTGAGCGGCAAACCGAGCAGGCTGACATTGTCGATTCTCGCGTCTGCGGAGAACTGGAAATCTCCATCCGCAAGCTCGTCTTTCAGTGGAAAATCCATGTCCAACTTCAACTGCACCTGCCCTCGGGCTTGGGAAAACGGCAGGTCGCCCTTTTCCAGAACCGCTAGGTCCGGATGCTCCAGCAACGCCAAGGCGGTCGGCAGTGGAGCGATTGCGTTAAACGAAAACTGCGCGAGGGGCAATCCGGATTGGAGCGGTGCAAAACGCAGGGTGCCCGCCCTGATTTCCAACTCGTTGATCACGCCAGAGTGAATCGCAATCTCAACGGCATCCATCCCGATTTCGATGGTCGCGTTGACCCTCTGACTTTCCGGCAGGTTTTCGTAATACCGCACCGACGTGTTTTCAACGTGCAGGACGCTTTTCAAGTGCCGGAGTTGCAGGGCATCGTCATTGGGCGGTGTCCCGGAACTCATTTGCAAAGCCACCGAAGCCGTGCGCACCTGTCCTTTCGACAGACGATTCACCACCCATTCCCGGGTTCCCGTGGCTAAATTGGGCAACCACCAGCCGGAGAGAGCATCCACGGGAAAATTGAAGGCATTGGCTTGAAGCACGAGTTCCACAGGCAGGAAATCACGCGTCCTCAGTTTGGCTTGGGCCTCCAGTCGCGTGGTGTTGTCGAGCTTGATCCGGAAATCTTTGGTTTGCAGGGTGGTGCCGTCCCAGTCGGCGGAGAAGGTCAGCTTCTCGACTTCAAGTGTTTCCGCTCCCCCTTCTGTCAGCACACTGGCCCCGGACAACTCGAACTTGGCTTTGGCGTCCTGAAGCGCAAAGTCCGGCCCCAGCTTGAACTCCACTTGACCATCGGCGTCCGCGACCAATGCGGAAATGCTGGGGTAGACGGTGTGTTGCAGTCCGATCCGGGCATCACTCACAGCAAGAGTTCCCACCACTTCGCCAACTTCCGGAAAGCCAGTAGGGCTTGAGGAGGGGATGAAAGTCACAGTGGCGGTCGCGGTGCCGATATGCTGTTGATTTTGCGGCCCTCGCGCTGAGATTTGCAGGCTGGGCAACCGGATTTTCAACAGCTTGTTAAGCTCATGCACCAACCCAAGACGTTGTGCCTTCACAACCACTTGACCATGCGGCTGGGGCTGAAATTGCCACTGCCCTGCGATTTGCACAGGAACAAACCCTTGCTCCTGCTGCACCTTGCCAGCAACCGTGACGCTGATTTCACGCACGGTCCGTTTTGCCGATACGTTGACCTGCACCACCCGGATGACACGATCACGGGCTGCATCCAAGATGCGAAAGTCGGCATTGTTGAGGATGATGCGTTTGAGATATTGCAGGTGCGGCGGGATTGCGGCATCTCCAGAGGATTGGGCGGAAACATCGAGCCATCCGGAAAAATCGATGCCGGACACATCAGTTTGACCGAGGGTCCATTGCAGACTGGGCCGTTCCAGTCGAATCAGGCTGGGGGCGACTTCTCCCCGGAAGAGTCGGGGCAGGTTGAGGCCAATCGCCATTTCTGGAAGCATGATTTGACCCTGCGGAGTCGTCACGTCAAGATCGAACATATGCACCCCAAGCGGACTCTGCCAGCCCTCCCACGATAGCTTCGCTGCCCCCACGTTCACTTTGACCCCCTGCTCCGGTATGGAGAGGGCGTTCGACATCGCCTGCGTAACGGAGTGCATCGTCATGCGACCTTCCGTCAAGCGCCAAAAGAGGACAACGACCAGCACGGCTAGTGTGAGCAACATCCCGGCCAGCACACTCAACAGCCACTTCAGCGAAAAATTGTGAATGCGTTGTACAGGCATCAGCAGTGCTGGCGGTGGAGCAGGGGGTTTGGTGAGACGTTCGCGAAAACTTGTATTTTACTCGATATTCGCTGGATCTGAAAGGCGTGTTTTGTTGCGAAATGCAACAGGGAGCGTCAGCGTCAGGGTTTGTCCGAGTTCAGAGAAGTACCCCTCGGTTCTCACTAGAAACTCAAGCGTCAGGCGGCTTGCGGTCTGGGTTTTGCGAATTTCAAGATGATGCTGGGAGTCGGGCACGGCAAACCCCCGCACTTCCAAGAAAATTAGTATTTTTTTATGAGCCTGCACCGCACCTTGATCTGCGTAATCGAGTTGGAGATGTTTTTGAACAAGATCGCTTTGGATCACCAAGGATTCTACGGTTTCCGGAATTGTGATTTCGCGGCGGTGCGATTCGTAAAACGGACGTCTCGTGAGAAACAGTGCGATCATCACGGCAATCGCCAGCAACAGCCCCACCCCCACCTGCATTCCAAAGCGTCGGGAGAGCTTGACCGGACGGTTTTCCAGCAGGGGCGGTGGTAAGACAAAGTGGTAAAGCACCACCATCGTGCAGAGCAACACTGCCAATGAAGAAAAAGTGTCACTCAGAAAATGCCCCCCCTGTACGATCCGAGTTGCACTGAGCAGCACTCCGTACCCCAGCCCAAAGCCCAGCATTGCCAGAGCGAGTTTCCGGAACGGTCGCCAGAACACCACCCCTGTGACAAACACGAAACCCATCGTGCAGTGCCCACAAGGAAAGGACTGTCCACGTCCCGGAATGCCCACGGCAAGGACTGGTTTGTACGGCCACGGCCCGTTGAATTCCAAGATCTGCCGAGGACGTGGCCGCCCGGAGTATTCCTTGAGCAACCCGTTCACGATCACTCCTGCCGCCAGCACAATCGAGAGCCCCATCACCAACCAATACCCGCGCCAGCGGTGCCATTCGGATCGCTTCAGACACGCATACCATGCGACAAAAGCGAAGATGGTGAGCAGCAGTCCGGGGATCGTCCCATAGGTATAAAGCCAAGTCCACGGAAAATCTTTGGCCAGAAACCACTCCTTGCCGTCCCAAAACCACGCCAACACGCGCCGATCGGCATCTTGCGATTCCAACACAAGAATCGTCACGAGCCACACTCCAACAATGCCCAGCAGCCACAGCAAGCCTCGTTTCCGCAACTGCTGCTGCCCCCGTAGGGGAGTGCGCACCAGCTCCGAAGAGTGCCGGACGGCAAGGGGTTGTCGCATTCGGGTCACGCGGGATCGTTGGCCTGCACCACAAAAAATACGGATAGCACGGTTTCGTGAAGTTTCCGGAAACGCGGCCAAGCAAAGCCGAGCAGAGCAATTCCCAATGGAGCCAGCACCAGCAACTCAAATCTCGACTCCAGCCACACGCTCCGGAGCCCAATCACCAATCCCATCAACCCCAACAAGATCAGGAACCCCCAACCCGCCAACTGCAGTTCCCAGTAGGCCGGCACGGAGGGGTAGCCTCCGTGCATCCGGACATACTCCCGCTGCTCTGCCGTGCGCAAAAAACGGTGAAACATCCAGTGCAGCACCATCCAGGTGGGCAGGATCATGCCGAGGCAGTCCGTGAGCCAATGCGACGCTGTCATCACCCGTCCCACCGCCATCGCCATCGCCATCGCCACCGCAACTGCTCCCCACAACCAAGCCCACCGCCGCCGGTGCAAGCTCGGATAGGAGTGCAACACATAGGCGAGCATGAGCAAGGTGACAACCGACGCTGTGTGGCCGCTGGGGAAACTTCCGGAATAGATGCCCTCGGTGACAAAGTGCGGGCCGAAGCTGTGCCACGGGGTGAAGGGCCAATCACTCTGCCACACCTCATAGGGCCGCGCCCGTCCAATCACCCACTTGAGTCCGTGAACCAACCCAAGTGCTCCCGCCAAGGCTGAGAGCACGATGAAGCTCAGGTAGGGCCGTTCATGCTGTAGCCATTGTGGGGCAGATGCACGGCCACTCCAAAGGTAAAGTCCAAGGCTGGCCAGCAGAAAGCAGGTTCCCGGATCGCTCAAACCCGCAGCGTCCCCTTCAAAAAAGGTTCTCCGAGTCCATTCTCCGAATTCCGGATTGGCATGTTCCCAAATCCAGCGGCTGGCCTCAAAGTCAAAAGGAGTGAGCAGCCCCAGCACACCAACCGCGCAGATGGACAACACCGCCAGCCCCCATCCGGGCTTCAAGAGTGGTTGGGGAGAGTTTTCAGACATCATCACACAGCGTCAGAACGCCTTAAGCGGCTTTCGATTTTCCAAGCAGGGGCGCAAGCTGGCCGAGAATGTGACTCCCGATGTTGAGACTGGAGGTGGCTCCAGGAGACGGCGCGTTGCCGACATGGACAATCCTGCCATCCTGTTGAATCAGAAAATCATCCACAGGCTTGCCGTCCGGAGTGACCGCCTGAGCGCGAATCCCGGCGGGAGCGGCTTCTAGGTCATCGGCTTGGATTTCTGGAATGAGCCGCTGAAGCGCCTTGGCGAACGCTGCTTTGCTGAAAGAGCGCCACAACTCTTCGGCTCCAGTTTTCCAGTATTTTGCCGCCAGCTTGAGAAAACCCGGATAGCTGAGGGATTCTGCGAGTTCCTGCCAGTTGACGGTGGTGCGCGTGTAGCCCTCCCGTGCAAAGGCCAGCACGGCATTGGGTCCGCACTCCAACCCGCCTTGGATCATGCGTGTGAAATGCACTCCGAGGAAGGGGAAATTCGGATCCGGAACCGGATAGATGAGATTGTTGCAAAGGTGCTGGGCATTGGGCTTGACCTCGTAATACTCTCCCCGGAACGGGATGATCTTATGCTGTGGAGGCATGGTCATCGCCGTCACTTTGTCAGAGTACAATCCCGCGCAGTTGACCAAGTAGTCTCCCTCAAAGGCTCCGGTTGTGGTCTCCACCACGATGCAACTTCCTGTCCGCAACCCCGTCACTTTGGTTCCAAGTCTGAGCGTCCGGTGATCTTCCTGCTGAACGATTTCTGCAAGGCGTCGGCAGACCGCCGTGTAGTCCGTGATTCCTGCTTCCGGAACATGGATCGCCTGAATCCCGTTGACGTGCGGTTCCAACTCCAGCAACCGCTCCCGTGGGATCAACTCGCAGACCACGTCGTTCGCCCGCCCACGCTCAAGAATCCTCTCCAGCGCAGGGAGTTCGGCTGCGGAAGTGGCGACGATCACTTTCCCGCAAATCTCGTAGGGGATGTCGTTTTCGGCGCAGAATTCCTCCATGCGCCGCTTGCCCTCTTGGCAGTTTTTCGCTTTCAGTGACCCCGGTTTGTAATAAACCCCCGTGTGCAGCACTCCGGAATTGTGCCCGGTTTGGTGCTGGGCGACTTCAGTTTCTTTTTCAAGAACCGTCACCGAAAGCCGAGGGTAGGTGCGTGAAAACTGGTAGGCGGTGGCAAGGCCAACGATGCCTCCGCCGATGATGATGATGTCAGATTTTTTCACGGATCAGCGTTTGCGGGCAAGGGTGAGGCCGTCTCCGAGTGGGAGCATGCTCAAGTCGATGCGTTCGTCTCGATGCAGGTGTTCATTGAAAGCCCGGAGAGCGGTGGTGTCCTCATCCATGACTTCAGGACGAGCGACACGTCCGCCCCACAGCACGTTGTCCACGAGGAGCAAGCCTCCTGTCCGCAGCAACTTCAGGCAACGTTCGTAGTAAGCGAGGTAGCCCGTTTTGTCGGCATCAATGAAGGCCATGTCGAAACTCCCGGCGTGTCCGGAATCCAGCAGCTCATCCAGTGATTCCAGCGCAGGGCCGAGCTTGAGTTCAATGCGGTCTGCCACTCCGGCTTCGGCCCAGTAGCGTTTGGCGGTGTTGGTGTAGTCCTCGCTGAGATCGCAGGCGACGAGCGTTCCAGAGTCCGGCAGGGCGAGTGCCATCGAGAGTGAACTGTAGCCCGTGAAGGTGCCGATTTCAACGATGCGCGTGGCTCCGGTGATGCGGACGAGCAGGTTCATGAACTGTCCTTGTTCCGGGGAAACTTGCATGCCGCCGAAAGGCAACTTCGCCGTTTCCGTGCGCAAGCGTTTGAGAAGATCGGTGTCGCGCAGGGAATGGCAACGCAGGTAGCTCAAGAGGGGAGCTTCAAGACCAAGGGTGGTGCTGGACATGGGGAATGGTTTGGGTGTCGCGGATGCTTTGCTGAGCAACGCGGTGTTGCAGTTCAAGCGCGGCTCACAGGCCAACACTCCCAACAGGGTATCGTACCTGCCTGTTTTGACCAAGCCAATTTCTTAGGGTTCTGGCATGAGCCTTGAAGGAAATCCAAGTGTCAAAAGACCTCAACCCACGACAGGAAACAAGGATGCACAACCCGACCATCATCAAGGCACGAGAAGAAAAAGAGTTGGACGAAATTGGCACATGGATCACCGCGCTGGACGACAGCCCGGCAGATCATGATGAGTATGCCGTTTGGATGCAGCTCGAAAAGGAAATCCGGGAACTGGACGACTTGGAACCCCGCTGAACGTGAGTCTCTCCTTGTCTGCGAGCAGGATTTCGCTTATCCTCAAGTGAAACCCGCTCGCCACCGTCCTCTGTCGTATTGGTCAATCTGACGCGGGATGCCCGTTTCCTTGCCATCAACTTGTGAAATTTCTCATCATCCTTGTTTTCCTTTACCTGCTTGTGCGGATGCGCCGTCGGTTGGGACCGTTTCTCAGCCAAATGGTGCCGCCAACCTATCTCATGATCGGCGGGCTGATGGCCACCTTCGGCGCTCTGCAAGGCTGGGAAGAGGCCCTGACATTTGAGGTCGTGGTGGTGACCGGCTTGGGCTTGCTCATCGCCGTCTGGGGCATTGACCTCTGGCGGAAAGGCAGTGGTAGATAAAAAGGCGTTGACTGTTTTTCATGGCTCTGGTGTCGTTGGCGTCGGTCTGCACAAATTTCTCCTGCTCTTGGTTTGATGACCCGCAACGAACTGCAACAACACTTCAAGGCTCAAGGGACGGTGGTTCTTCCTGTGATCCACGTGCTGGACAACGAACAGGCCGAGCGCAATGTCCGCCTCGCCTGCGACGGTGGTGCGCACGGCGTTTTTTTGATCAACCACGATTTTCCGCCGGAACCCTTCCTGCCCATCATCCGTCAGGTGCGCTCGGTGTTTCCGGAGCTTTGGCTGGGCGTGAACTTTCTCGCCGTCACAGGCAAAGACGCCTTTCCGGTCCTCGGCGAACTGGAGCGGGATGGCTGTCCGGTCAATGCCTACTGGGCCGACAACGCTCGCATTGACGAAACCCACAGCCCGGAAGACCAGCCAGAAGCCCGCGAAATCGCCGCCGTCCGTGAGCAAAGCGGCTGGAATGGATTGTATTTCGGTGGCACCGCCTTCAAGAAACAGCGGGAGGTGGCTCCGGAACAGTACAAAACTGCCGCCCGCGTCGCCAGCCGTTGGATGGATGTGGTGACGACCTCCGGAATTGCCACAGGCCACGCGGCCGCTCAGTCAAAAATTGTTGACATACGGGCCGGTTGTGGAGACACTGCTCTTGCCCTTGCGTCCGGGGTGACTCCGGACAATGCCCTCCACTATGCGAAGGCGGTTGATTGTTTCCTTGTCGCCACGGGTATCAATGTGTCCGGAGATTTCTACAACCTTGATCCTGACCAACTGGAGCAATTGCTGCGCGTTGCAAACGCCCAGCACCTCATCCAACACTCCTAACTTGACTGCTGCGAATCCATGAACTTCAGCTCACGCGATTGGTACCTTGCCAGCATGTCGCCCAACACCAAGGGAGACAAGTACGCTTGGCTTGATCCCTCGTCGCTCTACAGTAACCCTAAAACCTTCAACGCACTGCTGGATGATCTCATCGCCCCCTTCGATGCCAATGAGATTGATGTCGTTTCAGGACTGGACGCGATGGGTTTTGTGCTGGGAGCCGCAATTGCCACCCGACTCCAGAAGGGTTTTCTCCCCGTGCGCAAGGCCGGGAAGATTCCGGTGGACACGACCGTGGTGACCTTCACAAACTACTCCGGACGCACTCAAGACATGGAACTTCGCAAGCCTGCGTTTCGTCCGCAAACACGGGTACTGCTCGTCGATCAGTGGATTGAGACGGGCGGCACGATGGATGCGTCCATCCGGCTGGTCGAAGGGCAAGACGGCATTGTGGCAGGACTGGTTGCCGTCTGCATCGAGGAAAACGAGAAGACAAACGCCCTGCGGCAAAAGTACAAATGCTCATCGGCAGTCTTGCCCGGCTCGGCACTCCAGCAACAGTGCAACCAGCAAACGCTGGAGAGCTTCGCCGATTTTCGCCCGGAATTGGTGTTTCCCTGAGCAAGCACATTGCAAATGAAGTCCCGGAGGTCCGTCTATTTGAGCTTAAGTTTACGTGAGTTTTGGATAAGCGAAAAGAGCGGCTCCGGTGGGCTTCCCCCTAAAAGGGGGATTGAGGGAGATTTTTAAGCTGGGGAGACACTTGGGATTCCCCCTGTCCCCCTTTGCCAAAGAGGGACATTCTTATCCAAAACTCACGTTAAGTTTGTCTGTTGGGGAATTCCCAACGATTCCTGCTGAGCCAGCACCTCGTGAAATGGACTTGGAGGAACTGGACGTGAACGGCACTGCCACACGGGATTGGACATTGGAAGCGGGGATGGTCGTCGCACCCACCTGCTCTACCCCAGAGGCGAACAGGAGCGCATCTGGTTCGAAGACGTCGCCCTCGTCAAAAACGACGGTGCGGAACCCTTCTTTACTTGGGGGGTGGTCCACTTACAGGAAGCTGAGACGTTTTACCTGCCGGGATTCGCTAAGCTTTGAGCAGTTGCTTGGCGATGCTGGCGAGGTGGACCTCGTCGGCTCCGTCGTAGATGCGGGCGGCGCGTTCCTCGCGGTAGAGGAAGCTGAGGACGGTGTCGTCCGTGACACCGAGGGCACCGTGGACTTGGATGGCGCGATCAACAATGCGCTGGAGGGTTTGCGCGACTTGCACCTTGATGAGGGAAATTTCGAGGCGGGCGGCCTTTGCCCCGTCTTGCATGATGCGCCATGCGGCATGAAGGGTGGCGAGGCGGGCGGCGTTCAGTTCAATTGCAGATACAGCGAGGTGTTGCTGCACCAACTGCTTGTCGGCTAACACCGAATCGGGTCCGAGCGTCCGTGATTTGGCACGGGCTTTCATGAGATCGAGGGCGCGTCCGGAAGCCCCAAGCCAGCGCATGCAGTGGTGGATGCGTCCGGGTCCCAGCCGATGCTGCGCCAGCACGAAGCCTTGTCCTGCGGGGCCAAGCAGTGACGAAACGGGAACCCGCACCTCCTGAAACTCCAGTTCGGCGTGGCTGATCCAGCCGGAACCGGCGTGTCCCATCACCGAAATGTTGCGGACGTGGACGAGCCCGACCGTGTCCTTGGGCACCAAAATCATCGAGGCCCGCTGGTAGGGCGGCGCATCCGGATTGGTGACCGCCATCACAATGCAAAGCCCTGCGCCATCGGCTCCGGTGGCAAACCACTTGCGTCCGGAAATCACATAATCATCGCCGTCCCGCACGGCCTGCGTTTCCAGCATGACCGGATTCGACCCCGCAGTGTGCGGTTCGGTCATGGCAAAACAACTGCGGATTTCCCCGCGCACCATGCGGCCCAGCCACTGCTCCTTTTGCTCCGGCGTGCCGTGCATGTGGAGCAGTTCGATGTTGCCTGCGTCCGGAGCTTGGGTGCCAAAAGCGTAAAGTCCGAGCGGGGTGCGGCCCAGCACTTCCAGCACAAGCGCGTGGCTGAGCAAGTCCCAGCCCTGTCCACCCCACTCCTTGGGATGATTGGGTGCCCACCAGCCATGCTCCCGGACCTCGTTGCGAACGGTTTCCAGATCCGCTTCAACGGCAGCGAATCCGCCCGCAAGCAGCTTCGGTTCCAGCGGCAACACCCGTGCATCAATGAATTCGCGCAATTCGGTCAGCCGCGTTTGCAAGTCTTGGGGGATCGAGAAGTCCATAACAGGCTTATGCGAGGATACCGCCGTCCACAACAAAGGACGCGCCGGTGGTGTAAGAAGAAGCGTCAGACGCGAGGTAGAGGATCATCCCGGACATTTCATCCGGTTGGGCCGCCCGTCGCAACGGGATTTGCGGAACAACCTGCTCCATGAACTGCTCGTTTTGCACCAACGCCGCCGCAAATTTGGTGTCGGTGATTCCGGGTAGCAGCGAGTTGACACGGATGCCGCTGGGTCCAAGCTCCTTGGCGAAGCCCTGCGTCAGCGAGCAAACCGCCGCTTTGGTGATCGAATAGACGACCTGCCCGCCGATGGGACGGATGGCGTTGATCGAGGCGACGTTGATGATCGAGCCGCCTCCGTTCGTCTTCATCAACTGGGCCCCGTGTTGGCTCATGAAGAAATACCCCTTGAGGTTGACATCCACCGTCTTGTCCCAAATCTTCTCGTCCACCTCCAGCACCGAACCGTAGTGCGGGTTAGTGGCCGCGTTGTTGACAAGGATGTCGCAGCGTCCGAACTTGGATTGCACTTGCTCGAAAAGCGCGGCGATTTGCGCCAGCTCTCCGTTGTGGCAGGCAATCGGCGTGGCTTCCCCGCCAACGTCCCGGATTTGCTGGGCGGCGTCTTCCAAAGCCTCCAACTTGCGGCTGGTGAGGACAACATGCGCTCCGGCTTGGGCGAGCGTGGTGGCGGCAGCAAGGCCGATGCCTCGGCTGGCGCCAGAGAGCACCGCCACTTTACCGGAAAGGTTAAAACGTTCTGAAACAGACATGCAAGCTCCTGATGCGGGTGAGTGTCTCCATCAGAATGACAAGCCTTCGGGAAGTCTCAATGGTTTTCGCACTCGCAGCTTCGGATTTTGCTTTGCCTCTGGCCCGGAGTCGTTTATGATCCAAAAGGCTCCGGTTTCGCCTAGGATCCGGAAAAACTTCCCCTTTCCTACCGAGGCTTGTGCTGCGTTGGTTTTTGAACTGCCTGCTTTTATTGTTTCGGGATCGCTTTGTGCAGACCGGAACGCTGCTTGGCTTGATTGCTGGGCTTTATGGCGCACAGTATATTTTCTCTCCTCCGGAAGTCGCAGCTCCGGCGCTGGCCTTCATTGGTTGGGGGCTGGGTGCATACTTCGGCTACCATCGCCCCTCCCTGACGCTCCGCAAGCGCAAGCCTAAGCTCAAGGTGCACCAAGGCGGGCGTTGAGCTTCATCGTTCTCATTCGGATGCAACCATGAATGTGCAAGTAGAAGTCGGGGTCAGCCCATCCGGAGTGCTGCTCTCCGTCAAGCAAAACGACGGACGATTGCACCAACTCGTCGCGGTGGAACTGACCAACCATGAGGCATTGGAAATCGCCAATCTCATCAAAAAACGGGTTGCAGAAAATCAGCAGACCGCCAATCCCTCGGAATTGAACTGAGCCATGAGTCAGGATCGACGCTCGGTCTGGGGCTGGGCGCTTTATGACTGGGCGAACTCGGCCTTTGCCACCACCGTGGTCGCAGGTTTCTTCCCAATTTTCTTCAAGCAGTACTGGAGCGCGGGTGCGGACGTGAACACCAGCACCGCCCAACTCGGCTTCGGCAACGCCCTCGCCAGCCTGCTCGTCGCTCTGCTCGCCCCACTCTTGGGGGCAATTGCTGACCAAGCCTCTGTGAAAAAGCGGATGCTGGGCACCTTCGCCTACCTCGGAGTGTTGGGCACCGCCGCGCTCTTTCTTGTGGAGCAAGGCAACTGGCTGCTGGCGATTTTCGTCTATGTGATCGCCTCCATCGGCTTTTCCGGAGCCAACATTTTCTACGACGCGCTGCTGCCCTCGATCGCGGACGAATCCCGCATTGACTACGTTTCCAGCTTCGGCTACGCGCTAGGCTACTTAGGCGGAGGATTGCTGTTCCTCGTCAATGTGCTGATGACGCTGAATCCGGACTGGTTCGGACTCGCCGATGCAGGAGAGGCGGTGCGTTGGTCCTTCGTGACCGTCGCCCTCTGGTGGGGCGGTTTCACGGTGTTCACGCTGGTTTGGGTTCCGGAACCGGACACGGGACGCTCGGTAACTTCAGGGGCCATCTCCGCAGGAATCCGGCAACTTGGCACGACACTACGCAAGCTCAAACAACTGCGAACGGTGATGCTCTTCCTCGTCGCCTACTGGTTCTACATTGACGGCGTGGACACGATCATCCGTATGGCGGTGGATTACGGCATCTCCATCGGCTTCGAGTCCACCGACCTCATCACCGCACTGCTGCTCGTGCAGTTCGTAGGCTTCCCCGCCGCACTGGTTTGGGGCAAACTCGGCCAACATTGGGGTGTCCGTAAATCCATTTTCCTCTGCATTGCGGTGTACATGGCCGTCACCATCTGGGGCACGCAGATGCGTGAGAAGTGGGAGTTCTACGCGCTCGCTGCGGTGATCGGACTGGTGCAGGGCGGCGTTCAGGCGTTGAGCCGTTCTTACTACTCCCGACTGATTCCGCTCAACCAAGCTGCCGAATTCTACGGATTCTACAACATGCTCGGCAAGTTCGCCGCCATCCTCGGCCCGGTGCTGATGGGACTCTCCGGATTGGTTGCTCGCAGCTTGCTCATGCCGGCAGACCCCACCGAGGCGATGCTCACACAAGTGGGGCAGGAGTCGGCCCGCTGGAGCATCGCCTCCATCATTCTGCTCTTCCTCATCGGCGGCTACCTCTTCTGGCGAGTCGATGAAACGCAGGGTCGCAAGGAAATCCGCAACCTCGAAGACGCCTCCTAACCCCCAGCCTTCCTTGGAGTTGACCACCCCGGCGCTGGTCGGGCTTTCCGCATGTTTCATCTGGTCCGGGTTCGTCCGCTCCGGTTTTGGATTCGGGGGGCTGGTCCTCATGCTTCCACTGGCCCTGCTGTTCGTCGATTCTCCCATCCACATCATCCCGATCACCGCCGTCCATGTTTTCACAACCGGGGTCGTCACTGTCCTTTTACGTTTCAACGTCATCGCGTGGCGGCAGATTTTCCACATCATGGGTGTGATGCTGGTTCCAGTCGTGATCGGGCTGTTGGGCCTGATCTCGCTTCCGGATGCTTGGCTGGTGGGCCTCGTGCAGGTCATTGTTGGATTCTACGCAATCAACTACATCCGGCCTTTCAAAACGCTTGTAGGCGGACGACTGGCAGATTACGCAACCATCGCCTTCGGAGGCTACCTTTCCGGATTGGCGCTGCTAGGCTCGCCCCTGATTGTACCGGTCGCTGGACGTTGGATCGCACGGGAGCGACTGCGGGACAGTCTGCTTGCGCTTTGGGTCTTGCTGGCCCCGTTCAAGATTGTGATGCTGTTTGCCAACGGAGTGGATTTCCATTGGGATTGGCAACTCTGGCTGTTTCCGATCCACCTCGTCGGCTACGGCTGCGGGCTGCTTTTTCATGCAAAACTGCTCCAGCACCGTAGCGAGGTCTTTTACCGCATCATTGGCTGGATGCTGCTTGCCGTGGTCACGGTTGGGCTTTGGCAGAACTACCTGTGAACCCTCCAAAATCAACTTGAGCACTGCATTTATTTGCGAAACGATGATTGTTCATCAACAATTTCTGGTTCAAGATTAGCCCTATGCGCCCTAATCCGATCACACCGACCGTTGATTTTGAAAAAGACGGCATCCAACACGGACATCTGAAACTCCCGTATTCTTGGGATGAATCGGCTTGGGGCGCGATTATGATTCCGGTTACAGTCGTCAAAAACGAAGACGGCCCGACCGCCCTGCTGACCGGTGGAAATCATGGCGATGAATACGAAGGCCCAGTCGCTCTGTTTGATTTAGCCAACACGCTCAAGCTTGAAGAAATTTCAGGCAGAATCATCCTCGTTCCCGCCATGAATTTTCCGGCGTTCCAAGCGGGCAAGCGCACTTCGCCGATTGACTCTGGCAACATGAACCGGGTGTTTCCCGGAAAACCGGGTGGAACCGTCACGGAAAAAATCGCGGATTTTTTTCAAAGAACGCTGTTGCCGTTGTCCGATTTTGTGCTGGATATTCATTCCGGAGGAAAAACGCTGGATTTTGTCTCGTTTTGCGCCGCGCATGAGCTTCCGGACAAGGCGCAGGAACAACGTTGCGTGGCCGCCATGCAAGCCTTTAACGCGCCTTACAGTCTCAAGTTGTTGGAGCTTGACGCAACCGGAATGTACGACACGGCGGCGGAGGAAATGGGCAAAGTCTTCATTTCAACGGAACTGGGCGGCGGCGGCGGCTCCACTGCGGCTTCGGTCGCCATTGCCAAAAAAGGAGTGCGGAATTTCCTCAAACACGCGCAAATCCTTTCCGGGACTTTGGAAACGGCTCCCACCCTCAACTTGGATATGCCGGATTATCGCTGTTACGTCACCAGCGAATCCAGCGGTTTGCTGGAAATGTGCGTGGATTTAGGTTCACGGGTTCAGGAAGGCGAACTGTTGGCCAAAGTGCATGACATTCACCGCACCGATTCAATGCCAACGGAGTATCACAGCAAACGGAACGGCATTCTCATGGGAAGACATTTTCCGGGCTTGATTGATCGGGGAGACCCTGTTGCGGTCGTTGCGGTGGAAGTTTAGCACCTAAATTTTGCTGGTTCATTTTTTACAGAAAAACCATTCTCAGTTTATCACGGGCTATCTGGAGAAAACATGTCAAACACACAACAACTGGAAAATCGGGACAAGCGGCAGTTCTTTGATCCGGCGAAAAAAGTCGGCCCGACTCTGGCGGCGAATCTGCTGAAAGAAGGCATTATTGCCCGTGCCATGCCTCAAGGTGACATTCTGGGGTTTGCGCCGCCGTTGTGCATTTCCCAAGGTGAAGCCGATCAGATTGTGCAAGGAATGCGCAATGCGGTCAAAGCAACATTCGACGCTTGATTCGATGAGTGACTCAAGACCACCTTGTCCTCTGCGACTGCAAGGGCACCACCTCTTGATGTGAAAGCCAGCATGGACTCTAGCTGAAAACAGCTTGTAGTACCAATCCAGCAAACCTATGTTTCACGATTGACAAACATGATTGCCAGAGAGCAACCCAATGAAAAGTTTATGGAATGAAACAGACGCCCAAGCCTGCGCGGGCGATCTGATGCAGTTGCGGGTCTACAGCTCCCGGCTGCTGGGCGCAAATTCGGACCTCGTGCTGCACGGCGGAGGCAATACTTCGGTCAAACTCACCGCCAATAATTTTTTCGGGGAGCCAGAAAAGTTGCTTTTTGTGAAGGGCAGCGGCTGGGATTTGGCCACCATCGCAACCCCCGGATTCGCCCCCGTTAAGCTGGACGTGCTAAAACGACTGGCCACTTTGGAAACCCTCAGTGACACCGAGATGGTGCGTCAGCAACGCGCCGCCATGACCGATCCGGGGGCGCCGAATCCCTCGGTCGAGGCGATTCTGCACGCGATCATCCCGTTCCACTTCGTGGACCACACCCACGCGGATGCCGTGTTGGGTGTGACCAACCACCCGAACGGAGACGAGTGCATCCGGAAAATTTACGGAAATCGTGTGCTGGTGATCCCCTACGTCATGCCTGGATTTGTGCTGGCCCGCAAAGTGCGAGAACTCACGCAAGGCATCGACTGGAGTCAATACGAAGGCATGATTCTCATGCAGCACGGCATCTTCACCTTCGACGACGATGCCCGGGAGTCTTACGAAAAGATGATCCGCCTTGTCACAGAAGCAGAGAACCACGCTCAGCGTCAGGGAGCCAAAGCGCCTCGGTGCGATTCCGTGCAAGAAGATTTACGGCAACTCGCAGAAATCCGCAGGCAAGTTTCGCTCGCCAAGGGACAGCCAATGCTGGCGCAACTCGACCAAACAGCCGAGGCCGGAGGCTTCGCCAACCGAACAGATGTTGCAGAAATCGGCACTCGCGGACCGCTCACTCCGGATCATGTGCTGCGCACCAAGCTCAAGCCTGTGGTGTTGCGAGGTGATGCCGAACAAGAAATTCAGGAGTTTCAAGAGTGGTATCAGGCGTATTTTGAACGCAACACCGACGGTACCCTGACCTGCCTCGATCCAGCTCCGAGGTGGGGCATCTGGCCCGGACACGGCACCCTCGCCTTTGGACGCAGTGTCAAGGAAACCGGCATCATCTCCGATCTTGTGGAACACACAAGGCGCACCATCCAAGCAGTGGAGGGATGGAGTCGCTGGGAGAGCCTTCCGGAAGCGGACATTTTTGAGGTGGAGTACTGGGATTTGGAACAGGCCAAGCTCGGCAAGGCCGGAACCCCGTTGCCCTTTCAGGGTCGGGTGGCGCTCGTCTCCGGAGCCGCCAGTGGGATTGGCCGCGCCTGCGTGGATTCCTTGCACGCCCAAGGGGCCGCAGTGGTGGGGCTGGATCTCAATTCTGAAATCGAGCAAATGTTGAACAAGCCCGGACAGCGTGGCATCTGCTGCGATGTGACCGACGATGATGCCCTGTGCAAAGCCGTGGAGTTCTCAGTGCGGATGTTTGGAGGGCTGGATGTGCTAGTGAGCAACGCAGGGAATTTTCCGGCAGGGAAAACCATCGGCGAGATGGATGCCGAAACATGGGACCGCAGTATGCAACTGAACCTTTCCAGCCACCAGCGACTGCTGACCGCAGCGACACCTTTTCTCGAAAAAAGCTGGGACGGTTCCGTGATCTTCATCGCTTCCCGCAATGTCCCTGCGCCAGGTCCGGGAGCCTCAGCTTATTCGGTGGCCAAGGCAGGCGTGACTCAACTGGCCCGCATCGCCGCAATGGAGCTTGGGCCGCACGGGGTGCGCGTCAACGTGTTGCACCCGGATTGTGTGTACGACACCGGGCTTTGGTCAGAGGAAGTCTTGCAGGGGCGGGCGCAACGCTACGGAATGACCGTTGCCGAATACAAGTCCCGCAATATTCTCAAAAAGGAAGTCTCCTCAAAAGAAGTTGCAGAATTGGTGGCCGCGGTGGCCGGGCCTGCGTTCTCGAAAACGACAGGGGCGCAAATTCCGATTGACGGGGGCAATGACCGCGTGATTTGAGGGGGAGTGCAAACGAGATGTATTTCTGCTTTAGCTGTTCAGCAACTCCCGGATTTCATTGGCTTGAGGCATGGACGGGGCCGTCCCATGTTTCGTGACCGATAAGGCCGCTGCGGCATTCCCGAAGCGAATCGCCTCCCGTAACGCCAGACCTTCGGCGAGTGCTGCGGCAAAGCCTCCGTTAAAGGCATCCCCTGCGCCCGTGGTGTCCACCACCCGATCTCCCATCTCGAAGGTCGGGATGTGTTCTGCCAGTTCCGCATTGCGGGCATACACTCCGTTTTTGCCAAGGGTGATGATCACCGTTTTGGAGCCCATTTCCCGAAATTTTTCTGCTGCCGCAGCGGCCTGCTCCACGGTTTGCACCTCCAAACCCGTGAGGATTTCGGCTTCAGTTTCATTGGGCGTGATGTAATCACAGAGTGGATAGATGTCCGTATCCAGCACAATAGCGGGTGCAGGATTGAGAATGGTGCTGACTTGGTGCTGGTGAGCGATTTCCAAGCCCACCTGCATTGCGTCCAGCGGCACCTCCAAATTGGTGAGAAAAACTTGTGAACCGGTGATTCCGGAGGCTGCATTTCGCACCTCTTCCGGAGTGAGTTCACCCGCTGCACCAAGAACTACGATGATAGAGTTATCCCCGGTTTGCTCGTTAACCATGATAACCGCTGCCGCGTTGGCGACCTCCGGGTGCGTCAGCAAGTACTCTGATGAAATCCCTTCTCCCTCATAAAGCCTTCGCCCCGTATCGCCAAAATCATCGCCGCCCAACTTGCTGATCAGGACCACCTCTGCACCAGAACGCCGGGCGGCAACGGCCTGATTGGACCCCTTGCCACCGGGTCCGGTGGCGAAGGAATTACCAACCACCGTTTCACCTGTCACGGGCAAACGATTTGTACGAAAAATCAGATCCATGGCAAAGATACCCAGCACTGAAACAGAAGCAGTCATGTTTTCTCCCAACTTAAACGATTGATAAAATTGGCTTAACGCCCAAATCGCGCAGTCTTGCCGAGTTCCGCTTCGATTTCGAGCAGGCGGTTGTACTTGGCAGTGCGCTCACTGCGGGAGGCCGAACCCGTCTTGATCTGCCCGCCGCCCATTGCCACGGCAAAATCCGCCATGAAGGTGTCCTCGGTTTCACCACTGCGGTGCGAGATGATGTAGTTCCAGCCCGCTTTTTGGCAGAGTTGGATGGTTTCGACTGTTTCTGTGACCGTGCCGATCTGGTTGAGCTTGATGAGGACAGCGTTTGCGGATTTTTTCTTGATGCCTTCCGCAACAAACTTGGTGTTGGTGACAAAGAGATCGTCTCCCACGATCTGTACCTGATCGCCAAGTGCAGTGGTGATCGCCTGAAAACCCTCCCAATCGTGCTCGTCCATCGGGTCTTCGATGGAACTGATGGGGTACTTGCGGCAAAGGTTCTCGTAGAATGCCAGCATCTCCTCCGAGGATTTCTGACCTCCTCCGGATTTGCGGAAATCGTAGGTGCCATTTTCGCAAAACGAACTCGCCGCCGCATCAAGTGCAAGTGTAATCTCCTTGCCCGGCTCGTAACCTGCATTTCGAATTGCCTCCAGGATGACCTCGCAGGCTTCCTCGTTGCTGGTGAGGTTGGGGGCAAAACCGCCCTCGTCGCCCACGCTGGTGGCGTAGTTTTTCTTGAGCAGGATTTTCTTGAGGGCGTGGAAGGTCTCGGCCCCCATGCGCAGTGCTTCCCGGAAGTTTGGTGCGCCACTGGGCATGACCATGAACTCCTGAATGTCCACGCTGTTGTCCGCGTGTTCGCCACCGTTGATGATGTTCATCATCGGCACCGGAAGCCGATACGCACCGACCCCGCCGAGGTAGGCGTAACGGGAGAGGCCGAGCGAGCGAGCTGCGGCATCAGCGACCGCCATTGAAACGCCGAGGATCGCGTTTGCGCCCAAGCGGTTCTTGGTGTCGGTGCCGTCGAGCTCAAGCATTTGACGGTCCACTTCGGCTTGAGCCAAGGGATCGCTGCCAACAAGTTCCGGAGCGATGAACGTGTTGACGTTTTCCACCGCCTTGAGAACGCCCTTGCCGTTGTAACGGGCCTTGTCGCCGTCCCGCAGTTCAAGGGCTTCGTTGACACCCGTGGAGGCGCCGGAGGGCACAGAGGCGGTGCCGATAGTACCGCCTTCGAGCAGCACGCGGACGCGGACGGTGGGGTTGCCCCGGGAGTCGAGGATTTCAAGTGCGTTGATGTTGAGGATGCGATTCATCATGGTCTTTTTTGGGATTCAGGAAAAGCTAAGAGACTGGATGGGCAACAGCATAGCGGGTGGGGCAATGACTGCAATCCAGAAGTATGTGGTGATCAAACTTGCAATACCCTCCAAACCCGATTAGGATTGCCACAACAATAGCCACTGGGCAAGACCCCGCGAGGAACGCAGCATGGCTGCGAAAATTCTGAACACCGTGCAGATCAATCATGGCAGAAAGCGCTGAGGACACAAATCTGGAAGACTTGGACCTAGGAGATATGGAGGAGGTGGACCTCACCGCGTTGGACACTCCTGACGCTGGGGACGAATTAGACCTTTCCGACATGGACGACTCTCCCTTTGACTTGGAGGGTAACGCAGACGATCTGGAGGATTTCGATCTTGAAACCGAAGCCGTGGGCAATCTCGATGATTCCGGGATGCTTTCCGAAGTAGTTGAGACTGCCGGAGAGTTGGAAGACGCAGGGGATTTCGATTTTGGCGAAGACGCTGCCGAACCCGCTGAAAAAGCTGGCCTCATCACTGAAGAGGGAGAGCTTGTGATCAGCGATGCCGAAGGGGAAACTTCAGAGTTGGAAGAGAACATTGACCTCGCATCTGAGGACGAAGCAGTGGAACCTGCCGCAGAAGCTGATTCCGGAGAGGACATCGAAGGGTTGGACGAACTCGACGACCTGGGATTGGACGACAACATCGACCTCGCCGCCGCAGAGGAATCCGGAGCCGAGCCGAAAGTCACTGCAGCGGTTGGCAGTGACGACGATGCTGCGGAAGCGAGTGAACCGGAACTTGCAGCAGAAGTGGCTGAGGATGCCGGAGGGGCTGATGAACTTGGAGATTTTGACCTCGGGGAGGCCGAGCCAGATTTGGAGTTGGACGACATGACCTCCGATGAGGAAACCCCGGAACCGGAACTTGCCACCAGCGGCACAGAGGAAGAGTCCACACCGGAAATTTCCGAGGAGGACCCCTTCAGCTTGGAGGATGACTTTGCCGAACCGGACTTGGCAGGCAACGATCCGTTTGACTTGGCCGAAAGTGAACCGGAACTGGCGGATTTTGCCGATGGTGAAGCCTCTGACGAAGGAGCGGAAGAACCGAACTTGCTGGAAGAGGTGGACACCGGAATTGGGGATTTGGCGGAACTGGACGAAGCCGCAATGGAAGAACCTGCTCCCGAAGACACCGGGAGTGACGATGCGATCGGATTGGAAGAGATCGCTTTGGGAACGGCCGCAGCCGCCATGGCTGGTGCGGCGGCCTCAAACACTTCAACAGACAGTGCAATGAACGGGGATAAGGATGAAAGTGGGGCTTTGGTGGCACAGTCTGGCCCCGAGCGCCTGCTTAATTTTCAGCATGAGGTCGTGGTCGAGGTGGCCCGCACCAAGCTCACCGGTGAGGAGATCACGCAGATCACCTACGGGAGCATCATCGAGCTGGACAAGGTTGCCGGAGAACCGGTCAACCTCGTGCTGGACGGCAAGGTGATCGCGCATGGCGAGATGGTGCTGATCAACGAGGACAAGTTGGGTATCCGCATCATCGGTATCATGCAGGAATAGCTAGGACGGCCATCATGATCTACAAGCCAACCGACCAGCTCAACATCGAACGCTACGACCTTGTTGAAGCGAAGGTCTCCACCGGGCAGTTCCGCTGGATGGACATCACCTCGCACCGTTGGACTGCGCTGTTGGAGCAGACGCTTTACCGCGAGGTGAACCGGCTGTTCGAGGTCGCTCCGGAAACAGTGTACTGGGAGCGCTTCGGGAACGTGCTCTCCCAAGTCACGCACCAGCCCATTTACATCTTCGAGTGCAACGGGCAAAAGCGTGGGCTGCTGCTGCTGGATGACGGCTTCACCTACTCGATGATGTCCGGGAAAATTCCGGGACTCGCCGAGCAGCAGTTGTCTCTCGAAGAATTTCTGGGCAAGTACCAAAAAGAGATGCAGGCGTTGCTCATCCACATCCTGCGTGACTACGAGCGAGCGTGGGAGCCAATCGAGCGCATGGAACTCCGGCTCAAGCGCGTGACCACCCATCAGCACCGGGCACGAGTGATGCTGCCCTTTGAACGGACCCTCGTTTGCCCCATCGTCCTCAAGCACGCCTCGGCAGAGGGGAAGGGGGTGGTGCGCCAAGGGGGACAAACCCGGATGCTGCTCTGCCTGCCCTATGCTGCAATAGACAAGACGCTCAGTCGGCTCAGCCCCCGCAAGGTTTGGGCGCCAGAATCCATTGAGGATGCCGCCACCCTGCCCAAGGGCGAGTTCAATTCGCTGCTGATGGAGCAGAAGTACGACGTGGTTTCCGAAGTCGGCACAGTCCGGATTCAAAACACCGGACAGAATTTGGAAGCGGGACAGGTGCTGTCCGTCGGAGATTACAACGGGCAGGTGACGTTGCGGATCAACGGTTTCCCGATGTTCACGGGCAACATGGGAGCCAGCAATGGCAAACTCGCTGTGCGGGTTTCCGGGATGGTGGACGATAAACGCCCCTCAGTGGTGCGCTCCGGAAGGGAGTTCCAGCCCATGAACCTGCCAGTTAAACATTAGGGTCCGGGAGCAACTTCTTCAGCCAACGTCCTACTGAACTTCCGCTACGCTCAAATCCTGCGACGACCTCATCGGCAGGCATGCACTGGTGTTTGGTGTAGCGGTCAAAGTAGGGCAGCAGCCACTTCTCTTCAGACGATCCCAGCCCCTCCAGTGCGGTTTCCATGATGCGGATTCCGAGCTTGGCAAAATCAACGGCGCCGACTTCTGCACGGATTCCATCTTTGGCCGCCGCTTTCCGGAAAACGCCAAACTGCTCCACCTCAAAATCCAGCAACCACGTTTCTAGCTTCGCCAAGGCGGCTTCCGAGTACACAAGCCCTTTCAACAGCGCAGGCACCGCAATCGTCCATTCGGGGCGTAGCGCGTCAAACACCCGCACCTCGATGACGTTCTTGATGCGGATGTCCGGAAAGAGCATATTGAGGTGGGCATCGTAATCGTCCGGAGACAGCACCAACCCTTCGGGGGGAGCCTCCAGCAGGGACTGGAAGGATTGCCCTGCCGTCAACCACTTGCGATCCCCTTGCAGCAAGAGGTAGGGTGAGGCGTTGAGCGTCCAGTCGTGGTAGTCCTGAATCTGGAAGTTGCGGTTGACGAAGGCTTCCGGCAACCCACAGCGATACGGGTCCGTGTCCGCCCACGCCACCATACGGTTGCACAGCGAACCGTTGAGTTCTCCTTGCTTGATAGGGCTGTTGGCGAACAAGGCTGAAAAGAAGGGGCTGAGGCGGTTGAGCAAAACAAACTTGCGCGCAAGGTCTTCCTGCGAGTGGTAGTCGAGATTGACCTGGGTTCCGGAGGTCGCCTTCATCATCCAGCGTCCGAGTCTGCCGACCCGAGGCATGTGATCGTACATCACCTGATAGCGACGCTTCCCAAAAAACGGGAGTTGGTCTGGAGTGAGCCACGGCTGGGTGCCCACATGCAGGGTCCGTCCACCCCACTCACGGAGAACGTTGTTCAAGGAAGTGTAGAATTTTTCCAGCGCGGACTGAATTTCCTGCAACTCACCACGCGGAGCATCGGACAGCTCGAACTGCCCTCCGGGTTCCACGGAAATGGACGAGCCGTCCTCTTGCTTCAACCCCAGCAAGCGGGAAGGCACAGACTCTTCCGGAAGCGGATGCTCCCACACCTTCTGCCATTCGGGGAGTTCCGCAAGTGCTTCCAACAGCTTGCGGATGCTGGCCGCGCCCTCCATCGGCAGTGGTTGAAACGGGACAAACTCCGGATCGGCAACCGGAGTGTCAGGTGGCGACTGGGGCCGCAGCAAAAAGCACTCGACCTCCAGCCCAAGCAGTTGTTGTGAGGAGGACGCGGCCTTCTTGAAATACGCATCGAAGACCGCTTGCAAATCGTTGGTGTTCACGTTTTATTTGGAGAAAAGCAGAAAGACAGAGCAATCAAAGCAGCACGATGATCATTTGGCGGCTGGCTTGGGAGATCCACCGGAAGGCGCTGAAACCCGGCAGAAAGTAACTGGCGGCCAGCAATCCGATCAGCAGCATGGTACCGAAGCGGAAATTCCAGTCCTCGTAGCGCCTGCGTAAATCACGGGGTAGCAAACGGGGAAGCACATGGCTGCCGTCCAGCGGGCCGACCGGGATCATGTTGAAAAAGAAGAGGTTGAAGTTGAGCAGCATGAACAGGTAAAACAGCTCTTCCAACGGAATGGGGCTGTTGTACCAAAATTCGGAAGTGCGGAATCCACTGAACAACAGCCCCGCCAAGAGGCCCAGCGCGAGGTTCATCACAGGCCCGGCGGCAGCGACAAAAAACTCTGCGTTGGGATTCCGGAAGTTTCTGGGGTTGACGGGCACTGGTTTAGCATAACCAATTCCAACCATGAGCAGCATCAACCCACCCATCAAATCGAGGTGGACCAAGGGATTGGTGGTCAGCCTCCCGGCCAGCTTGGCCGTGGGGTCGCCAAAACGGTTGGCCACCCACGCATGGGCGAACTCATGGAAAGAGAGCGCAAAGATCAGGCAGAACGTCAAGATGACCAGCAGGTCGGGGCGATCAAGTAACCGAAATAGCATATGCGGGCAAGTTATGGTTGAATGCGTATGGACTTTGCAACACTTCAAAATAGCAGATCGTTGGCTAACTCCAAAGTTCCATTCCACATCATGTCGCAACCAAAGTGCTTTTATGACAACCAAAGTGAACGACTAGGGTGATTCCATGCAGGAACTGATAGAAATGCGAAACATGGTGGAGTCGCGCATCACGGACTACCTCCTCAAAAACAGCGAACGCATCCGCGAGGACGCGGCACAAGAAGGCCAGGAGGAGCGTCCGGCCACCAACGACAAGCTGCCCGACCGCCACCAGATGCAAATCCAGTCCGGATTCCAACAGGTCGAGGATGATTTGCAGGCGCCCTTCACCGGTCTTAAATCGAAAATCCAGAAACGGATGGAGGAACGGTTGGTCGCCCGCAGCAAGCCGGAGCCGGAGCCGGTTTATGCGCAATTCCTGCACCTCGTTTCCATCGAAAAACTTAAATCAGCCGACCAGCTTGCGCAAAAGCGTCGCACCGAGCGCAAACGCATGTTAGAACTGCGGGAGTTCCGGAGGGCCAACAATCTGATGCGTGAAGCCAACTACCCGCTCACCGGCATCTATCACTTCGGGGTGATGGTGCTGATCCTCGCAGTCGAGGCAGCGATCAACAGCGGATTCTTCGCTGCTGCCAGCCCCTATGGCCTTTCCGGAGGATTCACGCAGGCTCTGGTGATCTCTTTCATCAATGTCGCCTTTTCCTTCATCTTCGGCTGGAAACTGCTGCCGCTCTTTCACCACATCGAACCCTGGCGGCGCGGAGTCGGAACGATCGCCACAGCGGGTTACGTTTTGCTGATCGGCGCCTTGGCTCTCATCACCGCACACTACCGTGCAGCACTCACCCTCTCTCCAGAAAGCGCGGACACCTATGCGTATGAACGCATCATGGAAGACCCGATGGGCATTGGAGCGGTCGCGTCCCTCTTCCTGATTTTTGTCACGTTGATCATCGCGGTGATTGGCTGCATGGACGGTTACACCTTCGATGACCCCTATCCGGGTTATGGACAAGTGTACCGCTCCCACATGGACTCCCGTGAGGATTACGAGGAAACCCGCGAAATTCTCAGGGATGCCATTCTTGAAGTCGGAGACAGGACCGTGAGCGAGTACGAAGCCCGTATCAGCGAGGTGAAATCTCAGGTGCTGGAGTTGCAGGTCGATCACGATCAACTCAAGACGCTGGAGCAGTCCGTCGGCGAACTCCAGCAGCGCATCGTCCGCAACTATGGAATTCTGGTGCGGCTCTATCAGGAAGAGAACCAGCAGGCACGCACGTCCAATCCTCCCAAGCACTTCGGTGTTCCGGAAGCACTGGTGCTGTTTGGAGTGACGAATGCAGAGGATCGTTTCACCAGCCGTATTGGGGGTGTCACCCAGGAGTTGGAAATCCTCCGGGATCAAATGTTGGTGTTGCGCGATCAGGTCAACAAGCGCGTGGAGGAAGAAATTGCAGGACTCAGGGACTGGCTCCAAGACATTGAGGATTCCGCCGATCAGGTCATCATGGAGGAAGGACTACCTCAGACGATGATGTAGCCACCGACATGACCCCCAAAGCCCGGAAGCACAAGCAAACCATCCTTGGTTTCGCCCTGCTGGGGTTCGGCACGTTGCTTGTGCTGGTCATTGCCCTGATCCCCCGCTTCCTTTCCAAAGCCTATGATCCCCAAACCCTTTGTCTGCTAGAAGTTCCTCTCCAGACACATGTGCTGATTTTGGTGGATCGTACCGATCCGCTCACCCCCTTGCAATCGGTGATCTTCCGGAAACTCCTGCTCCGCGAGCGCGCTGCGCTGCGCCCGCACGCCAAGCTCTCTGTCTTCACCGTCACCGACACCACCGGAGTCCTCGAAGATCAACGCTTTTCAATGTGCAGTCCCGGACACAGAGAGGACGCGAACCTACTCTACGAAAATCCTCAGCAGGTGCAGCGGTTCTTTGAACGACGCTTTGAGGAACCGCTGGATCAGGTCATCCTTGACCTCACTGGAGCCCAAGTCGCCCCGCAATCTCCCATTTACCAATCGCTTCTGAAAGTCTTGCGTCGCCCGGATTTCACCTGGAGAGTCCCCCAGCGACGACTGATCCTGCTCTCCGATCTCATGGAACACACCGCAGCCTTCTCTCACTACAACACCAGCAAGTTCGAGATCATGCTGACCCTAGCACCGTTTCTGGCACCACTGGATCTTGATCAGGTGGACTTGGAGGTGTACTACCGGGAGTTTCCTTTCAAATTACCGGACAAGGCCCAGAAACACCAAATCTTCTGGGAGGAGTTGTTCCGGGCCAGCGGCGCGGTGCGGCAACGCTGGCTCACGTTTTGAGCGCGGACTGTTTTTTGTCTCGGAGTTCGCAGCCCCTCTGTGCTAAATTTGACTTTTCAGCTTTCCACTAAACTTGAACTAAACAGGAGCAAGATGTCAGATTCGTATCGTTTGGAAAAAGACTCGATGGGCGAGGTGCAGGTGCCGCAGGACGCCCTTTATGGCGCACAAACCCAGCGGGCCGTGAACAACTTCCCCATCAGCGGCGCCCCCATTTCACGTTCCCTCATCCGGGCACTTGGGCAGGTCAAGTTCGCCGCCGCCAAGGTCAACGTCGGCATGGGTCACATTCCGGAAGATGTGGCCTCGGCGATTCAGGCCACCGCGCAGGAGATCATCGCGGGCAAGCTCGACCGTCATTTTCCCATCGACATCTACCAGACCGGCTCCGGGACGTCGAGCAACATGAACACCAACGAGGTGGTCGCGCATCGCGCCATGGAACGACAACCGGAACTCTCGGTGCAGGTGCATCCCAACGATCATGTCAACTTCGGGCAAAGTTCGAACGACACCTTTCCGACCGCCCTGCGCATTGCAGCCTACACGGAAGTCCGTGAGCAGTTGCTGCCCGCGCTGCAAACCTTGAAGGACGCCTTTCTCGCCAAAGGCAAGGAATACGCGCATGTGGTCAAAACAGGCCGCACGCATCTGATGGACGCAATGCCAGTCACGCTGGAGCAGGAGTTCGGAGGCTATGCTCGACAGCTCACCTTGGGACGCGAACGCATTGAATCTGCGCTGGAAAGGTTGGCGGAGTTGCCCATGGGCGGAACCGCCGTCGGCACAGGCATCAACACGCATCCGGAGTTTCCCAAAAAATTCGCCACAGAAGTCGCCAAGCTGACGGGTTGTCCGTTCCGGGAGGCCGAAAACCACTTCGAGGCGCAGGCCACGGTGGACGCTCCGGTAGAGTTGAGCGGGCAGTTGAAGACGGTGGCGGTCGGTTTGCTGAAGATCGCCAACGATTTGCGCTGGATGAACTCCGGACCCAACGGCGGACTGGGCGAAATCCAACTTGCCGCGCTGCAACCCGGCTCGTCCATCATGCCCGGCAAGGTCAACCCCGTGATCGAGGAATCCGCCGCGATGGTCTGTGCGCAGGTGATCGGCTACGATGCGGCGGTGAGCGTGGGGGGGCTTTCCGGAAACTTTGAGTTGAATGTGATGCTGCCGATGGTTGCGCACAGCCTACTCGAATCCATCCGCTTGCTGGCGAACACCTGCAGCAACTGGGCGGAACGCTCGGTTTCAAGAATTGTCGTGCGCGAAGACCACATCCGCTCCCTGATTGGCAAGAATCCGATCCTTGTGACTGCGCTCAATCCGCTGATCGGTTACGACCTCGCCGCGAAAATCGCCAAAAAAGCCTTTGCCGAAAACCGGGCGCTCAAGGAAGTGGCGCTGGAAATGTGCGACCTCAATTCCAAAGAATTGGACAAGGCGCTGGACCCTGCCAAAATGACCAAAGGCGGGTTCACGGAATCGTGAGTTCCCGCACCTGCTGCCGGGCTTGTTCGGCTTGCTCGGCAGGGGTTGGCCCGACGGCGCGTTGAAATCCGGACGCGGCTTCAAACCACCAACGTTCAAGGTGGATCAAGGTGTGGGGGCTGCCCCCCTGAAAATGCACCCACATGCCATAGCCCGGCGGAATCCGGGCGGCGCCTTGCAACGGGGGAGACACCAACAGCACCGACACCACTCCGGCGGCTTCCGGATTCCAGTACTCGATCCCCAACGTCACCTGCTCCAAAACCCAGCGCTCCGTCCGGTTCACCACCCACACCTGCACCCCCTCCCCATCCATCCACCCCAGCTTTCCGGTCAACCGTCCGAGGTCTTTTTTGGAAAGCGTGGTTTCCTCCAAAACTTTCTCCTGTCGTGAGACGATTGGAGCCTCCGTGTTGAACTTGGCCTGACACGCTTCGATGATCGCTTGTGCCGCCACGTCACTTGCCGTGTTGCGCAAATTCTTGAGGATGCAATCCTCGTAAGACGTGGGCGTGGTGCGAATCAAACGATCTATTTGTGGAAGTAGGGAGAACTGGGCAAGCACGGGCTTTGCCAGCAAAAAAAAACCTGTGGTGAGCGTGATTGTGAGGAGGATCGAGAACGGAATCGAGGAGAAGAGCGGAGGAAGCAGAAGGTCCGTTTTTGGATCAATTTGCCAGCGCTTCCGTGTAAAACTTTTTTCCGTGAGAACGCTCCTGCGCGTAACCAAGCTGCTGCATGACCTGATCCACCGTAGGCAGCGAGAGGGCTTGTTTGGTGGGGGTTTGCAAGGAGACGTGGTGGCAATCCAATTGGGCAAGGCGGTCCCGAATCGCCAGCGCCAGCAGGTTGGGGTTGCAGTGGTCCGGAAACTGCCGACGGGTTTGGAGGATCTCATTCAAAAAGGGGTGTGTCATCTCTTTTCCTGTTGCTAATCTCAACGATACTGCCAACGGTGACAAGCTGCACTTTTCACCACGGGCCACGGAGAACACAGAGAAAAAAAGGATAGAAAAAACAGGTCTCTGTGTCCTTCGTGTCTCGGTGGTGAATCCAAAAGCAAAAGCGCAGTTTATGCCCGTGTGTAGTGCATGCAATGCAAGTCCACGGCCTGATTGTCCCACAACGAGGCCACGCGGGGCTTCGCGCCCTTCGCGGCTGAAAAAAAGCATGAGCCACGGATTGTACGGATAAAAGAGGAACCACCCACGCCCTTCCGTGAAAACCCGTGGCAAAAACCCTTGCCCTGCCCTGCGGAGAGTGGTAGAGTCGGCAAACCATCTTTCCCGCTCCCATCCACGGAGGCACATGCGCAGACATTCTCCACTCCACCACACGACTTGGCTGGTTCCACTGGCCCTACTGGCCCTTTTCCTCTTTCTCTTCACACCACCGCTCTGCGCCGCCGAGCGCGGGGTCAAGCGTGCTGAGACTTCCGACACTGCAAACCGCCACGCACTGGTGATCGGCATGGAGTTTGACAAGAAAAAGCCCAATCTGTGCGGTTTTGAATGCGAAACCGGATGAATCCTGCCAGCACATGCGAGAGCAAGCGAACTGCGGTTCAACTTGGGAGGAAACCATGAAATCCACGGATGCCCTCCGCATCGCCTCTGACGTGGGTGGCACCTTCACCGACTCACTGGCCTACGATGAGGAACGCGGTATTTTTCAAGTCAGCAAGGTGCCCACCACACCGGAAGATCTCGCGGTGGGCACGGTGCAGGGCATGTGTGACGTATTGGCCGCGTTAGGAAAATCCGGGCGCGAAGTGAGTTACGTTGGCCACGGCATGACCACCGCAACCAACGCGGTCATTCAGCGCAAGGGGGCCAAAACCGCCTTTGTGGGCAATCAGGGGTTTCGTGATCTGCTGGAGATTGGCCGACAAGAACGCCCCAAGCTCTACGATTACCGTGTTTCCCGCACCCCGCCGCTGGCCCGGCGTGCTGACCGCTACACAGTCAGGGGTCGATTGGACTACACTGGCACAGAATTGGAGCCGCTGGACCTTGCGGAAATTGAGGCCGTGGCCGAAAAAATCCGCGATAGCGGAGCCGAAGCGGTTGCCGTTTGTCTGCTGCATTCCACTTGCGAATCATCTCTTTGGGATTTTCAAAGTTGAGATAGGTCGGTTGTTCGTTGGCAGCGACACGTGTGGCCATTCCGGCGATCCGCCAGCCGTCGGTTTGTTGCCGTAATACCCAGATAATGTCAAACAACTGGGTTAGACCGTCCGGAGTTGTCTCACTCCATTGACTGTTTACATAGGCGCCCCCGGAGACCATTTCCAATTCGCCTACACTGAATTGGGCCGATGGAGACCCGGGACTGCGGACGACCAAATCATGTTTCGCTGTCTCCGTTCGTGCTTTGGCGGTTAATAATCCAGTGACCTGCTCGTCATTGCCCTCTTGTAATGCCGTTAGAAAAAACTGGATCAAAAACATACCTTTAATTGAAAGAGAGTCCGAATTTAATAAGTCCTATACCGTTGAAAGATTGTATGAAGAGGATATCCAGAAAATGTAAGCGATTATTTTTCTATACATTTCATTTAATTGTCGAAAGTAAAAAACAAAATGCGTCAAAAATATTTGCTTTATCCAAATATGAAATAGATGATATTACATCAATACT
>CAJWCD010000019.1:0-33245 GCA_913020725.1 uncultured Pseudomonadota bacterium
TCCCTTGGTCGGGTTGGGTCTTCTCTTGTCCCTGACTCCCCTACAAACCTCTTGACACTCCCTAAACCAGAGTTATTGTGATTGGATTAGAAATCTCAACAGTTCACTCCTATGAGATTTTCCTTCCTACTCCTCCCTCTCCTTTTTCTTGGTCTGATAATTCTGTCCTGTAATTCACCCGATGGTGGAAGTAAGTCTACCTCTTCTGATAATTCAACCACTTCGTGGACCAAACAGTTGGGAACCTCTTCAAATGACTATGGTCAGGGAGTGACGGTGGACTCTTCAAACAACATCTATGTGACGGGAAGAACCTATGGAGGACTCGACGGGAACACCAATTCGGGGGGTGAGGACCTCTTTCTGGTGAAGTATTACGACAATGGAACCAAACAGTGGACCCAACAGTTGGGAACCTCTTCAGATGACGAAGGGTGGGGAGTAACGGTGGACTCATCAGACAACATCTATGTGACGGGAAGAACCAATGGAGGACTGGACGGGAACACCAACTCGGGGAGTTATGACATTTTTCTGGTGAAGTACAACTCGAGTGGAACCAAACAGTGGACAAAACAGTTGGGAACATCTTCAGGTGACTATGGGAGAGGAGTGACGGTGGACTCCTCAAACAACATCTATGTAACGGGATACACCCAAGGAGGACTCGACGGGAACACCAGTTCGGGGAGTAGGGACATCTTTTTGGTGAAGTATTACGACAATGGGACCAAACAGTGGACCAAACAGTTGGGAACCTCTTCAGATGACTATGGTTATGGAGTGACAGTGGACTCCTCGGACAACCTCTACGTGACGGGATACACCTCTGGAGGACTCGACGGGAACACCAGTTCGGGGGATAAAGACCTCTTCCTTGTCAAGTACAATTCTAGTGGGACCAAACAGTGGACCAAACAGTTGGGAACCTCTTCAACTGACAGAGGGTTTGGAGTAACGGTGGACTCCTCAAACAACATCTATGTAACGGGATACACCCAAGGAGGACTCGACGGGAACACCAACTCGGGGAGTTATGACATTTTTCTGGTGAAGTACAACTCAAGTGGGACGAAACAGTGGACCAAACAGTTGGGGACCTCTTCATCTGAGGGGGGGGTTGGAGTGACAGTGGACTCTTCAGACAACATCTATGTGACGGGATACACCAATGGAGGACTGGACGGGAACACCAGTTCGGGGGGTTATGACCTCATTCTTGTGAAATACAACTCAAGTGGGACGAAACAGTGGACCCAACAGTTAGGAACCTCTTCAAATGAATGGGGTGAGGGAGTGACGGTGGACTCATCGGACAACCTCTCTGTGACGGGATACACCTCTGGGGGACTGGACGGGAACACCAGTTCGGGGGGTAATGACATCTTTTTGGTGAAGTACAACTCGAGTGGGATCAAGCAGTGAGGGGGGTTCGGACACCGGACAGGGGCGTTCTGACCATTGGGCGAGGGTCCAGTAGCTGCTATCGGCTCAACTCGGCACCGCAAGCGTGAGGCGACAATGTGACGGTCGGAAGCACGGTGTTCAACCGCACGTGGGTCTTCGACTTCGGACAGGAGCCGGACAGCTACAGCGTCCACGAAATCCGGGTCAAGGCCAGCCCGACGTTGACGGACCAGCAGGGCAACACGCTCGTGGAGGATTTCGTCACGCGGATTTATGTCTATTGACCGGAGGGCAGATCAGAGCGCGGGTGCACCGACCCGCGCTACCGTGCTTGTGGATGTTTGGCAGAAGCATGAGGGCGTGAGTCTGGGGATGTTGAGGTCTTGCTTGTGAGTTGCGCCAGAGCCCTGTCGTTTTATAGTAAAATCCATTAAAAATCGAACACTATGACTTAGCGGTGACATCTAATAAATATTATTGAATATCAATGAATTGGCTGTTTGTATCCCAGTCTAAATGTGTCCTAGAACCAGCAGCTTTTACTATAACGGTACGCCATCACTAACGATTTGTTTCAATTCTGTTTGCCCGTGATCATGCCCATAAGCGCTGAACCTGCGAGCTTGAGTCCGTCCACTGGAGCCGCCTCTGCTCCTGCTCCGGTTTCACCAGTTTCTACCATTTCGGTGAAGTTCTGGGTGAACTGGCCAAAGAGCTTATTGTTGACGGCGACAATCATGCGGGCGCCGAACTGAGCGAGCTTCCCGGTGATTGAGAGCTTCATGCTGCTTTTGACGAGGGTGCCGCCCTCCAGCTCGCTGAGGACAAAGCTCATAGTCATTGTCGCACTGCCCTTACCTCCGGTGTCGGTTCCGGCTCCACTGAGGGTCATTTCCCGGGTGTCTGCATCCAGCTTGTCGAACTTCGCCTCGCCGTTGAACTTGCTCGTCACCGGGCCGATCTTGACGATGATCTTGCCCTTGAAATTCATCTCGTCCACGACCTCAGTGAGTTGCGCCCCCGGAACACACACCACCACTTTGGCGGGATCGGAGAGCAATGCCCACACGGACTCAACGTCGGACTTGACCTGAAATTCCTTGTCTGCTGTGACTTCCATGCTT
Source organism: uncultured Pseudomonadota bacterium (assembly GCA_913020725.1). GTDB lineage: Bacteria > SAR324 > SAR324 > SAR324 > NAC60-12 > UBA8110. The sequence goes on from CAJWCD010000019.1 coordinate 2,532, forward strand.
ATCGCCTCCCTTGCACTTATTGTTGAGAGTTATCATTCCTGCTAATCCTACCACAAGCCGACCTCACTGTCTTTCCGAATACTTCCAGAAACTTGTGGCATCCTGAGTGGAGGTCACAGTGTCAGAATCCACTTTCGGCAAAACGCAGGGCCTGTTGCACCACGGATTCGTCAAACACCCAAGCGTCTGGTTCGTAGCCCACTTGCGCGATGTTCTGGCCTTCCTGATTCAGATGCATCCGGTGGTTCACGGAGAGAAAAATGCCGGAGTTTGGCAACTGGTAGAGCGGAACCAGCACACGCCGGGGGTAGTGTCCGGTTGGGGTTCCAAACAAAAAGGCATTCGGCTGCTGCTTCGCCAGCGCCGCGAGAAACTGGCAGCCGTCGCCGCAGTGGGTGTTGGCGATCACCACCAACCTCCGGGACCAAGCTGGAGCCTCGCGCTTGCCGTTGAAAATAAACTTCGTCTCCACCCACTTCTCCGGCAGGTCGTTCTCCTCAAAACGCCTGAGCAGCGCGGCCAGTTGTTGTTGCTTTTGCGCGAGGGCGTTCCTCATCGTTGGAGTGCGGTTTTTTTCAAGGCGCAACCCCCATTCCACCCGGTTGAGCAACCCGGTGAGGGTTTGCCGAGAATGACGTTCGCGCACCACCACGTTCTCCCAGCCACTACTCGTCAGCTCCCGCAGCCAGCGTTCGATGAACCCGAAGCTCCCGGAGTGGTTGCCCCGCACGTCCAGCACCAGCACGTCGCTACGCTGTAGCCGCCTCGCCACGCGTAGGAATTCCGCGTAGCTGCGCTCACCCCGGTCGCCATCACGGAACCAGCGGACGTAAGGGACACGTCCGCCTTCGTAGCGGAAAATTGGCGACTTGGGTGCGTTGCGCGGCTGCGAGGGCAGGGTCAGTTTGAAGGTGTGTTCCGAAACCCGCCCCGTGTCGTCCTCCAGCGTACAGCGCAACGGTTCCGGACGCTGGGCGGTGAGCAGGCCCAACTCAAAGCGTTGCTCGCCGCTACGCTCCGCAGGAATCTTGAAAATCCGTGCCTGCTTGAAATCGCATTGCTGGAGCCATTGGTTGGCCACCCCCAGACGCTTCTGGAGTGGCAGAGTCCGGAAGCGTCCGGATTGCTTCACCAGTTGCAGCTGAGTGGTGAATGGAGCCAGCGGTTCCACCTGCCGATGGTAGTGGCGGCGCTGGAGAAAGAGGTCGGTACTCACCAGTGGATCCCGCGTGAACGCCAGTGCTGCAACCAGTCGTTCCTGAAAGTGATGCGTCAGCACCGGATTCGGTTCGGCCACTAGCCGTGCCCCCAAGTCACGGAAAACCGCCTCCCAGTTGGTTCCGGAACGCTCCAACTGTTCGTAGCGCCCGTAGTTCTCCTGCATCACCTGCAAAGCCACCCGCAAATCCGCGAGGATTTCTGGATCGCTGAGAAACGCTGGAGGATTGCCCTCAAACACGGATTTTCCCAAACGGCCTTGTGCGAAAAGCAGAGCGGGGACGAGTAGGAACAGAGCCACCAATAAGCCCTGCAAACGGCCCAAGCATGATTTCATTTTTAGCATTCCGTTTCTGGAGAAGTTGTCGATTCCATGTCCTTGCAAAACCACGCGAACAGCGTACGCCACTCTGCGTAAGTCAAGTCCTCCGGGCGTCGCATTTGCACTTGCGCCCGCAAGGCCTCTCCCGCTTGCTGCACCCATGCGGGGCAACAGCGCCGCAGATTGCGGAACAACGTTTTGCGGCGCTGCTGGAAGAGGCAGCGAATCCAGTTGAGCAAGTGTTGTTCCTCTTCATGGGACAAACCGGACTCGACCGGAACCAGATGCACCACGCCGGATTCCACCTTCGGAGGGGGGTGGAAGGCTTCCGGAGGCACCTTGAAGGCGAGCGTACGCTCGAACCCCAACTCGGCGGCCAAGGCCAACACGCCATACGCCTTGCCGTCGTTTGGCCCCGCGCAAAGCCGCTCGGCCACTTCCCACTGCACCATCAACGTGAGTGATTGCCAACGGCGGCGCTCTGCCAGCATCCGGAAGAAGAGCGGTGTGGAAATGTTGTAGGGCAGGTTTGCGACCACCTTCCACGGCCCGGCATCCCACTCGTCCAGCACCTCTAACGAAAGTGCCAGCACATCACCTTCGATGAGCTGGAAATCAACATCCCCGCGAAAGCGTTCCCGCAAAGCTGCCGCCAGTTTCGGATCAATCTCCACCGCCAGCACACGAGCACCCTGCTTCCGCAGGGCCGCAGTCAGGATTCCCGCTCCCGGACCAATCTCCCAAACTAGAGTTCCCGGCTCCACTCCTGCGGTTTCCAGAATACGTTCTGCCACCGCAGGGTGTCTCAAAAAATGCTGTCCCCACTTGCGAGCCATCAGCGTCCTCAGAATTGGATTGCGTCGTTACTAGCACTCGACTAGAATGAGTGCTAAGTTTTCGACCTGAAAAATAGACCGACTTGCACGGTCTTACTGTAACGCATAACCTAGACGGAATAAACCACCCCGCCGCAAGCGTTGGGGGATGATGCTTCCGCCACCCGCTTGCCTGACCCTGCATGGCCGACGACTCTCCTGAACTGATCATCACCCCGGAGGAATCCGAACTCGACGAAATAATTGAACTGCCCGAGCCGACTCCGGAAGACAAGCCCATTGTCATCGCCAGCGAGGTCTTCCCGGAATTGCTGTTGGTCGCGCCAATGTTTGACCGCCCGCTGTTTCCCAAGATGATGGTGCCTGTGATGATCACGGACGATGACTTGGAGCAGGAGTTGCTGAAGGGCTTCAAATCCAAGCTCAAATACATCGGGCTCGTCTTTTCCAAGCCAACGAACAACAACAAAAAAAAAAGAAGCAAGGAGCGACTCGCCAAGGTCGGTACCCTTGCCAAAATCGTACAGGCATCGCACCCACAAGGGGATGCTCCGCTGCACATCATCGTCCAAGTTGAGGAACGTTTCGACGTGGTGGAGGTCACGCAAGAAGAACCCGTCTTGCGCGCTCGTGTGCGCTACTGGTACGAAGCGGAACCTACCGTCAATGACGAGATCAAGGCGTATTCGATTTCGATCATCAACATCATCAAGGAATTGGTGCAGCTCAATCCACTCTTCAAGGAGGAACTGGGATTGCTTGCGGGGCACATCAACCTCAAGGAGCCGGGGACGCTTTCCGACTTCGCGGCCTCGATGACCACTGCCTCCGGAACCGAGCTCCAAAAAGTGCTGGAAACTCGTCCGGTGAAGAAACGCTTAGAGCGCACCCTCACGCTACTGCACAAGGAACTCGAACTCGCCCAGCTACAGTCGCAGATCAACCAGCGCATCGAGGATCGGATGACGCAGCAGCAGCGCGAGTTTTTCCTGCGCGAACAGCTTAAAGAGATCAAAAAAGAACTTGGAATTTCCAAGGAAGGCCGGGAGACGGAGGTCGAAAAATATGAAGCACGGCTCAAGAAGCTCAAACTCTCAGATGAAGCCAAGGAACGCATTGCAGAGGAATTGGACAAGCTCAAGGTGATGGAACCAGCCTCTCCAGAATACAACGTCTCCCGCACCTACCTCGACTGGCTCACGATCCTGCCGTGGGGTGTTTACAGCAAGGATTATTACGACATCAAGCGCGCCAAACGTATCCTCGAACGCGAGCATTACGGGTTGCAGGATGTCAAGGATCGCATCCTCGAACTGATCTCCGTGGGCATCATCCACGGCAATCTCTCGGGTTCGATCCTGCTGCTCGTCGGTCCTCCGGGAGTGGGCAAGACCTCGGTCGGCCAGAGCATCGCGAAGGCGCTGGGCCGCAAGTTCTACCGCTTCAGCCTTGGCGGGATGCGCGACGAGGCCGAGATCAAAGGGCACCGCCGCACCTACATCGGCGCACTGCCGGGCAGATTCCTCAACGCCCTCAAAACGACGAAAACCGCGAACCCTGTGATCATGCTCGACGAGGTGGACAAAATCGGTGCGAGTTTCCACGGCGACCCCGCCTCCGCATTGCTTGAAGTCCTCGATCCAGAGCAGAACAAGGATTTCCTCGATCACTATCTCGACATCCGCTTTGACCTTTCCAAGGTGCTCTTCATTTGCACTGCGAACCAACTCGACACGATTCCGGCACCGCTGCTGGACCGCATGGAGACCATCCGGCTTTCCGGTTACATTCTGGAGGAAAAGCTCGAAATCGCACGTCGGCACCTGATTCCCAAGCAATTCAAGGCGCACGGCATCAGCCGCAAACAGGTCTTGATCCGCAAGCCCGTGTTGCATGAGATCATTGACGGCTACGCCCGTGAGGCTGGAGTGCGCGGGCTGGAGAATCAGCTCAAGAAAATACTCCGCAAGTCCGCCCGCAAGATCGTGGAGCATGATAACGAAACCGTCCAGATTGCCACGACCGATCTTCCGGAATTGCTCGGTCGGCGCACTTTTGAGGAAGACGCCCGCTACAAAAAACCCCGCGTTGGCGTCGTCACCGGACTCGCCTACACCAGCCTCGGCGGCGCGACCTTGCACATCGAAGCCAGTCATGTCACCGCCAAGAACGAGGGCTACAAGCAGACCGGACAGTTGGGCAAGGTGATGGTCGAATCCTCCGAAATCGCCTATACCTATGTCCGCTCCCTGCTGGAAAGCGAGGACACCAAGCGCAAGTTCTTCAGTGGACACCGCATTCACCTGCACGTTCCAGCGGGTGCAACCCCCAAGGACGGTCCCTCAGCAGGAATCACGATGGCTTGCGCCCTCTACTCGTTGGCGACAGGAGAGGCGATTGCCCCTGATTTGGCGATGACCGGGGAACTGACCTTGACGGGTATGGTGATGCCGATTGGCGGAGTGAAGGAGAAAACCATCGCAGCACGACGGGCTGAGGTGCGCGAATTGATTTTCCCGGAAGAAAACCGCAAGGATTTCGAGGAACTGGACGAGAGCATTCGCGCAGGCATGACCCCGCACTTTGTGAAAAACTTTGACGAAGTGTTGAGCATCGGGTTTCCCCAAACCCCGGCTCCTGCCCCCAAGCACAAGGCCACGAAGCTCAAGCCGGTGTCCCGCAAGTCCTCCGAAAAACGCACTTAGGCGTTCTAAGCAAGTTTTCCGCGTTTCGCAGCAATAGCTTCAGCGATCATGCTGATGGCCATTTCTGCCGGAGTTGAGGCGCCGATGTCGAGTCCGGCTGGCCCCTTGATGCGAGAGATGCTAGCCTCGTCAATTCCAGCCTCCCGCAGTCGGTCGCAACGTTTTGCATGGGTTCTCCGCGAACCGAGTGCCCCGATGTAGCGCACCGGACTTTTCAGCAACAGGTGCAGCGCAGGGTCGTCAATCTTGGGATCGTGCGTGAGCAGAATCGCGTAGGTGTCCTTGTTGAGAGAACGTCCGGCCAGTGCCTCTTGCGGCCATTTCGGAATGAGGTGATCCGGAGCGACAGGAAAGCGCTCGGTGGTTGCAAACACCTTGCGGGGGTCGACCACCACCGTCTCGAAATCAAGGGTCGCCGCGTACTGCACCAACGGGATCGTGATGTGACCTGCGCCGATGACCAGCAGTTGATCACGCCGGGGAAACACCTGCACAAACACCTCGCTTCCGGCAAGCTCCAGCACGCTAGGTTCGCGTTCGTCATACGCCTCCTGCGCCAGTCGTTCGGCCTCTGCCTGTGCCGTTCCCCAATCCCCAACCGTTGAGCTTTCCGGGCGCACCAGCAGATGCCTCGATCCCTCCCCGGACATGCGGGTGAGCAAAACGGCGGGTTCGTTGTCGCGCAAACTTTGCCGCAACGCCCCCCAAACCGCTTGTGTTCCGGAATCCTCAGCGAAGGCCCAGTGCGGCTCCACGAACACCGAAACCTGCCCGCCACAGGAAAGCCCCACCGAAAGCGCCAGTTCGTCCTCCACCCCGTAGGTGAGCTTGCGGGGCGTTCCGGATTGCAACACCTCCAGCGCCTCCTCGATCACCGCGCCTTCGATGCAGCCCCCGCTCACCGAGCCGGAGACGCGCATCGTCTCGTCCACCAGCATCCCCGCCCCCGCGCTGCGTGGAGCCGAACGCCACGTCTGCACCACCCGTGCAACCGCAAACGGCTTTCCGGCATCGGTCCACTCAATCAAATCCTGCCAAATGTCTCGCATGAGAATTTCTCTGTGTAGGGCAGCTCAAGCAAAGCGGAGCCGCATTTGTCAAAGGCGCGTGGCGCATCCGCTCCGCTTGATGCGCCCTACAATTCAATCCGTCTGAAGGTCAGGGCGCGTTTCCAGAAACCTCCGCAGTCCCGCGTGATCCTCGCTGGCGTTGCGGATGCACCGCACACCGTCTGCCAGCACCGGCAGGTCCGAAGCCGTGGAAAGCCGCAGGAAATGCAGACCGTCGGCTCCAACCTGCCCAAAGGACTTGCGGTCCAACACCGCGACGCGATGTCCGTAAAGCGCGAAAAGCTGGAAGAGTCCGGAGGGCGAGGTCGCTTGGCGTTCGGCCTCTGGAAGTTGGGCGTGGTACTCGACCAGACCCAACTGTTCGCAGACGCCGGAAATGTTCGGAAAGAGGTAGAACGCCCCGCCCGGTTTTTGGCAGGACACGCCGGGAATGTCGTTGAGTTGCTGCCAAATCACGTTGCGCCGCTGCTCGAAGGTGGCGACCATTTTGGCAATCACCGGAGCGGAAAGCGGACTTTCCAGCGCGAGCTTCGCGGCCTCTTGATTGTACGGTGCGGTGCAGGAGAAGTAGTTGATGTTGAGCCGCGTGAAAACCTCCGCTTCCTCGACTGTGGGAAACACGGCATAGCCGATGCGACCGCCTGTCCATGCGTAGGTTTTGGAAAAACCGCTGGCGATGATCGTGCGCTCGGGCATGCCCGGAACTGCCGTGATTGAGGCGTGTTGCTGACCGTCAAAGAGGATGTTCTCGTAAATCTCGTCCGAATACACCCGCAGGTCCGGACGGCCCTTTTCCAGAATCACCTTGGCGATGCCCTCCAATTGCTCACGGGTCGCCACGCCTCCGGTGGGATTGGAGGGGAAATTGAGGTAGATCACCTTCGTCTTCGGAGTGATCAACGCTTCCAACTGCTCCGGCGTGAAGGTGAATCCCGTCACCTCATCGAGGTGGAGCGGCACCGGAACGGCCCGGACATAGCGGATGAAGGATTCGTAAATCGGGAATCCGGGACTGGGATAGATGACCTCGTCTCCCGGATCACAATAGACCTGCTGCGTGAGACCAATCGAGGGCTTGCCTCCGGGGAAAACGACCACCTGCTCCGGAGTGGTTTGCAGCCCACGGGTTTCGTTGACCTGACGACTGATCGCCTCCCGCAGTCCCGGAACCCCCTTGGGGTCGCAGTAGTGCGTGTTGTCAAGGTCCAGTTGCCGCTTGATCTCGGACTTGATGTGAGCGGGCAGGGCGAAGTCGGGTTCGCCCAAGTTGAGCTTGACGACCGCCCCGGAAGCCCGCTCCACCTTCACAATGTGCGGCCCAACCTTGAAGGCATTTTCGGTGTCGATGCGCTGATTGCGCTCAGCAAAAAGGGTCATCCGAGCAGTTTACAGTTCGAGTACAAACTTTATCATGTCACCACACTCGAGCCACATCATACTGATCAAACATTCGATCACTGCTGATCATAGGAATACCCTCCACTATTGCCTGTGCAATGATCAAGCGGTCAAAGGGATCACGATGGTGAAAGGGTAACTCTGTAACACACGAAGTGTGAGCGACAGAAATCGGCAACAGAGTCATGTGGTTGGCTTGTAACTGATCGTCCCAGAACAGATCAAATGGTTCCGGAAGTTCGTATTTGCCCAGACTCACCTTGATGGCAATCTCCCACAAGCTGGCTGGACTGGTGATTATCTGTGTTTCCAGTTCGACGATGACGGTTCTGGCTTTGTTGGTCAGCCGAGCATCGTCCAGCAAAAACCACAACAACGCCTGAGTGTCCAGCAGCAGACTCATGTCAGATATTCCTTGAAGTCCCCGAGATGTTCGTCATCTTCGGTGACGATGCTCAACCGTCCTTTGGCACTCCCCGGAGAGCGTCGAGGCGGCGCTAGGGTTTCCTCAAATGTCGCCACAACCCGGACACACTTTCCATAAGCTTGGCGATACTGTTCCGGAAAATGCACATTGCCATTTTGGTCAATAGCGGTTTCTAACTCAATGGGTTCCATCACATTCCTTGTTGAGTACTCAAAAATAAGTAAACGGCTCCCCCTCCATACTTCCAGATTGAGGAAGACAAGGCAAAAACCAAATCTTCAGAATCCTAAAGCTTTCAGTTCACGCTCAAGGCAACTGTAGTAAGCCGGGCCACTGTACCTACGTGTAAGCCTACATGACTGTTCAATGTGATCTCTTTCAGTTGCACTCACTGCGGACAAGTCTATCCCTGAATTCCGCACTGTGCTGTAAGAATTCACCGGGAAAACACCCCACTCTGCAACGGCGTTTCTAGGCGTCGTCCAAAGCACAGCACCACGAGCAGGGTGAAGAGGAACATCCGCAGCAAACCTTCCAAGACCTGATCCATGAGCAGGAAGGGGTCGAGTTGGTCGAAGTTCGCAAACGCCGGGGCAAACTCTGCAACGACAAACACCAACGATCCCAGCATCACGGTGAGTTCCACAGACCCACGCAAGAACACGCTCAGCACGGGCCAGAGCGCCACAGCGATCACGATTCCGCGCAGGGCAAGCAGCGCCGCCATCGTTTCGAGTTCCGGGTGCTGCAAGAACTCTTGGCCCGCCGTGAGGGTGACGGTCCAGTTTCCATCGCCCGTGATCAGTGCATGAATGGCGACAAACAAAACGGGGTAGCCCAGCCCACAGCCGATCAACTTGAGGACTCCAACACGGTCGCAGTCGTAGCGCATCCGTCCTCGCAGCAAGCGGAAGTGGATTTGCCGCACGTCTGAGGGGATCAGGAACGGAGTCAACACCGCAACTCCGAATAACGCAGCAGCGTCTGGCAGCATCCGAATCCAGTACGCCTCGTCCAGCGGCAAGCGCCACATCAGCCGTTCCAGCACCGCCCCCAAAGGCCCCACCAGCAACAGCAGCCACGCCAGCACTCCAATTGCCATCAGCGGAGTCCAGTAAAGCATTCTCGCAACCGGGCGCACTGCAAAACCGATCAGCACCCCCGCTAAAAATTGGAAAGTGAAATCCTGCACGACTGCAAGTTCGGAGTCAACGGCTTGCAGTGCCAGCATTTTGGCCATCGCATAGCCTGCTCCCAGCGCAGTGGGTGTGAGGTATTTACCTAGTCCAGAACTCAGCATCAGTTTCAAATTTGACGATTTGTGTAGAAGCCCGGAAGATATTGATGAGGCCGGACCACAAGCTATTACTTTAGGAAGCCGACCTGCAAATCTCAAACTGACGAAACCGATGCCTGCCCTCATCCTGCGTTCTCGCACAAAAACCCTCTTGCTGGAGAAACCCCGCTTGCTGGGTGTGGTGAACGTCACCCCGGATTCTTTTTCGGGAGACGGGCTGCACGGTTCTCCGGAAAAAGCAGCCGCGCAAGGTTTGGCGATGCTGGACGCTGGAGCCGACGGCTTGGACCTTGGAGGTGAATCAACAGGTCCGGGCAGCACCGGGGTTTCCTTGGCAGACGAGTTGCAACGCGTCCTGCCCGTGCTTCGTGCGCTTCGCGAAAAAACGGAGGCCTGGATTTCGGTGGACACCTACAAAGCGGAGGTGGCGCGGCAGGCACTGGAGTCCGGCGCTGATGCCATCAACGATGTCACCGCTCTGCGTGGCGATCCGAAAATGGCAGGAGTGATCGCAGAATCCGGAGTGCCCGTATTCCTGATGTATGCCAAGGACGACTCTCCCCGCACGACCGCAGACTTGATCGAGTACGATGATGTGGTGGCCACCGTCCGGAGCTTTTTCGAGCAGCGCATCACCTTTGCCGAATCCGCAGGCATTCACCGGGAACGAATCGTGCTGGACCCTGGCATGGGGATGTTCGTCAGTGCCGATCCCGCCTACAGTTTTGAGTTGGTGCGTCGCCTCCCGGAACTTGCGGAATTGGGTTGTCCACTGCTCGTTGGCCCCTCCCGAAAATCCTTCCTCGCTAAGGTTTCAGCGGGCCGCACTCTCTCCGTGCAAGAACGCTTGCTTCCAGGGTTGACCACTGCCGCCCTCGCAGCGCATAATGGAGCGCACCTGATCCGGATGCACGATGTTCCGGAAGCACGACTGGTGCTGGATACGCTTGCACAACTGCATTCGAACACGGCCACGAAATAGCAACGAAACCGCGACACATGCCTTTCCAATTCACCACCGAATCCCAAGACGGCAACGCCCGCACTGGAACGCTTGAAACGCCACACGGCACCATCCACACCCCACTCTTCATGCCGGTCGGGACGCAGGGCACGGTGAAGGCGATGACGCCAGACGAACTCAAGTCGCTGGGTGCGGAAATCATCCTCGGCAACACCTACCACCTGCATCTGCGTCCGGGAGACGAACTGATCCGCAACCTTGGCGGTTTGCACCGTTTCATGAATTGGGAGCGCCCAATCCTCACGGACAGCGGCGGGTTTCAAGTGTTCTCACTCGCAAAGCTGCTCAAGCGTGAAGAGCAGGGCGTGGTCTTCCGTAGCCACTTGGATGGCGCACGGGTGGAACTGACTCCGGAAATCTCGATCCAGATTCAGGAAAATCTCGGTTCGACGATCATGATGTGCTTTGACGAATGCCTGAAACTGCCTGCGACGCCTGAGCGGATTGAGGAATCCCTCGCGCTCACCACCCGCTGGGCGCGGCGCTGCAAAGCCGCCCAACGCACGGAGCAGGCTTTGTTTGGAATCGTGCAAGGCGGCACTAACTTGAAGCTACGGGAGCGGCATCTTGGGGAAATTGCAGAGATTGATTTTGATGGCTACGCGCTCGGCGGACTCAGCGTGGGTGAGTCGAAGGAAGAGATGTACCCAATCCTGCACGGCATCACACCCCAAATGCCTGCCGACCGACCCCGCTATCTGATGGGCGTGGGTGATCCGGTGGATTTGCTGGAGGCGATGGAGGCCGGAATTGACCTCTTCGATTGCGTGATGCCGACACGCAATGCCCGCAACGGCACCCTCTTCACCTCACGCGGCAAAACCGCAATCAAGCTCGCGAAGTACCGCGACGATCCGCGTCCACTCGATCCGGATTGCGTCTGCGAAACCTGCACCCACTACTCGCGGGCCTATTTGCGGCACCTCTACCAGTCCCGCGAAATCCTCGCGCATCGGCTGCACACCCTGCACAACCTGCACTTCCTGCTCGACCTCACCCGCCGCGCCCGCGAAGCAATCAGCGCAGGAGCTTACGCCGCTTTCAAGCAGGATTTCCTCAACACCTACCACTCCGGATTGGATTGACCATGTGCGGACGCTACGCCCAAGCCGAGACCGAAGCAACCGTCATGCAGACCTTTGGAGTGCAATTCTCCGAGGTGCTGTTGACTCCGCGCTACAATGTTGCGCCCTCGCAGGAGGTGCCGGTGATTGTGCAGGAGTCCGGAGTGCGTCGGTTAGAACTGCGGCGTTGGGGGCTGATTCCGTCGTGGGCGAAGGAAACCGGGAAGGGCATGATCAACGCACGGGCCGAGACGGTTGCCGAAAAACCCTCCTTCCGTAACGCGCTTTTCCGGAGACGCTGCCTGCTGCCTGCCACGGGATTTTATGAGTGGCAGAAAAGCCCGGAAGGCAAGCAGCCCCTCTTCATCCGCCTGAAGGAAAACCAGCCGATGGGCATGGCCGGACTCTGGGAGCTTTGGCGCGATCCGGAGTCCGGACAGGTGCAGCGCACCTTCACGATCATCACGGTTGCGGCCAATGCGTTCATGGCTCCCATCCACCAGCGTATGCCCGTGATTCTCGATGCCACCGCTGCTGGCTGCTGGCTGGACGAATCCCGTAAGTCCGCCGAGCAACTGCTGAACCTGCTCAAACCCTGTGATCCGGAATCGCTGGAGGCGTGGCCCGTCTCCAAACAGGTCAACTTCCCGCGCTACGACGCTCCGGATTGCCTCACGCCGCTTTGATCCCGGCTTGGCGGCTCCGCGCAGTCTAAGCCCGACCTGACCACAAGCGCAGTGGCTCTGAACAATTCTAAAGGAGGAATCCTACTGCACAAGCAGGCTCCAGAACGACCGGGGTGAAAGAATCCTCAGATTTTGTAAACGCTCCAAGGCCAGCAGTTCCTTGTCTCCGGTAATCATCATGTCGGCTTTGCTTGCAAGAGCAGCAGCCAGCAGAGGATTCGTCGCATCGGGATTCCTTGAAGGAGTGAATGAGGGTTCGTGCCGATTCTAACGCGATGCTGTGGGCAGGATAAGGGTTTTGGTTTTCAGCCACGGATTTCGCGGGTTATCTCAGAGGTAGCCTCCACTGGCGGAGAGTCGGGCGTGGTAGCGGTGCAAACCCTCTTCGAGCGAGAGGAAGTCGTGTCGGTAGCCCGCCTTCCGGACTTGGGTGAGGTCGGCTTCGGTGAACTCTTGGTACTTGCCGCGCAAGTCTTCTGGAAAGGGAATCGCTTCGCGTACACCGCTGCCATGCAGTTGTTGAAGCGCGGTGCCGATGTCTGCAAAGCTGCGGGCGTGTCCGGTGCCGCAGTTGAAGATGCCGCTGGTGCCGGATTCCCAGAAATGCAGGTTCATGCGCACGGTGTCGTCCACATGGATGAAATCGCGCCGGAAGCCCCCGCTGCCCTCGAAGAGCTTCATGGTCCCGGACTCCCGGAGTTGGTGGAAGAGGTGGAACGCGACTGAGGCCATGCGTTTCTTGTGATTTTCCTGCGGGCCGTACACATTGAAGTAACGCAGGCCTAGTACCTGCGATTCGGCTTTTGGGAGCCAACGCCGGACGTGGTTGTCGAACGCGAATTTTGAGAAGGCGTACACATTGAGGGGGTATTCGCACTTGGGGTCTTCCGAAAAGCCCTGTTCGCCATTTCCATAAACCGAGGCGCTGGAGGCGTAGAGGAAGGGAATGCGGTGTTCCAGCGCGAAGTGCAGCAGGCGCTTGGAGTACTGGTAGTTGTTGCGCATCATGTACTCGCCGTCGCTCTCGGTCGTAGACGAACACGCGCCTTGGTGGAAGATCGCCCGCACCTCCCGGAACTGCTCCAACTGTTCCAGAAACTCGGTCTTGTCAAGGAAATCCGCAATGCGTACGCGGTTGAGGTTGAGGTGTTTTACTGAATTTTTGAGGTGGTCCACGACAAGGAGATTGTCCTCGCCTGCGTCGTTGAGTCCCCGGACGAGGTTGCTGCCGATGAAGCCGGCGCCGCCTGTGACGATAATCATGAGCGTTCCCGAATGAGGTTCACAAGATTCGTGGTCGAACGTCCCTCCACGAAGGGGATGATTTCTACGCGCCCGCCATTTTGAGTGACTGTGTCATAGCCGACAATCTCCTTAGCCTTGTAGTCCCCGCCCTTCACCAGCACATCCGGCAGCACCTCGCGGATCAGCGCATCCGGAGTGTTCTCCACGAAAACCACCACGAGGGACACGGACTCCAAGGCGCTCAGCACGAGGGCGCGGTCGTCCTCCGGAACCAGCGGGCGCGAGTTTCCCTTGAGCCGCTTGACTGAAACATCGGCATTCAACCCCAACACCAGTGCGTCTCCGAGTTCCCTTGCTGCTTGCAAGTATCGCACATGTCCGGCGTGGAGCAGATCAAAGCAACCATTGGTGAAAACGAGGCGTTTGCCACGCTCCCGGAGCAGGCTGAGCCGTGCGGGAAGGTTAGAGCGCGAGACGATTTTGTTTTCGATTCCGGAGGGCATGTTGCGGTGCGTGGTTTGTCATTTGACAAAACCCAGATTACAAGGTTATGCGCCAACGCGCAATTCGGGACGCAGCTCTGCCTTTACTGTCTTGGTCGTTTTTGTTAAAAAAGGTCAGATTTCTGCAACCCTTGCTTAGGAGGGTCATCTGCATCACTTTCTGCCATCCATGATCATGAGACACATCACCTGCGCTGTCGTGTTCTTGCTGGGATTGACCACACCCTTGTGGGCCGTCGAGTGCAAGGATCTCGATTCCAAGGCCAAGATCCAACAGTTCCTCACCAAAGCTATGGACTCGAACCCGTTGCTGCGGGCAAAAGTCAGTGCAAAGTTTGAGGTCAGTCCATGCGAGGGCAAGGCCTGCAAATCGAAGAAGCTCCGGAAATCCTTTGCGGAAACCATCCACTTGGTGCGCAGTGGCAAGAACGCCCGGCTCTATTTTGTGAAGGGCGATCACGCGCCCGGCTGTCTGGTGCGGCGGGGTCAGCGACGCTTCCTCTGCTCCTCCTGCCGTTCCGGAAGCAACGAAAGCTGCCGGAGTTTCACGGCCAGCGATTCAAGCACTTGGCCTGGAACCAACATCGACACCTCCGATTTCAACCTGCTCAAAAAAGACATCTCCTCAGCAAAATGCCAGCCGCTCAAGAACAAGCAGGGCTTTCTGATGATCGAAAGTCTCCGGAGCGCCAAGCCCTATGACCGCATCCTCAGTTACTATGACAAGCAGAAGGAGGTGCCCATCACCGTGAACTTCTTCAACAAAGGTGTGCTGCGCAAGGTTTACCGTTTTTTCCCAAAATACTATGTGAAGGTCAAGGGTCAGTGGTTTTCCACCGTGATGCGCGTCCGCACCACCAAGGGGCGCGAAAAAGCCTACCTCTTTGAAACCCTCCTCCATATTCCTCGCAGCAAGGGTCGTCCGCAACTCTACCTGAATCCCAAGAAAGACCCCGCTCTGCGCACCGTGAGTTTGGACTCGTTGTTCGCCACCAACTGATGCGACTCACTTCCTCTTTCCCAAACAAGGCTGCTCGTTGCGGAATTTTCCTCGCGTTGGGGTGTTTTTTGGCGTTTGGCAGCCTTGCTCAAAGCCCATCACCGGTTACAAATTCCAACATTTCTCAAAGCCTGATCGAAGAAATCAAGAGTCGTTTTCCCGAATTAAGTGAGCAAGAAATCCAGGAGGCGTTGAAACGCCAGCAACTGGTCACGGGTGAACAGGTCACTCTGGAAAACTTGCCAGAATCCGTAGCACTATTTGAGGAAGATGACTTGTTGGAGGAGCCGACTGCTGAAGATGAGCTGGAGCCAGAGCTGACGGATTCCGAGGAGGTGGTCAAATCCCCAGAGGAAGTTCTGGAGGAAGACCCTTTTGCCGAAGAGGGTGAGGACGGATTGGGTTTGGAGGAAGATCCCTTTGCGGAGGACTCCGAATCCGGGGCGGTGATCATCGAGGAAGACGGGGCTGGGTTGGGTTTGGAGGAAGACCCTTTTGCCGAAGATGGAGAAGGAGCCATCGTTGCTGATGAAAAAGGGTTGGTGGCTGAGAGTGTGGAAGTGCTGGTTGGCTCTCTGGAGGAACTCACTGGAGACAACGAAACCGAAGTTGAAGAAGTTGAACCCTTCCTCACCGAAGTGGATTTCACGCACTCGATCACCACGCAGGCAGGATTCAGCGAAATCAAGGGGTTGTACCTGATCGACCCCAGCCTCAACAAGTTTCAGGAACTCCGGCTCAACACGAAGTATGAGCAAAGTGTGCGCATCCGCACCTCGCCGAATCTCTACAATTACTTCCGGCTTGCCGTCAGCTTTACCCAGCACTACGAGATCAACCAGCAGCGTTTCTACGACCTGCTGCTGACCGTGCGGGAAATCTGGTCGAACTACCGCACCGGCTCCCACCAACTCCGCTACGGCACCCAACTCTTCAGTTTGGGTAAAGTGGACATTGACCGCACCATCGATGTCCTGCACTTGGGTAGCCTCATGGCATTTTACCTTGGCGATCCGGAAGCAACGAAAACCGCGCTGCCCGCCCTCAAATACAACTACTTCCGGGGGCCCCACACCTTCACGGCCTACGCGGTTCCAATCCGCCAACAGACGGTCGGCATGGAGTTCACCGAATTCCGTGAGGGCATCGAGCAGGAGGAATCCGGGAAAAAATCGGAGGGCGGCTCCATTCTGCGGGACTACCTCGGATTGCAGTACCAGTGGTCCGGAGACATCCTTGACGCGAGGGTCGGTTTTTTCCACTGGTTTGACAGCGACACTGCTGTCTCCTTCAACTATGAGCGTTCTGACAACGCCTCCATCAATGCCAAGCGCAAGGCGTTTGAAAACCTTTTGGGCAACTATGTCGAGCGCGAATCCCGGACCAATTTTCTGACCCTTGAACTTGATGCAACTTGGCAGAATTACGTTTGGAAACTAGACCTCGGCCTTTTTGACCAGAAGAACGCCTACTCCTACGAAGCACCCACTTCCAGCAAACTGAACTTCTCCACCGTCCGGGCGCCTTATCGAGCTTGGGCGACCTCACTGGAAACCTCCACCGCTTACGGATACGGAATCGTCGTGCTGTCCCAGCGACACTTCTCCAACGTGCCCGCGAACTCTCACCTCATCCTCTACGAAAACGAATCCAGCCTCGTCAACCGAGCCCGGAACGTGGAGCGCTGGCAGTTGACCGGAATTGGTGTGCTGGAACCCACCGACGACTTGAGGGTGGCCTTAGTGGGTTACACGACTTGGCCGTTCTCACAGCGGGCGTTGATCGCCCAACTCACTTGGGATCGTGTGAAGGCGAACAACCAGTGGTCCATGCGGCTGGTACGCTTGGACACCGATACGCAAAAAATGTTGGGCAGTCCGGTTTCCTCGACCCAAGTGTTCGTGGTTTACACCGAGAAGTTCAAAACCGACTGAACCTTCAGACTCCATGCTCACCCGAGCTTTCCTCCGTCTCAACCATTCCCCGCTGCTGTTGCTGATCGCCATCCTCTTGGGCACCGGAGTGGTAGCGTGGCAGGCCTTCGGTCATTTCTGGGACGCCGAGCGTTCCGAACTACGGCTCGACAGTTCGGTGGAACCGTTCATTGCCCAAAATTCCCAAGCCTATCAGGACATGTTGCGGGCGCAGGCGGCCTTTGGCCGGGACGAAGTGCTGGTGGTGGCGGTGGAGTACACGGATCGTCGGATTCTGGACACGAGTTTTTTTGAAATCATCGCAACGCTGGAGCAAGAACTCACCGCAACCATCCCCGGAAATCTCCGGATCACATCACTGCTGAACGCACCCAAGCTACAGGGATCATGCTCTGGAAAAACCCACTTCCATCAGGAAACGCTGGGGTCAATCTGCGTGTCTGTGCTGGAGCGCTACCATCAAGAGTTGAGCTGCCTTGAACAAGCCAGCAGTGTCGTGCCGGGTGATGCCGGAATCGAATCCGAGTTGGAACACTCGCTGGAGGAAGAACTCAACGACTTGCCTGCAAGCTTGGAAGCCGAGCAGTTGGAACTCGGACTGGAGGAAGACATTGCCGTTGACGACTCCGGGACTCCGCTGCTGCAAGCTGCCGATTCCTCCGACATCACATCAACTCAAGGAGGATCCACGGAATGGCTCTGTGACGAGGATGCGGCGGAACAAACACCGAAATCGCTCCGCAGCGTCGCCGACCGTGAGGTCAATAAAGCCGTTGGCAACATCACGAATGATCCCCTGCTCCTGCGAGACTTGCTCTCTCTGGATGGCAGAACCGCCGCGCTTGTGCTGAATTTTCCTCCAGAAGTGCGGGCGGAGTCAACTTTGGTGCAGGAAAGCTTGGCGAAGGTCCTCCACACGCCCAGAAGCTTTGCAACCCGGCAAGGGAACCGTTCGGTCCGGATTGCTTATGCAGGGCCATCGCGGATGGTTTACGAAGCCTCAGCATTGATGCGTGAAGATTTGCGGTTGATTCTGCCGTTGAGTTTGTCCTTGATGCTCATCCTGTTGTTTCTTGCGTTCCGAAACGTCAAAGGCGTGATCATTCCGGCAAGCACCGTGGTGCTGGGATTGGTGTGGACCGCCGGAGCGATGGCGCTGCTGGGGGATGTCCTCAACCTTGTCACGCTCGCATGTGCCCCGATCCTCATCTGTGTGGGCAACGGCTACGTCATCAAGCTGCTCCACCAGTTCCGGCTCACGCGAACGAGTTTCGCCGCCCAGCCACAGGCCGCGATCGAGGAACAGCTTCACGAACAAATCCAAGGCACGGTGAGCCACTCCGTGGTTCCGGTGAGTGTTACCGCGCTGACCACGGTTGCTGGATTTGCGGCTTTGACGATCAGTCCGATTCCAGCGATTCAGCAGTTGGGCGTGTACTCCTCGGTGGGCATTTTTGCAATCAACTTCCTGACCCTGACCTTTGCTCCCGCGTTGTTGCACTACCTCCCATTGCCTGCTCTTGATTTGGGCGCGGGAACACAGGACTGGATCAGTTCCGGAATGAACAAGCTGGCGGGAATGCTGCAGAAACGCTCCAAGCAGGTGATTGTCGCATGGGTTGTGGTTGCGGGATTCGCAGTCTTGGGCTTTCCCAATCTTCAAGTGGACAGTAGTTCGAACTCGCTGCCTCAGGAACACCCCGCGAACCAAGACCTTGATCTGGTGCAAACTGCTCTTGCCGGGACCGACACGTTGAGGATCGTGTTCGAGCAATTGGAGCGTCCGGACGCGCCGGGATTGCAAACCGCCCAAACCATCTGGGGCCTGCGATCATTGCAGCACTGGCTGGAAAACACGGATGGCAACGCCGGACTCGCGGACTTGTCGGGGGTGCAGGTGGACAAGGTGTATTCTCCGGTTCCGTATCTGGAGCAAACGCGGCAGGGATTGTCGAAGTTGACGGATGAGGAAGTCGAGCGTTTCTTCACGATCCTCAAGGAGCGTAGCGGATTGGCGTTTCTGAGTGATGACGGCAAGATGCTGCAAATCACGATTCGGATGCGGGTTTCGGGATCGTCGGCCTTCCTGTCGCTGACCGAGCGGCTGGAGCAAAAAATTCCGGAGTTCGTCCCGCACCTGCGCTTCCAGTTCACCGGCAGCGGCGTGCTGGCCAGCGAATCGGCAAACAACATCGCCAAGGGACAGGTGCAAAGTGTCCTCATCGCGCTGGCGATTGTCTTCACTCTGCTTTCGCTGATGTTTCTCTCGTGGAAGATGGGCCTGATTGCCCTCTTCCCCAACTTGGTTGCGGTGCTGTTGTTTTTCGGAGGCTTGGGCTGGGCGGGAATTTCCATTGGCGTGACCATCTCTGTGATTGCGGCCATCGCACTCGGTATCGGAGTGGATGACGACATCCACTTCCTCAGTCACTATAGCACCGCCGCCAACAAACTCCGGGACAAACGGGCGGCTTCGCTGCACACGATTCGTCAGGTGGGACAACCGATGGTCGCTTCAACTATCACCCTCTTCTTCGGATTCATTCTGCTCGGCTTCTCCGGAATGCAGGCGCAGGCACTCTTCGGAGTGCTAACGGCTCTCACGTTGTTGGCGTGTTTGTTCATCGACCTCAGTTTTCTGCCTGCGGTGGTGATGGAAACCGGTCTGATCACCGTGTGGGATTATCTTGGACTCCGGATCGACCACAGCCTGCTCAACCGGATTGGCATTTTCCGAGGCATGAACGTCCACGAGGCCAAGCTCGCCACCCTGATGGCCTTCACTCAGGAAATGCAGGACGGGGATCCGCTCTTCCGACAAGGCGACGCCGGAAGCGAATTGTTTGTGATCCTCAACGGCTCGGTGCGGGTGTATTTGGAAGGAAAGCAGGGTGAGACCACGCTGGCAATCTTGGAAACCGGCACGTCGCTGGGCGAGATGGCTTTGTTTCGGAACACGCCGCGCAGCGCCTCTGCCGCCGCCGTTGGTCCCACCAAGCTGCTTGTGATCAACTGGGAAGGTCTCGTCAAATTGCAACAACGTTTTCCCGAAATCGCCGCTTTACTCTTCCTCAATCTTGCTCGGACTTTAGCCCTGAATCTGAACGGCACCTATGCGCGCTTGATTAAACAGAATCGCTCACAAGGACAGGTAGCCATCGCTGTTGAAAAGACGGTGGGTGAGATCAACCAGAAGCATCTGAAGGTACTCAAGCACTACGGTCACCACACGACTCTGGCAGTGGGAAGGCCGCTGTTTGATTTTAAAAATCCGAACAAGGGCTTGGGATTGGTGCTTTCCGGACGGATGCAGGTACAGTCTGCCAACCCGGCAGCCCCTGCAGTTTTAGCAGAACGTGGCCCGCTGGAATTTGTTGGCGCTGGTGCGCTGCTCCCTTCAGGCGTGGCCCCGGTCATGGTTTCCGTTTCTGCCGCAGAAGTGGAAGTGCTGCGGTTCCGGGCACGTGAGTTTTTTAAACTCGTCAAGGAGCATCCCCACACCGCTGCCCACCTTGCACAACACTTGGTGCAGCAGCTTTCCGATGTACAGGATGCGGCCAACTCCCGGCTACAGGCGGGAGGTGGATGACTTTGGGAAGCGAGAGAGGTGGGGTTAGCCGAGGGTGATGCGGTGGAAGCGTTTCTTCCCGGCTCGCAGCAGAATCGCCCCGTCGCGTAAATCGTCAAAACCAAAGGTCATGCCCGAATCATTCGCAGCTTCGTTGTGGATGTAAAGCCCGCCCTGCCCTAGCATGCGCCGCGCCTCTCCGTTTGACTTGCAGAGGCCGGTCATCCGGAAGCCGTCCAAAAGGCCGATGCCCTCACGGAGTTGGGCTTCGGAAACCACCGTGGTCGGCACATCCTGTAATTCTCCTCCGCCTCCGAAGAGTGTTTGGGCCGCTTGCTGCGCCTTGACTGCCTCGGATTCCCCGTGCGCAAGTCTTGTCGTTTCAAAGGCGAGCCGCCGTTTTGCCTCCCGGATTTCCGCACCTTGCAGCCGTCCCAACTCCCGGACTTCCTCCATCGACAAAAAGGTAAAAAGTGCGATGAAACATTCGACATCGGCGTCTTCCGAATTCACCCAGTACTGGTAGTACTCGTAGGGGGAGGTCCGCCCCGGATCAAGCCACACCGCGCCTTTTTCAGTCTTACCCATCTTCTTTCCGGAGGCCGTCGTGAGCAACGGGTAGGTCCAGCCAAAGGCAGGCTTTTGCTCCACGCGCCGGATGAGGTCTACTCCGGAAATGATGTTCGCCCACTGATCGTCTCCGCCCATTTGCAGCACACAGTCGTGACGACGGTTCAGTTCCAGAAAATCGTAGGCTTGCAGCAGTTGGTAATTGAACTCAAGGAAAGAGAGTCCGTGTTCAAGCCGAGTCTTGTAGGTCTCAAACGAGAGCATGCGGTTGACCGAAAAGTGCCGTCCGATGTCCCGCAGAAAATCAATGTAGTTGAGCGTCCGCAGCCATTCCGCATTGTTGAGCAACAGGGAGTCTCCGGAGAAGTCGAAGAAGCGTTCCATCTGCGGCTTGAGACCCTGAATGTTCTCGTCGAGTTGGGCGACCGAGAGCATTTTCCGAATTTCGGTCTTACCACTGGGATCCCCGATCATGGCGGTGCCACCACCCATCAGCGCGACAATACGATGCCCGGCGCGTTGCAGGTGCGCAAGTCCCATCAGCGGAATCAAATGCCCCACATGCAGCGACGACGCGGTGGGGTCAAAACCGATATAGGCGCAGAGACGACCGGCGCTGGCAGCGGTTTGGAGCTCTTCGGGATGGGTGGCTTGCTGAAAGAAGCCACGCTCCCGGAAGGTGTCGAAGACAGTCATCTTGTCGGGGTTGGAATTAAAAGCTGGCACGTCCAGAGCAAACTTGGTCACAGGAGGTTTCGGCATGACCGCATGCGGCCTCGAACATGGGGCCGTCGAGACATTCGCAACGTCCGCTAAGCGCCGGGTCAATCACAGTGTCACCCGGAACCGTCTCCATCGGAACGCGCTCCACAGACGAGTTGCAGACCTGCATCTGCCGCCAGCGGTTGCCAAGTTGGAATGCACTGGGAAGGTAAACGCGAGGAGAGCCGTAGAGGGACTCACCACAGGTTTGCAGGCACTCGTTGTACACCTCGTAGCAACGCTCCCCCTGAAGAAAGAGGCCGACTTGGCTGCATCCCGGAAATTGAAAACCCGCATGCCGACGGACACAACGCCCCACACAGCCATCCTCATCGGCACTGGGGAGCGACGGGCATACAAGCAAGGTTAGCAACCCCAAGCCAAGTGTGATGAACCAAAAGCGGAATCTCATATCAAAAACTCTGTCGTCCGGAAAACGCCTCATAGAGCGTTACATCGTCCACATACTCAAGGTCGCTGCCCGCCGGAAGTCCACGAGCCAGTCGGGTGAGCGTGGGAACCGTTTCGTTGAATTCACGCTGAAGAAACAGCGCAGTCGCCTCACCATGAACGGTCGGGTTTGTCGCCAAAATCAGCTCCTGCACGACATCGTGCCGCACGCGCTCCCGTAGCGGAGCAATCTTGAGTTGTTCCGGACCCACGCCGTCGAGCGGGGAGATCGTTCCCATTAAAACGTGATACACACCTTGGTACACCCCACTTTTCTCAATGGCGAAAATGTTGTTGGGTTGCTCCACCACGCAGACCTGTTGGTGATCCCGTGCCGGATCTTCGCAAATGTGGCAAGGGTCTATGTCGGTGAAGCCAAAACAACGGGAGCAGTAGCGCACTTCGGTCTTGACCGCCAAGACGGACTCCGCGAGGTTTTGGGCCTCTTCCGAGGAGTAGCGCAGCACTCCAAAGGCGAGGCGCTGTGCGGTCTTCCTGCCAATTCCGGGAAGCCGCACGAACTCCTGAACCAAGCGTTCCAGAGCGGCAGGAAGGCTCATGCCGTCTGGTCCGGAGGGGAAAGGTGGAGCTGCGGTTGCCGGGCCTCCGTGAGCATCAATCCAGGCGGTTGGAGCACCTCCACTTCCATGCCTGCGGTTTCCGGCGTCCAGTTCTCCGGATAGGGCATCACTTCGTTCGTTCCCGCAATGATGAGCATGCGTCGCTGATATTCCTCTTCAACGGCCCGCAGTTGCTCAAGTGCATCCCGCGAGGTTTTCAGAAAGCGACCCAGCAGTCGCGAAGGGGTTTGCGATTCCAGCAGATTGTCAAGAATTTCCAGATTCCGGAGCGAAATGGTGTACTCTGCCCGCACGTCGATCGGCACCTCCTTTTCCTCCACAAGTGTGCCGCATTTGTGGTTGCGACCCTCGGACATGAGGATTTCGGTGTATTCCGTCGTTTCGCATTTGGGACAGTGCAGCCAGACCAGCCATCCGGGAATGGGAACGCTTGCCGCTTGCCGCTCCCGTTGCGCCCGACGTTCGGCGAGGTTGATGACCTTGGTAGAAGAATCGTTCATTTGTCTTAAAATGCTGTTACCAAATTCTCCCTATTGGCCCAAAAAACACAAGGCATTGCGAATAGTTCCGGCTTGCAACAAATCACGGTACACAGAATACTTGCCAAGTTTGTTTGAATGAAACCCAAATGACGAGTCTGTCCATGAAAGCATCTGACCTGATGGTAAAGTGCCTTGAAGCTGAAGGCGTGAAGCACATCTTCGGCATTCCCGGCGAGGAGAACCTTGACCTGCTCAACTCTCTGCGGGGTTCCTCGATTGAACTGGTCCTCACACGGCACGAGCAAGGGGGCGGGTTCATGGCCGCAACTTACGGGCGACTGACGGGTCGGCCCGGCGTGGCGCTGTCCACCCTCGGTCCGGGCGCAACGAACCTCGTCACTCCAGCAGCCTATGGTCAACTCGCAGGTTTTCCGTTGCTGCTCATCACAGGACAGAAGCCCATCACTCACAGCAAGCAGGGCAAGTTCCAGATTCTCGACATCGTTGAAATGATGCGGCCCCTCACCAAATTCACCCACCAAATTGTGAGCGGCAACAACATCCCTGCCCGCATCCGTGAAGCCTTCCGGATCATGCAGGAGGAACGCCCGGGCGCAGCGCACCTTGAGTTGCCGGAAGACATTGCCGCCGAAATGACCGAGATGCCAGTCTTGCCGCCAACGCAGGCGCGGCGTCCGATCGCGGAGGAAAAGGCAGTAGCGCAAGCAATCCAACTGATCGAGCAAGCCAAGCATCCACTGCTCTGCATCGGCGCGGGGGCAAACCGCAAGCTCACCTGCAAAGCACTCCGGCAGTTTGTGGACAAGACGCAGATTCCCTTCATCAGCACCCAGATGGGCAAGGGGGTGCTAGACGAGCGCGATTCGCTGTTTCTTGGCAATGCTGCGGTCTCCACTGGGGATTTCGTGCATCGTGCGGTGGCTCATGCGGACTTGATCATCAACGTTGGGCACGATGACATCGAAAAACCACCCTTCTTCATGGAACCCGATGGAGTCACGGTGATTCATGTCAACTTCTATGGTGCAGAGGTTGATCCGGTGTACTTCCCCCAGCACGAGGTGGTTGGTGACATCGCCAACGCGATCTGGCAGCTTGAGGAGCGCGTGGTGCCGCAGTCGCACTGGGACTTCCGTTACTTCCAGAAGGCCAAAACGGCGATGGACGTGCACCTGCTGGAAGGCGCTGATGATCTGTCTTTTCCCATGAAACCGCAGCGGGTGGTTGCCGATGTCCGCAAGGTGATGACCTCCAACGGCATCATCTGCCTCGACAACGGGGTTTACAAAATCTGGTTCGCCCGCAACTACCGAGCGCATGAGCAAAACACGGTGCTGCTCGACAACGCCCTTGCGACAATGGGAGCCGGACTGCCCTCGGCGATGGGAGCCCACCTCGTCCATCCGGATCGCCGCGTGATGGCGATCTGCGGGGATGGTGGCTTCATGATGAACTCGCAGGAACTCGAAACCGCCGTGCGCCACAACATGCACGTCGTCGTCCTCATCCTGCAGGATGATTCCTATGGCATGATCCGCTGGAAGCAGGCGAACATGAATTTTCCGGATTTCGGACTCCAGTTCGGCAATCCGGATTTTGTCAAGTACGCCGAATCCTACGGAGCCAAGGGCTACCGCGTCAAGAGTACGGATGAGTTCGCCCCGCTACTGGAGGAATGCCACTCCTCACACGGGGTGCATGTCATCGAACTGCCGGTGGATTACTCCGACAATGACCGCATCCTCAATCACGAAATCAATGAGCGTAGCAGCCAAATCTGACGGACTGATTTTCCTTTCAATCACCAGCCACTAGCATTCTGTAGCTCAATGGAACACTACGACCTTTGTGTGATCGGCGGCGGGCCTGCGGGTTACGCAGCTGCAATGCGGGCGGTGGATTTTGGCCGCTCGGTGTTGTTGTTGGAATCCAACCGCATCGGCGGCGCGGGCCTTTACAACGGTGCGTTGTCCTCCAAAACTTTCTGGGAACTCTCGAAAGAAATTGCGCAAATCCGTACACGGTTTGCGGCGTATCACGAGGTGCTTCCGGAAGTCCGCTTCGGCAGTGTGCTGAAGGAAACCGACGAAGCCGTGTTCGAGCGTTCCGCGCAAATGGAGGAACACCTCCGGTTGGTTGAGGTCGAACAGAAAGAGCGTTTTAAGTTTGTGCGCGGTTCCGGATGCTTGGCCAGTCCCACGGAAATTGAGGTGCGCGGCGATTTCGACCCTTTCACCATGCAGGCGGACCACACGATCATCGCTACAGGCAGCCGCCCCCGCAAGCTGCCCAATGTGCCCATTGACGAACACATCATCCTCACCAGCGATGGCATCGGCTCACTGCGTGATTTTCCGGAATCGTTGGTCATTGTTGGAGCCGGGGTGATCGGTTGCGAATTCGCGACGATCTTCTCCAACTTCGGCAAAACCCGCGTGCATCTCATCGCCAAGGACGACCATATTCTCCCCTTTGAGGACGCAGAGCTTTCCGCAGTGATTGAGCAGAACATGATCACCAAGGGTGTCGTCATCCACCGCAACGCCCGCCTTGCAGAAATGGACATTGTGGCGGGGCGGGTGGCATACAAGCTTTCCCACGCGGACGGCACCACCGAGGAGTTCGAGGCTGAGAAAGCGCTGATCTCGATTGGGCGGGTGCCGAACATCGAGAACACGGGTATCCGGGAACTCGGAGTGGCTCTGGATCGCGGCGGGGCGATTGATGACCAGCAAACGCAGACGAGCATTCCCAACATCTACGCCGTGGGCGACATCACCGCCGACATCGCACTCGTCAACGTCGGAGAGTTGGAAGGACGTTATGCCGTCGAGCGCATCTTTGGGCAACCGGATCATCCGCTTATCTACGAAAACATCTCCACGATCATGTTCCTCGATCCGGAGGTCGCCGGAGTGGGCATGAACGAGCAGCAGGCCCAAAAAACCGGAATCGCCTACCGCTCGGCGAGCTTCGATTTCCGCTGTGTGCCCCGCGCCATTGCCATGCGCAAGACGCAGGGTTTCTTCAAGATTCTGGTCAGCGACGATGAGGAAATGCGCATCCTCGGAATGCGGGCCTTGGGAGAACACGCCTCCACTGCAATTCAGGCGGTGTCCCTGTTGATCTCCATGAAGCGCGGGATTCGGGAACTCGCAGAACTGATTCATCCCCATCCCTCCATCATCGAGGGTATTCAAGAGTGCGCCCGGATGCTCTTGGGCACATCCATCTACAAACCCCAC
Source organism: uncultured Pseudomonadota bacterium (assembly GCA_913020725.1). Lineage (GTDB taxonomy): Bacteria > SAR324 > SAR324 > SAR324 > NAC60-12 > UBA8110. Next base: position 28,940 of record CAJWCD010000019.1, read on the forward strand.
CTCTTTCCGAAATACCTGCGCACGCGACACTGGCGGGATGGGAAAGACAACTCATCTTGAAAAATCTCATCTCATCACTGAACGCAGTTCACCCAAGCAGACCGACACCGGACTGAGACGTTTTTGAAAGTGAGTCAATCTCCCGCCACGGCCATGCTCAGGGACTGGCGGGCGGTGCGTAGGACGTGCTTGCCCTTGAAGGGCGAGTGCAGGAAGCGGTTTATCGCAGTCAACAGCATTGGCACCCACGGAGCGTCCGGAAAGGTCTGGAATTCCTCGGCTACGGCGGTGAGGGTTTTCACGAAATGACAGGCGACAATGTACTCGGACTGCCCGTGATCGAAGAGGTGGACGAACTCTTGCTGAAAAAAGGCAGCTGGGTTTTCGACCCGCCACTCTGAGAGGTCGAGTTCCGGATCAACATAGCGGGTGTGCCTTCCCAAGAAGCAGGCCAGTTGCAGTAGCCCCTGTGGCCAGAGGTCGGGATACTTCGAGCATTGCGCCCGCACGGCGTTGGCAAAGGTCAGCCCGTGGGTGAAGCCGAGCCAACTGTGGTTGTGGGAAACCGAGCGGTCGGTGTGGTTCTGGATAGCGAGGTCGAAATGCGCCATGTTCCACGCCAAGGCACCGAGCAGGGCATGGAAGGCGGCTTCCGGATCGGCGGAAGATGGCCGCACCCGCTCCAGTGCCTGCTTGACCGAAAGCCCCGTCAAATCTTCTGAGGTAATGGCTTGCGATCCTTGGCCGTCCCACGTCTCCAAGGTGGGGCGGTAGTTGCGAAATTCCGGAATCAAATCTTCCCGTGAAGCGTAGGTGAGGGAGCGAATCAGCGACAGCAGCAGCGGTTCCAGCACGTCGTCGCCCAGCCACTCCAGCAGTTGCCCCACCTTGCGGACGTAAATCAGGGAATGCCCGAAATCCTGATAATGCGACAGCGCGGCACGAGTCAGGGTTTCTTCAAAATCAGGAAACCGCAGCTCTTGCTGCAAACCTCCCCGAATGAGGGCGATTGCTGTGTCCTCGTCTTCGTTTTCAAGGGCTTGTGCCAAGGCTTCCGGAGCAAACGGAAGGGTGTGATTGGCATAGGGATAGGTCGGCTCCCGCTGCGTGTCCCACGCCATGTGCGCGACGGGTTCGACGAGTCCAACGAGTTCCAGCCCGGCATCGCCCTTGGCGTGGTGCTGGCGCAGTTCCAGCCAGTCCGGAGCCACTGCGTAGGCGTGCGTCATCCCAAATTCCATGTGGTCGTGCGTCCACCAAACCGCCTGCCGCAACGCCTCCAACGGATCGCCCCCGGCCTGCTGCAAGCGGGCGATTTCTCGTGCCATGCGGTCGTACTCATGGCGGGGAAAGCTTTCCTGCAAATTTGTGAGCGCCTTTTCGATCAACACTTCCGGAGGTGGGTCGGACAAATCCAGCACGAGATCGTTGCCGTCCACCTTGACGGGATAGCGTCGCAAGGTGTCGCCGCCCACCAGCGTTGCGCCGGAGTCGAGGTCGAACTTCCAGTTGTGCCAGTTGCATGTCAGGATGCACTCATCGTCCAGACTGCCCTCCACCAGCGGATACCCCTCGTGTGGACAGCAGTTGGCACAGGCGTACACCGTTCCCCGGCGATTGAGGAACAACGCAATCTGTTTGCCTCCGAACTTGACGACCATGCGTCGTTTCTCTTGGAGGTCGCTCCAGCCCCCGGCGAGTCGGTGGGTGATTGTCGAGTCAGTCATCGTTTTCACGGAGTTGGATCAGTTCAACCTCAGCCGGACTCACTTCCCGACGCTCGTCCAGCAGCAGCGGGCGCATCCCAACGGCTTGCCCACTGTCCGCATGACGGATCTCCACCAAGGGACCGTCTGGGTCCGGGCACCACTGCTCGCCCCATTCCGAAAACATCACCAGCACTCCCAGCAAATCCCGGCACTTTTGCGTCGGGCAGTACTCGTAACGCCGGGATCCCTCCATTTTTTCCTTGGTGAGCAAGCCCTCGTCCACCAGATGCCGCAAGCGCTGCGTGAGCAGGTTGCGGGAAAGGCAGAGGCTCTTTTGAAACCCCTCAAACCGCCGGACTCCCATGAGGGCATCGCGCACAATCATCAGAGTCCACTGATCCCCCAACACGCTCAGCGAGCGGGCGATTGGACAAGGGATTTGTTCGTAACTGCGCGTCGTCATGTGCTTGGCGAATTTTTTAGTTCACTTTTTGAACTATATCAAATAAAGTACACAAAGTGAACTAAATTGGACAGCGCGACAGCCGCTGTTCACTTGATCCTAACCTCAACTCAGGGGAACACAATGGCAAAGATACTGGTGCATGTCACCCACGGGCCGGAAGCCCCCACACGGGCGGCGCTCGCCTTTCTTGTGGCCAAAAGCGCGATTGACGAAGGGCACACCGTCTCACTCTTCCTCGCGGGAGATGCCGTGCAACTGCTCCGCGATGCGGTGCTGGACAATCTTGCGGGCTTGGGCACCGGAGAATTGCGGTCCCACTTTGACGCGATTGTTTCCGGCGGGGGACGTTTCTACCTGTCCGGCATGTCGAGCAAGGGGCGTGGCGTCACGGACGAGGACTTGCGCGACAAGCCTGCCGAGTTCGCCCTGCCCAACGTGCTGGTGCGGCTCTCGCTGGACCACGACCGCATGTTCACCTATTGATCAATCAACCCCGCAACAAAGGAAATCAGCATGGAACCGAATCTCCCCACCGAACTGTACTGGATGACGCTGACCGTTGCAATGACGGCGATTTTTTATGCACCGTACATCGTGTGCAACCGTGAAAACGCCAGTGCGTGTAATTCCTACTAATGATTAATTGAGTTCAATCCGCAGGGGTAAATGTCACAAAAATACCGATTTCTGCTCGTTCTGGGCTGCGGCTCCCTGATGATCTTCCTGAGCATGGGGATGCGTCAGGGGATGGGGCTGTTTCTCGAACCCATCACCTCCGCGCTGGGGGTGGATCGCGAAACCTTCAGCCTCGCAATCGCGTGGCAGAACCTGATCCTTGCGTTGCCGCTTTTCGGGGTAATAGCAGACTTGATTGGTTTCCGGAGGGTCGCCTTGTTGGGAGGCGTGGTCTATGGAGGGGGATTATGGCTGGCCTCCCAAAGCTCATCCGCTTGGGGACTCTACGCGAACCTCGGAGGGGTCGTGGGGGTCGGGATCGGACTCTCCGGCATGATCGTGGTTATGGGCGCGGTGGGTCAGGTGGCTCCACCGGAGCGTCGTAGCACGGCCTTTGGGATAGTGACGGTGGCCTTCTCAATCGGTATGTTCACCATGATCCCGCTGCTCCAGTTCTGGATTGAAAAACATGGGTGGAGTGGCGCGTTAGAGGCGGCAGGTGGGGTGGTGCTGGCGATCTCCCTGCTGGCCCTCGGCCTTCCGGACAAGTCTTCGTCTGCGGAGAAAACCTCCGGCTCGGTGCCCGAACTTGAACTGAGCTTGGGGAGAACGCTCAACGGGGCCAGAACCCACTCCGGCTACCTGTTGCTCAATCTCGGGTTTTTCGTCTGCGGGTTTCATGTCGCCTTCATCGGCACGCATCTGCCAGCTTTTTTGCAGGGAGAGGGCGTTTCAGCCAGTGCCGCTTCATGGGCATTGGCGATGATTGGTCTTTTCAATATCTTTGGCTCCCTCGTCTTTGGCCGTTTGGGGGATTCGCTGAGCAAGAAATCACTGCTCAGCGTGCTCTACACTCTGCGGGTGGTAGTGATTACCGTGTTTCTTGCGATCCCTCTCAGTGACTTCACCGCCGTTGTCTTTGGCGCGGCCATCGGCTTCCTTTGGCTGGCGACCGTCCCCCTCACCAGCGGGATTGTCGCGCAAATCTTCGGAACACGTTACCTCACCACACTCTGGGCGATTGTCTTCTTCAGCCACCAGCTTGGCGCCTTTTTGGGAGTCTGGTTGGGCGGGCGCGTCTACGACTCCACCGGCTCCTACACCACCGTCTGGCTGGCTGCCATCGTGCTCGGCCTGTTTGCTGGGATCGTACACCTGCCCATCCGGGAACAGCCGTGGCAACCCTCTCTTCCAGACCCACAGCCTGCCATGTGAGAGTGAGGAAAAGATCAATCACCATTTGAAGGATAAGATGAAAAAGATTTCAAGAGGCACTTTGGATTTAATTGGGGACACTCCAATCCTCAAGCTCCAAAAAGTGGTCCCAGCGAATGCGGCAGAGGTTTGGCTTAAATTTGAAGCGGGAAACCCGACCGGCTCTTACAAACTGATGTTACGCAAAGGGATATCAGACTAAACTAAAGCCAGCCGATTTTGAGTTCCACTCATTTTTTCA
>CAJWCD010000020.1:0-32672 GCA_913020725.1 uncultured Pseudomonadota bacterium
ACAGAAAAGATTGTGGTCGCTCAAATCCTGCCTCCGGAGGTGCGCATTCTCTCGCCTGCAAACGGAGTGGTCATCAATGGATCAGAGGCGACTCTCGAGCTGGAGGTGAGCCTGCCGGAGGGTGCAGGGAGGGACACGGAACTCAAGCTCATCGTCAAGCTCAACGGACGCAGCATCGAATCCGGACAGCGCGGCATCAAGAGGACCGAGGCAGATCCTGCCTCCGGAGTGGTGAGGCGCTTCTCCAGAACAGTGCCGCTGGATCAAGGAGAGAATGTCATTGAGGTGCTTGCCAAAAGCCCAAGTGCGATCTCAAACCCGGCAGTGATCACGCTGAGCTCAAGACAGGCGGCTCCTGCGGATCCGTTCATGCCCAATCTCTATGTGCTCTCTGTTGGAGTGAGCGATTATGAGAACAACGATCTGGACCTGCGCTTTGCCCACGCGGATGCAGAGGGCATTGCAAGAGCCTTCAAGAGCCAGCAGGGACGCTTGTTTGGAGAGGTGAAGTCAAGGGTGCTCATCAATGAGGAGGCAACCAAGGGTGAAATACTCGACGGCTTCGACTGGATTGAACGTGAAGTGACTCAAAAAGATGTCGCTCTCGTCTTTGTCTCGGGACACGGAGACAACGACAACCGAGGTAATTACTACTTTTTGCCGCATGATGTAAATCCGGATAAACTGCGTCGCACGGCAGTTGTTTTCCGGGATTTCAACGAAATGCTTGAAGGACTTCCGGGCAAGACGGTGCTGATGGTGGACACCTGCAAGTCCGGGAATGTCACCGGCTCAAGAAGAACCAAGGCAATCGCAGATCCAACAAGAGCGCTGATGGAGCTGATCCGCACCGAATCGGGAGTCGTGGTCATGAGCGCGTCGACGGGATCCGAGCTGAGTGTTGAAAGTGATGAATGGGGTCATGGAGCCTTCACGAAGGCGCTGCTTGACGGACTGAAAGGTCCTGCTGATTTCAACAATGATGGAGTGATCACCTTGACGGAGCTTAACCTCAGCATCACCTATACCGTAAAAGAGATCACCGGCGGAAAACAGCACCCAACTACTCAGATCCCAGCCAATATGCCTGACTTTCCGCTGTTTGTGAGATGAGGACGGGCAGGGTGGATGAAACGCTGCACATCCGCCTTTGCAAGGCGTTGTCGCTACGCTTGAAACGCCCTACAAGTTTGTGGAAGGAATCCACCCCTTTGCCCGCTCCACGGCCCGGCTCCATTCGGCAAGGCGGGCGTCCGCCACGTTGCGCTCAAGTTGCGGGGTGAAGGTGCGGTCCTCCTGCCAGAGGGTTTGAATCTGCTCCTGATCGCGCCAAACTCCAGTGGCAAGTCCGGCAAGGAACGCCGCACCCATCGCAGTGGTTTCGATCACTTGCGGGCGTGTGACTGGCAGCCCCAGCAGGTCCGCTTGAAACTGACAGAGGAAGTTGTTTGCTGAGGCACCGCCATCAATGCGCAGGGCGCTCAGGGATTGTCCGGTGTCGGAGGCCATGCTGCGCAAAACTTCGGCGGACTGGAAGGCGATGGCTTCCAAAGCGGCGCGGACCATGTGGTTGCGGTTGGTGTCGCGGGTGAGTCCGACTATCGTGCCCCGCGCATACGGATCCCAATGCGGAGCGCCCAGCCCGACAAAGGCGGGGACGATGTACACCCCTCCGGAATCGGCAACGGCGGTGGCCAGTGCTTCGGTTTGTGCCGTGTCTTCAAACAATTCCAAGCCGTCGCGTAGCCACTGGATCAGGGCACCCGCGATGAAGACTGCGCCTTCCAGCGCGTAGGTCACGGTGTCCCCAAGTTGCCATGCGATGGTGGTCAGCAATCCATGTTCGGACGTGATCCGTTCGCTGCCCGTGTTGAGCATGAGGAAGCAGCCCGTGCCGTAGGTATTCTTGGCCATCCCCGGCTGAAAGCACGCCTGCCCGAAAAGTGCGGCCTGCTGATCTCCGGCGATTCCGGCGATGGGAGCCGAGCCACCAAACAGGAGGGAATCCACCTCGGCGATCACGCCACTGGAGGGTTTCACCTCCGGGAGTGTTTCGCGGGGAATGCCGAAGCGGGCGAGAATTTCGTCATCCCAAGTGCAGGTTTCAATGTTGAAAACGAGTGTGCGGGAAGCGTTACTGATGTCAATCGCGTGAACGCGGCCTCCGGTCAGTTTCCAGATCAGCCAACTGTCCACGGTGCCAAAGCAGAGCTTTCCGGAATCTGCGAGTTTGCGGGCCTCTGCATTGTTCTGGAGAATCCAGTGCAGTTTGGTTCCGGAAAAGTATGGGTCCGTCACCAGTCCAGTCTTGCGGCGCAGCACCTTGTCAAAACCCTCCTGCTTGAGTTCCTCACAGAAATCTGTGGTACGGCGGCACTGCCAGTTGATCGCCGGCCCTAGCGACTCGCCCGTTTCGCGGTGCCACGCAATGGTGGATTCACGCTGGTTGGTGATGCCCACTGCCGTCACATCCGCCATCGTCATTCCCGCCTTGGCCAGCGCCTCGGTGATGGTCTGTTGTTGGCTGCTCCAGATTTCCTCCGGATGCTGCTCCACCCAGCCGGATTGCGGATAGCGGCACTCCAGCGGTGCCCCCGCACTGGCGATGACTTCTCCCGTGTCTCGGAAGAGGATCGTCCGGGAACTGGTGGTGCCCTGATCAAGAGCCATCACGGTTTTCGACATGTGGTCTCCTTCAGTAAACGCCTGCTCGCAGGATATGGTAGATTTGTACGATGCCCACGGGGCGGATGTTGGAATCAGCGACCACAAGGCAGGTGATCGAATGGGTTTCCATGAGATGCAACGCCTTCGCGGCCAACTCGTCCGGGGCAATGTGCCGAGGGTGCAAAGACATGAACTGCGAGAATGGCATCTCCAGAAAATCCTGCTGACGCTCCACCAACCGCATCAGGTCTCCGGTTGTGAACACTCCGGAGATTTGCCCGGTGGAATCGTGGGCGACGACGATGCCAAGATTTTTTTTGGAAAGCGTGAGCATCGCCTCGCGCATCGGGAGCGTTTCCGGAACCAGCGGCAGATGCTCGCCGGCCATCATCACATCCTTGACCCGCACGGTAAGCTTTTTGCCAAGGCTGCCTCCCGGATGGAAGACCGCGAAATCCTCTTCCTGGAATTTACATTTCTCCAAGAGGCACATGGCCAGCGCGTCGCCCAATGCCAACATCGCAGTGCTGCTGGCGGTGGGGGCGAGGTTGAGCGGACACGCCTCGCGGCTGACGGCAACGTTGAGATGCACATCGGCACTGCGGGCGAGGGCCGAATCCGGGTTGCCCGTGACGGCAATGAACGGGGTGCCGGTGGCCTGAAGGTGTCCGGACATCTGCACCAGCTCGGCAGTTTCCCCACTGTAGGAGAGGGCGATCACAGCATCCTGCTTGGTGATGATGCCAAGATCGCCGTGGGCACTGTCGGCGGCGTGGAGGAACAATGCCGGAGTTCCGGTGCTGCTGAATGTGGCCGCGATTTTCTGACCGATCAGTCCACTTTTTCCGAGTCCTGCCACCACCACTTTTCCGGTACAGTCGTGCAGCAAAACGACCGCTTGCTCCAGTTCCGGACCCAGCCGTGCTACCAACTCTTCCAACCCCGCGATTTCTGTCCGGAGGGTGGCGCGGGCGCGCTCCAACATTGAGATCATGGGTGGTTTATTCCGGCAGAAACTCCGCATCCAGCACCTGCTCCAAGCTCCACGAACACTGCTCCGGAAACCGCGACAGTTTCAACCCGGTTTCCACAGAGGCCAGCTTGCGAGAGTGTTTGTAGGTGCGTTCAAACGCAGCCTGAACATGTCGAAGCAGGCTGGGGCTGTCCTCGATGAGTACAGTAACTCCTGTTCGGTGTTCAAAAATACTGAGTCGCCAACTCCGGCTCCTGCGCCTAGGTTGGAAACGGTACTTGAGCAGGTGATGAAGCACCACCACAAGGTTGCTAACTGTTGCGTGTTTTTGGCTGATCCCCATGTCCTCAACCTCTTCGAGCAAATTTGGAATGTCCAGTTGTTGCCAAGAACCTTCACGCAACAGCTTGGCTTGGTATTCGACCCAGAGGCAAAAGTCCTCGTTGTAGTCCGCTGGCTTGCCGGAAACCAGAGGCGACTCTGGTGAACGGAGAGGTGTGGGTTTCGGTGCTGTGACTTCCGCAGTGATCGGTTCCATGAGAGGCTCCGGATGGGGTTTAGCCGTAAAGGATGCCCTGCCTCTGGAAGTGCCGCATGGTGGCGGAGTCCCGGAGATCGCCGGACTTGAGGATGATGGCGTCGGTGTGGTGCGAACCTTTTTTGCTAGGAAGCGAACCGCCCACTGCGAGCCGATAGGGTGGGATCACCGGAACGAGGAAGGTTTCTTCGCCCACTGCGCATTCCAATGGAGGCACCGACTCGCCCGTGTCCTCGTCAAAGATACGCTTTCCGGAGGCCATCACGACGCCGCTGGCGACAATCGAACCCTCGCCAACAATGCCGCAAATCTCGCACATCGCGCCAATTTTGGCGTTGTCCTCGATGATGGAGGCGAGTCGCCCTGCCGGTTCGAGAATGCCTTCGATGCCGGAACCGCCCCCAAGCTTGACACCCTTGCCGACTTGGGCGCAGGAAGCAACGCGGACCCCGCCGTCAATCATGCAGCCGTAGCCTGTGACATGGGCGCCAATGTTGACGAACGCCAAGTTCATCACCACCGTCTGTGGGCCGATGTACGCTCCAGTGCGCACCATGCTGCCCGGTGCGTAACGCACCCCCTCGCGTTCAAACTGCTCGGCGGTGTAGTTTGCAGTTTTGAGGGGCACCTTGTCCCAATAGCCGCCGGCCATCATTTCGTTGGGGTGAGTGCCAAAATAGTTCAACACCCCGTCGATGGTGTAGGTCTGTGGCTCCCAGACCCCATTGATTTTTTCGGCGGCCCGGACCTTTCCTGCACTCAGAAGATCGATGAACGCATCGCATTCCTCTTGCGATGCCTTGTGCTGAGCGATGGATTCCAGCAGGTTGGCGCGAGAGGTTTCAACGGTTTCGATCCGCAAAGCTTCGTTGGATTTCAGGTTCAGCAAAAGCTCGATTTTCTGATGCCGCCCCGGATTTTGATGGGCGAGTTCAATGTACTCGCTGAAGATGCGCAGACCCTCCTTTGCCGCCGCAAAATCAATGCGTCCCTGCTGGTCCGCGATCTGCCGGAACACCCGCAATGGACCGCCATTTCCGGGCAGGTTGGGCATGAGGGCAACCAGTTCGTCCTTGGGGTTGTAGAGCCGTAGCAGCACGGTTTGGTCGGCCTGCGGGACGGCTTGTAGATTCTCCTTGAAGGTGTTCATGGGGAACAGCGGGTTGGGGTTGGAAAGCTCAGATTAGTGATGCTCCAGCGGCGACTTACCGATTGGAAAGACATTGAACCCCAGCTCGAAAAGTCGCTGGTGGTCAAGATGGTTGCGCCCGTCAAACAGAAAGGCAGGACGCTCCATGCGCTCAAGGATGCGCGAGAACTCAAGGTTGCGGTACTCCTGCCACTGCGTGACAAGCGCGATGGCATGTGCCCCGTCAGTGGCCTCATAAGCATCATCGCAGAAGGTGATGTCTCCGTCTAGATGCTTGAGGTCTGTGCGGGCGTTTTCCAATGCCTTGGGGTCATGGATGCGCACGATAGCCTTTTCGCGCAGAAGTCGTTCGCAAAGCGGAAACGCCGGGGAATCCCGCGTGTCTCCAGTGTCGGGTTTGAACGCGAAACCAAGGACGGCGATGCGCTTCCCGGCGAGGGTGTTGAACTGCGTGGCAAGGATTTTCCGGAAGAAACGTTCGGTCTGCCATTCGTTGATGCGCACCACGCTTTCCCAGTACGCCGCGACCTCCGGAAGTCCATAGTGTTCACAGAGGTAGGCGAGGTGCAGGATGTCCTTGCGGAAGCACGAACCGCCAAAGCCAATGCTGGCTTCAAGGAATTTTGGGCCAATCCGGGAGTCGGCTCCAATGGCACGGGAGATTTCAGAAATATCCGCCTCCGTACGTTCGCAAAGTGCAGAGATCGAATTGATCGAAGAAACCCGCTGCGCAAGCATTGCGTTGGCAATCAGCTTGGAGAGTTCGCTGCTCCAAACATTCGTGAGCAAAATGCGCTCGCGGGGCACCCAATGCGCGTAAAGGTCGGCCACCGTTTCTGCCGCCTTGCGTCCGGATGCGGTTTCCGTTCTGCCAATGAGGACGCGATCCGGATTAGCCAAGTCCACCATCGCCGTGCCCTCGGCGAGAAATTCTGGATTGGAAACCACCTCGAAGCGGGTTTCTGACGGACCCTGTTGGAGGATGCGGGCCATCGCCTCGGCAGTGCGCACGGGCAGGGTGCTTTTTTCAACGACGATCACCTCCGGACGACGAGCGTGTTGCAAAATATCCCGTGCCGTTTTTTCCCAGAACTGGAGGTCTGCGGCTCGGCCTGCACCTTCTCCGAAAGTTTTGGTTGGCGTGTTGACGGAAACAAAGAGAATGTCCGCCTCGGCAATCGCTTTGGGAATATCGGTGCTGAAAAAGAGGTTGTGCCCGCGAGCCGCTTGCACGACCTCCAATAGTCCGGGTTCGTAGATCGGCAGGTCGTCCGAGTTCCAGCGGTCGATGCGGTCCGGATTGAGGTCCACCACCGTGACGGTGTGTTCCGGGCAGTGCTGGGCGATAGCGGCCATGGTCGGCCCGCCAACATAGCCTGCGCCAATGCAAGTGATGTTGGTCATTTCAAGTCATGTTTTTGTTAAATCGTGAAAAGCGATGGCGCGAGATCATCCGGAATGGCTTTGCCGAGCAGCACGAAGTTGGTGGCAGCAACGTGGCTCAGGTTGTTGTTGTGTTCCGGACTGTATGGTTTCAGGTGGTATGAACCATCGTACTTGGGATCATAGATGAGGAAGGGCACGGGGTTGAGGGAGTGCTTGGTGCTGGGTTCCCAAGCCTTCGTCTTTTTATTACGAACCCGCATCTCATCGGCGTTGCCGTGATCGGCGGTGATCACCATCACACCAGCTGCCGCATCCACCGCTTCAAGCAGTTTTCCCAAGACCTCATCCACGACCTCGACTGCTTGGGTCGCCGCTTCCAAGTTCCCGGAGTGGCCCACCATGTCCGGATTGGCGAAGTTGATCAAGCCATAATCGAATGCTCCAGAACGCACCCACTCCGTCCCCTTGGCTGCGATTTCACGGGCCTTCATCGCCGGTTTTTCCGCAAAGCTTTGCACCTGATCGGAAGGAATGAAGTGGTAGTGTTCCACCTTGGGGTCCAGCGGTTCCTTGCGTCCACCGTTGTAGAAGAAGGTGACATGGGCGAATTTTTGAGTCTCGGCCAGCCGGAACTGCTTGAGGCCGAGTTCGAGGATGCGCTGACCAAAGGGATTCTCCACATGGGCGGTGCCGACAAGAAAATCCTCTGGAAAGGCATTGTCCTGATCGTATTGCGCCATACCTGCGAACACCACGTTTGGACGTGGGCTGCGGTCAAAGTGCGGGAAGTCGTCTGTAAGCAGAGCGGTGGTGAACTCAAGGGCGCGATCCGCACGGAAGTTGGTGAAGATGACCGAATGACCGTCCCCGATGGGGGCAACGGGTTGGCCGTTGCGGGTGATTATGAATCCCGGTAGGTCTTGATCGATCACATCCGGTTGGAGCTTACGGAAATGCTCGATGGCCCTTGCGATACTGGTGAACTGGTTTTCGCTCTGGCCCCGGACATGGAGGTTCCAGCCGGCCTCGACTTTCGCCCAATTTTGGTCGCGGTCCATCGTGACCTGCTCGCGTCCGCCTCCGCTGGCAAAAGCGTAATCAAGGTCGGGATTTTGTAGTTTGAGGTCGTGGAAGAGTTTTTCAAGTTGATCCGTGTAATCGGTCGCTGACTGCACGAAAACATCGCGTCCGTCCAACAGCGCGTGGACGTAGCAGCGCCGTACCCCGGAACGGAAGGCGTGTTCGATGAGGATACTGGTGTGGCCAATGTGACTGTGGATGTTGCCATCGGAAAGCAGGCCGATCAGGTGCAGGGGGACATCATGGACCACGCAGTTTTGGATGAGTTTTCCCAGCACTGGGTTCTCGAAAAAGGCTCCGGAGCGGATCAGGTTCTGGATCAGCGTCGGTCCTTGTTCTTTGATCTCGCCCGCCCCCATTGTCATGTGCCCCACCTCGGACCCGCCCAAGTCCTGCTCGTCCGGTAGGCCCACATACGGGCCGTGCGTCCAGAGTTGGGTGTAGGGGCAGGTTTTTACAAGTCGGGACCAGTTGGGCAGCGTGGCACGGTGGATCGCGTTGTAGTCGTCCTCATGCCCCACGCCCCAGCCGTCTAGCACGACATGGAGCAGCGGGCCACGGTTCCGGAACCGCTCGGTGAGGGAACGCAGCGTGGCCATGCCTATTCGACCCGGACGATTTCTTCTTGAGGAAGCCGCGCCTGCAAGTGCGAAAAGGCAGCGTCCAAGTACGATTCGCTGCGGGATTCCAGCGTGAGCCGCACCTTGTAATCCTTGTTCCAGAGCGCAGGGTAGGAACCGAGCATGAGTTCCGGGAAGGTGTCGAGCGTTTTGTTGAGCACATCTGCGATCTGCCCCTCGTTGGCGCTGAGATAGATTTGTCGGAGGTGAATCGGATCGGACTGGAAGCGTTCCTTGAGCAACGAAAAGCGATTCTTGAGCAGTTCCGGGACACCCGGAAAGACAAAAACGTTTTCCACCAGCAACAGCGGGGTCCGCAAGGGTGGAGTGTCGATTAACTCTCCACCCTCTGGTATCCGGGCCATGCGCAGGTGGGCCTCGTTGGTGTCATCCCCGTAGAACGAACGCACGAGTTCTTCCAGCCGTGGAGGAGAGATGAGCTTGCGCCCAAAGGCGGCGGCGGCCGATTCGATGGTCACATCGTCATGGGTGGGGCCGATGCCTCCGCTGGTGAAGACCCAAGTGTAGGCCTCCGAGTACTCCCGGACGTACTGCGCGATGACTTCAAGCTCATCGGGGATGGTGATAATCCGACATAGCTCCACGCCGAGGAAACGCAATTCACGGCAGAGGTAGGGCGAATTGGCGTCCTGCACCTTGCCGGAGAGGATTTCGTTGCCGATGATGATGATGCCCGCCGTGTTTGGCATGTCCGGCCTTCAGTTTCCGCTACTTGTGGCGCTTGATGATGTGAAACCCGAACGGCGTTTCCACAATGTCGCTCACCTCGTCAGGTTTGAGCGCAAACACCGCCTTGTCAAACTCCGGGACCATCTGCCCCCGCGTGAACGATCCCAGCAATCCACCTTTGGGAGCCGAGGGACCGTTGGAGTGAACCTTGGCGAGTTCAGCGAATTCCTTGCCAGCTTCTAAATCGGCAACCAGCAATTTTGCCATTTCCAACGCCTCTCCCCGGCTGCGGTTTTGTGTGGAGCGCATTGCCCCCTTGAAAGACAGCAGGATGTGGCTGGCCGTTACCTTCTCCAACTTAACCCGGTGGAAGATGAGGTAGCCGAAGGGGGAATCCACCGGATCGCTGATCTGCCCCTCTTTGAGCCTGAGCGCGGACTGAAAAAATGGTGGAGCGCCCTTGCGGTTGAGCATTGGGACCCGAGTCTGCGCCGGAAGATCCGTGAGTTGCGAGACCAACTCCATGAAATCCACCCCCTTGCCGCGGGCAAGCTCGACGACTTGCTCAGCGATTTTCTGCGCTCCGGCTTTGTCGTAGTAGAGGTTCGCTTTCGGGACACGGGAGCCTTGGTAGGCAATCACCAGCAGTTCCAGCGAGACCTCTTCGGCCTCGGGCTGCCCAGCGCGGGGAGTTCGTTTCGGATCGGGTTTAGCGTTGATTTTCGGGAGCGTTTTTTTGTTTTTTTCTGCGAGTTTACGCTGTACGGCCTGAACCTGCTCTGCAAGTTTGGTGGGGTCGAACTGCTTGGCCTCTTCCCCCACGCGCTCAATCTTCAAGCTCACGATGGTGTCGCCCTGCTGCACGGCGTTGACCACCTCCATTCCGGAAGTCACTTCCCCGAAAATCGTGTGCTTGCCGTCCAGCCACGGGGTGGGAACATGGGTGATGAAAAACTGGCTACCGTTGGTGTTGGGACCGGCGTTGGCCATCGAGAGGATGCCAGAACGGTCGTGCTTGAGATCGGGGTGGATTTCGTCCTCGAATTGGTAGCCCGGACCTCCCGAACCGGTCGCCAGTGGATCGCCACTCTGGATCATGAAATTTGGAATCACACGGTGAAAGCTGAGTCCATCGAAGAAGCGACCATCTTGGGGTTTTTTCGTGATGGGGTCCAGCCACTGCTTGGTGCCTTCGGCGAGTCCCACAAAATTGGCAACGGTGTTAGGGGCGTGCTGGTGGTGCAGGCGCAGCAGGATTTCCCCCCGCGAGGTCGTCATGCGGGCGTACAAACCATCTGGAAGTTGGCCTGCCGCCACGCCGAGCAACGGCCCAGCAACGGTCGTGATCAGGAAGAGGAAGAGAAATTTTCTAAAGAAAATGGTCATCCGGAAAGTGAAGCAAAGTGGTTAGATGAAGTCGAAATACACATCATTCTTGGCAGACTGTCAAGGTATCGGTCATGCCTTCAGGTCACAAGCTTTTTGTCCGGCGGTTTTGCGATAGAGCCAGGGAGTGCAAGGGAATCGTTTGAAGTTCGTGGGGCCGGATGCTACCGTTCCATGTAGCAAACTTCAAACTTGGAATAATCCCTCGTGAAACTCACCACCGAGTCTCAGAGTGTGCAGAGGAAAAATGCTTCCTGATTCCCAAGAAGCGGTTGATTGGCTGAGTGTGCTGGGGCTGCTGCGCTATGCGAGTCCGAGACGTCTTACCCATGTTCCGGTGGCGCTCACGCCCTACTGCGCCCCACAACATTTGCTCAAGACAGTCACCGCGCTTTCCAGCCCCTTCCAACTGCTGATGCATCGGGTGGCTGACGACTGGGCGTTTTTGGAGGATACTCTGGGCACGGCAGCGCGACATGATGATTTTCTGCAACGGTTGTTTGGCTTTCGCCTGCGGGAAAACTCCCAGCCCTGGAGGTTGTTGATTTCTCGGAACGACTTTTTTGTCGTCCCGGAAGGGGCAGGACTGGGGTTACGGCAGGTGGAGTTCAATACAATCTCTGCCAGTTTTCCGCACCTCGCTGAACGACTTTTCCGCTTTCACCAACTGCTTTATCGCAATCAGCCGGACCGCCTCAGTGTCTTGCTCCCGAACGATCCGCTGACCCCGATCAGCACAGGAATCGCCGAAGCCGTGCAGGTTCACGGTGCCTCGAACGGGGTGGTGCTGATGATCGTGCAGCCAGCGGAATCAAATCGACTGGATCAGCGCGGCCTTGAGCAACGGCTCTTGCAGCAGCACGGCCTCAGCACCGTGCGGGCCACCCTTGCGGATGTGGCCGTGCAGGGAAAACTGCGGGACGGCACCCTGCGGCTTGGAGGGGAACGTGTTGCGGTGGTGTACTATCGCGCCGGATACACGCCCAGCGATTTTGTGCATCCGGACGCAGGAGCCGGTCGTCGCCTGCTGGAGGCATCCGATGCGATCCAAATTCCTGACTTGGCCATGCAGTTGGCCGGAATGAAAAAGGTGCAGCAACGGCTGACGAGTCTGGAGGTGCTGACACGTTTTGTCTCAGAATCCCAAGCTGCAGAACTGCTGGAGGTCTTCGCCGAAATGCACAGCCTTGACGCAGATTCCAAGGATGCGGAATTTGCGCTTGCCGAAGCCTCCAAGCATCCGGAACGTTTTGTCCTCAAGCCCCAACGTGAGGGTGGAGGTCACAACGTGTATGGCGCCGAAATTGTTAAGCTGTTGGCAGAAATGCCTCCGGAAGAACGCTCCGGTTGGGTGTTGATGGAACGACTGCATCCCGTCCCACACGATGCCGTCTTGCTGATGGATCACCAATCCCAATCCCTGCGCTGTGTCAGTGAATTGGGACGTTACGGGGTTTTGCTTGCCAAGGGGAATGAAGTCCGCCTCAACAAAGACGCAGGCTACTTGGTGCGGACCAAGGGGGCGGAGGTGGACGAAGGTGGAGTGAGCGCAGGCTATGCCTGCCTCAACAGCCTCGTCCGGGAGCGCTGAGGGTCAGGTTTGCAGTTCGATGCTGGAGAGCAAGTCCAGTTCGTCCAGCACTTTTCCGGTGCCCTCTGCAACAGCAGTGAGCGGATCCTCGGCGTGGAAAACCGGCAAGCCCACCTGATGCCGCAGCAGGAAATCCAACCCGGAGAGCAGCGAACCGCCACCCGCCAGCACGATACCGCGATCCACGATGTCCGCCGCGAGTTCCGGAGGGGTGGATTCCAGCGCGTTGCGGACGGTTTTGACGATTTGGTCGCAGACATCAGCCAACGCCTCCATGATCTCCTCCTCGCCGAGGATGAGCGTTTTCGGAATCCCCGTCACCAAATCGCGGCCCCGGACTTCATGAGTGCGAGCATCGCCTTGGAGGAACGCCGAGCCGATTTTGATCTTGATCTCCTCGGCAGTGCGCTCGCCGATGAGCAGGTTGTACTTTTGCTTGACAAACTGGATGATGGTGTCGTCCATGCGGTCGCCACCCACCCGTGCAGAATCGCTGTAGACGATCCCAGCGAGAGAGATGACTGCGACTTCGGTGGTGCCGCCACCGATGTCCACGATCATGCTGCCGCTGGCTTCGGTCACAGGCAGTCCCGCCCCAACCGCTGCGGCCATCGGCTCCTCGATCAGGAAGACTTCCCGCGCTCCAGCCGATTCAGCGGCTTCCTTGACGGCGCGGCGTTCGACTTGGGTGATTCCGGAGGGCACGGCGATGATGATACGCGGCTTGAAACGGAAGAACGAGAAGCGGCGTTGGCACTGGCGGATGAAGTAGCGCAGCATCTCCTGTGTGATGTCGAAATCGGAGATCACTCCATCCTTCATGGGGCGAATCGCCGTGATCGATCCCGGAGTGCGGCCTAGCATCTGCTTGGCTTCTTCGCCAACGGCCAGCACCTTGTAGTTCCCCCGAGAGTCGCGTTGCACGGCCACCACGGACGGCTCCCGAATCACGATACCGTGGTGCTTCATGTAGACTAGGGTGTTCGCGGTGCCCAAGTCAATGGCCAGGTCCTGTGCAAAAAAGCTGGAGAACTTGTTTTTCATGGAAGGTTGCGGCTAGATTCTGAAACTTAATAATGATGGTCTCGCAAGAACCCAATGGCACCGACTTCTGAAAAAATTCGGATGCTCAGAACACCGCAGGTTGAACGAAAAGGGTGTCTCGAATGGTTGAGAGACCCCAGAAATCGACTAATTTATCACCTCAGAGGACTTCTTGCGAGACCATCAACTAATAATCAACGATTACAGGAATTCAGCAAGCTATTTCTTGGATTAATGACAAGCGCAGGAAGAATGCCCCCCCACAGGTGCCGCTGGAAACGCACGAAAAAGACGGACACGTCGGCTTTTTGACTGGAACCCCACAGGCACTATGTGCCATGGCTAGAGGTGCGGATTTCGGAATTTTTCGAGTCAGCCTAGGAACCGTCTGTGTGAGCCAGCACTTCTCAGAAATCGCAGGTGCAGGTGTATTAAAGCGGAGAGGGCTTGCAATTGACTGCAAGATTCTCATAAGGTTCTCCATTGTTTTGTTTGTGAAATAGCCAACACACCCCATGACGAAATCCCAACTCATCCGGCTCCTTATGGAGCAGAGCGACACTCCGGCGGAGGACTCTAGCAAGGTGGTCCGCATTTTTTTTGACAGCATCAAAAGTGCTTTGCAGAAGGGAGATAAGGTAGAAATCCGTGGCTTCGGCTCGTTCATTCTCAAGAAGTACAGCAAGTACACGGGGCGCAATCCGCGCACGGGCGAGTCCGTCCGCGTGGGTAAAAAGAAGCTGCCGATCTTCAAACCGGGCAAGGAATTGCGTGAGCGGATCGACGACTCCAAGGAGACGGTGGAGATCAGGAAGCAGGTCCGGAAAAAAGCCAAGCTACGCTGACGGCACTTCTGTCGGCACCCGCTCACTTATCGGATTCTGATTCGGTGGCGTCCCGGAAGCGTTTGGGCGGTGCCATGACCTCGCTGATCTGCACCGCAATTTTGCCCTTGTAGGCGCCCTGTACGCCCCGGAACTTAAGCTGGCCGTTGACCAGCACTGGCAAGGGTTGGTCGTGTTCCTGATCGAGCAGAATCCGGTCGCCGACCTTGAGTTTGAGAAAGTGCCGCAACGAGATGCGGGCATAACCCAGCGGCACCTGCACCGTGAGATTTGACCCCAGCAGGTTCCGGGTCAGCCGACCCACGTTGACTTGGTTTTCCTCCGCGTCAGCAATCTGGTAGGTCGTGTCCAATCGCGAGCCGATGGGGTCGAGCATGTAGTAAGGAATCCCAATGGAGAGGGCCATTGGCACACGGTTCACCTCGACATCGAAGGTGGTGACGACCACCACCTCACTGTCCGGCACCACTGCGGCGGATTTTGCGTTGGATTCGGTGCGCTCAAAGCGGGTGACCGTGAGGGGACTGATGGGTTTCCACGCCTTGGTGAGATCTTCCAATCCGGAGTTGACCACCTTCTCGACCATCTTGGCTTCGATGGCGGTGAATCCCTTACGAGGATTCTGGGGGCCTGCGTATCCAGAGCCGCCCAAACGCAGGTCAATCAGCACCCGCCCCAAACGTTGCTCCAGCGCAAACACCGCCAAGCCGTGCAGCGGGGGCAGGCTGAAGCGGGTGATGGAGTACGGATCTTGGAGGGTTTCTAGATAGTCCTTCATGCTCACCATCTCGGTTGCCCGGCGCAGGATCGCGATGGAGCGCCGCAGGTGCTGCGTGAGTGTTTGGGAGAACATGCGGGCAAAGCGGTCATGTACGGCTTCCAGCCCGGGCATGCGCCCCCGGATGATGCGGTTGTGCTGGGCGAGGTCATACGAAGCCACCTCCGACGGTGGTTCTGCGTCTGCCCTTTTTTTGCGGCCCCTCGTGGGAGAGGGCGCACCCTTGGAATCCTTGCGGGCTTTGTCGATCACCTGATCGAGGAGTCGGCTCAACGCCTTTGGAGAAGGTTCACTCGGCATTTGTAGGTTCGTCGTTGAAACTTGGAGTCTTGGTTTATATTGAGGATGCAGGGCGGGTGCTGATGATCCACCGCGAGAAGGCAGACGAGCACCGGGGCTTGTACCTTGCGCCCGGCGGGAAACTCGAAGCCAACGAAGCGCCCATCGAAGCCGCTATCCGCGAGACCGATGAGGAAACGGGACTGCAAATCCACCAGCCGAAATTGAAGGCGGTGCTGACCTTCCCGGATATGGGGGATTCTCCTTTTGGAGACGAGTGGCAGGTGTATGTCTTCCACGTTGTCAAATTCTCCGGAATCCTGCGGGACGACTGCCCCGAGGGGGAGCTGGAGTGGGTGCCCCGCGACAAACTGCTCGACCTGCCCATGTGGGAGGGGGACCGGCTTTTCACGCCAAAGATTTTTGAACCCGGATGTTTCACAGCAAAGTTTCTCTATCGTGGATCAGACCTGCAAGATTACGCATTTTGGAAGTGAGCGCAAGCCCATGTCAGGCTCCTTGTTGAAACACGTCGTGCGCCTTTGCCTCGTAGGCGCACTCGGCTTGTTGGTTTTGGGCGGCTGCCGCATTCAGGTGCAGTATCCCTCTGAAACGCCGTCCGAGCAAGTCATTGTTGAGGAACGCACCTACTGGCTCTGGGGTCTGATCGGCGAAACCTCCTACGAAGCGTATGACCTCTGCACGGAAGGTCGCGTGTACGAACTCAGCCACGACGCGACTTGGAGGCAGGGATTGATCGCGGTCGGCACCTTGGGCATCTACTGTCCGCGCACGATCACCATCACCTGCTCGGACCGGGGTCGGGATCCCGTCACGAAACTGGATCCCGACGCCTGACCCTTTATTGTGTCAGCGCGTTTTCCGGCAGATGTTCCCAAAAATCTCCCGGAGTAGCACTCCCGCCAACTCGGCCTCAAACTTCAGGCGCA
The DNA here is from genome assembly GCA_913020725.1 of uncultured Pseudomonadota bacterium. Classification (GTDB taxonomy): domain Bacteria; phylum SAR324; class SAR324; order SAR324; family NAC60-12; genus UBA8110. Next base: position 15,978 of record CAJWCD010000020.1, read on the forward strand.
GTTCCATTTTTCCCAAAAGGGCATACACCCGCGTCAGTTCCGCATACTTGAACTGCCGTGCATGGGTAATCGCCTGCTTGCCGATGAACCCGGGTAACCCCAGTTTTTTCAAAATGTCGGATTGCGGTTTCCCGGATTCCAGCATGCTGCTGATCAGCAACAACCTCCGGAACTGCTGCACCACGAGCATGTAGAGTCGCACGTGCTCACGAGGGGCTTGCTCAAGCTGCTGCTGCAACACATCGAGCGCCTTGCGCAAATCCCGCTGGGCCAGTGCGTCCACCATAGCAAACACCGAGAAATGCCGATGTCCCTGCACGGCTTCGGCGACCATCGCTTCCGTTAGTTCCGAGGCGTCGGGATGTAGAAGTGAGAGCTTCTCCAATTCCTGATCAAGGTCTCCTACGTCATTGCCCACCACTCGAATCAACATTCCCGCGACCTGCGGGGAAATGCGGATGCCCTTGCCTCCGGCTCGGTGGCGCACCCAGTCGCTGGGATTGTCGTTGTCGTAAGCGATAAACCGCTGCACGTTTCCGAATTGCTTGGCCGCCTTCAGCAGCGGCTGGCTGAGTTCTGAATCCCGCCCGGCGGCACTGGTCAGCACCAACCACAGGTGTTCCGGAGGTGCGGCGATCCTCCGCAGAATCGTCTCGAACAGCGCAGCACCATTGGGTCCACCACTGCGCCCGCCCCCCTTCTTGATCTGCTCCGCCTGATCAATCCGGACCACCACACGGTCACTGAACATCGAGGGACTTTCCAGCGTGTTGAGCAACGCTTCCAGCCGCAACGAGACCTCTTCGCCATCCCGCACCAGCTCAGCAGCAGAAAAACGTTCGTAGCCCAATGAACGCTCCGTCTCTCCCAAGGCATGTTGCACGGCGGCCTCGGCGGCTTCGTTCACCAGCAATCCGCGGTTGCCGTAGAAAAGCTGGATTTTCTGGTCGGGCATGACGGAGGTTTGGGCAGCGGGACGGACAGGGAATTTTGAGAGGGGTCAGGCGGGGAGCTTGCGGGCCGTGCCAATCGTGCGGCGGATGTGGCGCCGTACCTCTCCCGCCGAGTGCATTTCCAAGGCCCGCTTTGCGATTTTCTGTGCCTGCTCCAGTGTCACCTGCGACAAGCGTTCCTTGACCACCGGAATCAGGGGCGGGTTCATGCTCAACAACCGTATCCCCAGACCCACCAGCACCACACACCCGTCCGGATCGGAAGCCATCTCGCCGCACAACTCCAAGGGCTTGTCATGTCGTTTTGCCGAATCAGCCAAGCGCCGGATGAGTTGCAGGACGGAGGGGTGGAGGGGGTCGTAGAGGTTGCTCGTTTGCGGATTGTTGCGGTCCACCGCCAGCACATACTGCGTGAGGTCGTTGCTGCCGATCGAGCAAAAATCCAGTTCCGGCATGAAGTGATCGCACAGCATCACGGCGGCGGGGACCTCAAACATCACGCCAACCGGTAATTTTGGCACGTCAAGCCCTTGAAGTTCCAATTCGTTGCGACACTGTTCCACCAGTTTTTTTGCCTTCCGGAACTCATCCAGTTCCATGACCATCGGAAAGAGCAACTGCACATTGTCATGCGTTCGTGCGGCTAGGAAGAGCGCCTTGATCTGCTTCTTCAGCACCTCCGGCTGCCGGAGTTGCCGACGCAAGGCACGAAAGCCGAGGAACGGATTCTCTTCCTGCTGGAACCCCATGTACGGGGCGGCCTTGTCCGCACCAATGTCCAAAGTCCGGAAGATCATGCGTTGATCCTTGGGTACCCGGCTCAGGATGCGGGAGTAGGTTTTCTCCTGTTCCTCCACTTGCGGGTAGCGATCCAGCGAGAGGAAATAAATCTCGGTGCGGTACAGCCCCACGCCCTCGGCCCCGTAATGCTCCAGTTGCAGGACGTCGCCTTCCATCGCCACATTCGCGTAGATGCCGATGCGCTCACCGTCCTGAGTTTGGCAGGGCAACTCGCGGTAGCTTTCAAGGTGCTTCCGGTAGAGCCGTTCCTGCTCCAAGCGGCGGCTGAACTCTCCGAGCACCTCCTCGGACGGATGCAACACCACCAGCCCCACATCCCCATCCAGTGCGATCTCGTCGCCTTCGTGGATGGTCGCCAATTCATCTTCCGAAATACAGACCGCCGGAACAAGCAGGGAGCGCGCAAGGATGGCCGTGTGAGAAACGACCCCTCCGCTGGACGTCAGAATGCCCTGAATACAGTCGGGGTTCAGGCGGGCGATGTCTCCGGGAAGTAGTTGCCTCGCGACCAGAATGCCTGCTTTCTCGGTAACCACCGAACGGCCATGCCCTAGGTAGTTGAGCAAGCGGTAGCCCACGTCCTTGAGGTCCGTGCCCTTTTCTCGCAGGTAGGGATCATCAATCTCTTCAAAAGCGATCAGGTACTCCTCAATGGTTTCGTAAATCGCCCAAGCAACGGTGGCCCCTTCCTCAATGTGTTGCTGGATTTTTTCCTGGAAGGTGTGATCCTCCAGAAACATGAGGTGGACGTGAAAAATCGCGGCCTCGTCCGGCCCGACATAGCCGGAAATCTTGTCCACCAGCTTGAGAGTGTCCTCGGTGACGTGATCCAGCGCCGCTTGCAGATCGGCCAACTCGTCCTCCGGAGTGCGCTCACTGAGCCGCGTTGGCTCTTCCAAGCTGGTCTGCTGCATCACCGCCGCCCGCCCCGTGGCGACCCCGGACGCTACCGAGTTTCCAGAAATGCGCTGGCTGCCTCGTTGCACTGGAACAACGGTGTGGACGGCAGTCTTGTCCAACTGCTGGATCAGCAGGGTTTTCGAGACAAGGCTGGAAATCTGGGAGGCGATGGTTGTGAGGACCGAGATCTCGTCCTCCGAGAAATCACGAGATTCGATGGTGTGAACCACCAAGACTCCAAAGGGCTGACGATGCTCAATTAGTGGAACACCCAACAGCGATGAGAAGGAATCCTCATTGGTCTGTGGAAAGGGTTTGAAGCGGAGGTGCGACTGCATCTCAGCCACATGCACCGGCTGCATCTGCTCTAGCACCAGCCCCACCAACCCTTCCGATGAGTGCATCCGGACCTGCCCCACAGTTTCCTGATTCAGCCCATGAGTGGCTTTGAGGACGAGGAGGTCCTCTTTGGAGAGATAGCCGTAGATCGAACAGACGTCCACTTGCGTCTGCTCTGCGATCATGCGGACAATCCGGGAGAGGGTTTCGTCCGCGTTGTGGGAGGAAGTGATGATGTGACTGACCTCGGCAAAGAGGTCCGTGGGCGCGAGTGGTGCGGGGGTGGTCATCTTCCCCCTGAAGAGGGGGGGGGGTCAGACGGCGTTTTCGCCCTGCTCGCCAGTACGGATACGCACCACCTGTTCGAGGTCATACACAAAAATCTTGCCGTCACCAATCTTGCCCGTCTTGGAGTTTTCTTGGATCACGCCCAGCACGGATTCGCACTGCCCGTCCGAGACTATTACTTCTACCTTGATTTTGGGGAGAAAATCAATCTCATATTCTGCCCCGCGGTACAATTCCGTGTGACCTTTCTGGCGGCCAAACCCCTTCACCTCGGAGATGGTCAAACCCTGAACCCCAACGGCGGCAAGCCCCTCCTTGACCTCATCGAGCTTGAAGGGTTTGATGATCGCCTCAATTTTTTTCATCACGCTCCTTTTGCTGGTCGTCTTCAAATGGTACTCAGTCTTGAGTATTTTCAGCAAAAGTAGTGCCATTCTATTTTATCATTAAAATCAATAATTTGCCTAGAATTCATCAATTAGTGCTGCCAAAGAAACCAGCACTCGCTCCTTGACAATGAACGGGAGTGATGAAAATCTAAGCAGCGTACCCGCGTTCAGCGCCAACCCAAGCACTCACCTCCAGCGCAAGACCCGTTATGAGAGCTCGTTTTCGTCTCAGCAAACTGCTGCCCACCACAGTGATCCTCAGCGGTTTGCTTCTCAGTCTGGCGACGAGTGCTTGGGGGGATCAGCAGGATCAGCGGCTGAACTTAGCCTTTGCGCAACTGGCAAAGGCTTCCAGCCCGCAAGGGGTTCGTGTGCTGGAGTCCCGGATTTGGCAAATCTGGCTGGAGCATCCGCAACCCCGCATCAACGAAATGATGCGCTGGGGTGTCGAGGCGTTGAACACTCAGGATTACCCCACCGCCCTCAAGCTCTTTGACTCGCTGGTGGAGGCGGCTCCGGAATTTGCCGAGGGCTGGAACAAGCGGGCGACCGTGCGCTTTCTTGTTGGCAACTACGAAGGCTCCATCGAGGACATCCGGAAGACGCTCGCTTTGGAACCCCGGCACTTTGGGGCATTGTCCGGATTGGGAATGATCCACACGAATCAGGAACGCTGGTTTGCCGCCATGGCGGCGTTTGAGCAGGCACTCCGGATTCACCCCCACCTCATTGGCGTACGCCACACCATCAACAAATTGCAGCAGCAACTCCGCAAGAAATCAACTTAGCGGGTGAGGAGCAGGAGAATAGAGGCACTCCTGTATCGCATATGTGATTTGGATCACAAAAAGATCGTGCGGAGCAACCCAAAGTTGGAGAGGATGAGCAGGAACCCGAGGTTGAACTTGCGGAAGGAGGTCGGGGGGGTGGTTACGAAACGGCGGTGCCCCAGCCAGACACCGAAGCCGAGCGGGATCAGGAACACCAGCACCCGCAGCAGGATTTCCGGACGTAGCAAATCGAGGGATCCGGACCAAGCAATCGCATACACGTCTCCGGCAAAGAGGTAGGCCACAAGCGTGGCGCGAGAGGCGGCCACCGCCATCGGCGTTGCCAGAAAAAGCAGCACCACCGGAAGTCCCCCGATTGCGGCGAGTCCGTTCGCCAGCCCGGAAACCACGCCGGTTCCGAAGATGAGTCCGGGACCGCCCTCGTTGTGCAACTGCACTCCTTTGAGGGAGAGCAGAGTGAAGCCCAACACCAGCGTGTACACGGCGAGACGCACCTCCAATATGGGCAGTTGGGTGAGCACCCACAAACCCATCGGCATTCCCAGCACTGCACCCACGCCCAACACCGCCACCTTGCGCCACGCAACTTCCCGCCAGACGAAGGGCAGCATGTGGAGACTGGCGGCGATCTCCAAGAGAAACGCGGCGGGCACCACCTCCGCAGGCGGCAGCAGCAAGGCGTGCGTGGTGACCATGAGTCCGGAAAACCCAAAGCCCGTGTAGCCGCGCACGAATCCCGCGCAAAAGACCGTCAGCAGACACCACGCGAGTGTGGAAATTTCTAATCCGAGTGCGGCTTCCAAGAGCTGGATCAGAAAAAGAACCGCGTGGAGCGGTTGGGCGTGCCCCAGTCGTAGGCACTGCGTTCGTGAGTGATGGTCTCGACGGCGTCTTCGGGGAGTTCCTTGATGAAACGCGAACGGGCGTGGCGTTCGTAACCGGCGTAAGAATTGGAGACGACAGGAGCCGAGAGCAGCAGATGCCGCTTGGCGCGGGTGAGTGCGACGTAAAAGAGACGGCGCTCTTCCTCCAATTGCTCCGGATCGTCAAGACAACGCTGGTGCGGAAACAAGCCTTCGGTGAGTCCGATTAGGAAGACCGCTTCCCACTCCAGTCCCTTCGCTTGGTGGATGGTTGTGAGGGTCAGCACTTCCCCGTCAATCTGCTCGGCTTCGTACTCCGTGACCACGCTTGCACCCACCAGCGAGAGTTCGTTGAGGAAGGATTCGAGGCTGCGGTAGTTGCCGGAAAACTCCCGCAGGTAGTTGACGTCGTGTTCGCGCTGGGAAGCGTTCTCGAAGCTGTTGAACAACACGCCTCGATAGAAGCGTTGATAGAGCAATCCGAGCATCGTGGCCGGAGTCGCGCCGTCCTTGAGCATGTCCTGAAAGCATTCGAGCACAACATTCCAATCGGCTCGTGCCTTGGCGGGAATGAGCTTCTGGAGTGCGGCGTTGTTTTGGGTGAGCCGCACCGCCTGCTGGGTGTGGAAGATGCTGAAGATGCGGTGGGCGGTGGTGTTGCCCACGCCCGGAAGCAGCTTGAGGATACGCATCCACGCGATTTCGTCGAGCGGATTATAGACCACTTTGAGGAAGGCCGTGAGGTCTTTGATGTGCGCCTGCTCAAAGAACTTGACCCCGGAGTGGATCACGAACGGAATCCCTGCACGGGTGAGTTCCACCTGAAGAGTGGCAGACTGCACATGGTTGCGGTACAGCACCGCTATGTCGTTGAGCGAGAGTTCGCGGTCGCGCAGTTCATGAATCGTGTCCAGCAGCAGGTCTGCTTCCTCCTGCGGGTCCCAAAGTTCGTGGAGCGTGGGGAGGTCTCCGGAGGCGAGTTCGGTGAAGAGGTGCTTCTCAAACTGCTGCTGGTTGTGGTTGATACTGCTATTGGCGGTGTTGAGGATTTCCGGAGTGCTGCGGTAGTTCTGCTCCATGCGGAAGAGCGTGGCGTTGAAGCGTTCCGGAAACTCAAGGATGTTGCGAAAATCAGCTCCGCGCCAACTGTAAATGGATTGCGCATCATCGCCGACGACCATCAGGTTCCGGTGTCCCAAAGAGAGGCAATCGAGAATGTTGGCTTGTACATGGTTGGTATCCTGATATTCATCTACAAGGATGTATTGAATCTGTTTCACCATCGGCAAGGACGTGCCGTCCCGCAACAGCAGCTCCAGCCAGTTCTCCAGCAGGTCGTCAAAATCCATCACCTGATTGCGCCGTTTCTTGAGCCGATAGGTTTGGAGGATTCTCAACATCGCCTCCAGATGCTCCTCCAAGTGCGGGTAGCTGGCTTTGACCGACTGCTCTAGGTGGAAGTTCCGCTCCGGATATGGAGACTCCAGTAATTGCTTGCGCGTGGCGTTGCGGTTGAATGCGAGCGAGAAGATGTCTTGCAAAAGTGCGGCTTTGGGGAACTGCTTGCCGGGTTTGCCGATCCCTTCCGCGAGCGACGCTTTGATGAGGTCGCGGGAGTCGGAGGCATCGAGGATGCTGAACTGATTTTCGTAGCGCAGTAGTTTGGCGTAGCGGCGCAGGAAGCGACTGGCGACACTGTGGAAGGTGCCATGAATGAGCTTCTGTTGCTCCTTCCGGAGGTTGGCAGCACGGTTCACGCGAGCGGCCATTTCGTTCGCCGCCTTGTTTGTGAAGGTGAGCAGCAGGATACCGGAGGCGGGCACTCCGGACTGGGTCAGCCGCGCCACTCGCTGCGTGATCACACGAGTTTTACCACTGCCCGCCCCAGCGATCACCAAGGCAGGGCCATCTTGGTGCAGGACGATGCGCTGCTGATCCGGATTTAGAGCGTCCACGAATTCAAGAGTGCTGAAATGAAACGGCCTTGGCGGTTGCCGAGCAAGGTCAAAATCGTAGTGCATCCCTGACAAGTCGCAAAACTTTTTCATCCCCCAAACCGATCAACTCATGAAAGAATCCAGCCCGTGGTGGGCCAACCTCCAAGCCCTTGCCCAGCCCTACTGGGCGCAACTGCACGAACTCTTTGGTGACGCCACCCCGCTTGTGGTTGGGGGTGTGGTTGCACTTTTGTTGGTCACGCTTGTTCTGCTGTTCCGCAAACGAGGCAAACCCGCAGTCTCGGACAACCGGAAGCTTTCGGAAACGGAACGGGACGCGAAACTGGCCAAGCTGGAAAAAGAACAGCGCAAGGAAGCCGACCGCCGCGCCAAGGATGAGGAGGAACTCCAAAAACAGCGACAGGCCGCAAAACTCGCCAAAGCGGAGGAACGCGAAAAGCAGCTTCAGGAAGAACTTGCTCGCAAGGAAACCGAACTGCGCAGTCGGCAAACGCTCACACAGGACTTGGCGACGGTTCCGGCGGAACCGGAACCGGAACCCGCACCAGAACCCGAAGTGGTTCCAGAGGAACCGGGATCGCTGCTGGAGCGTTTCCGCAAGGGAGTCCAGAAAACCCGCACCCAGCTTTTTGGTCGGCTCAACGAGGTCGTGCAGGGCCACAAGGAGATTGACGAGGAGGTGCTGGATGACCTAGAAGAAGTGCTGCTGAGCGCGGACATTGGTCCGGAAACCTCGCAGCGCATTCTTGATGGCATCATCGCCAAGGTGGAGCGCGAGGAGTTGCAGAACCCGGAGGCACTGCTTGCCGTGATTCAGGACGAAATCCGCAGCGTCCTCAGCAAGCATCCGGAGGCTCCCGATCCCACCAGCCGCAAGCCGTGGGTGACGCTGATGGTTGGGGTGAATGGAGTCGGCAAGACAACCACCATCGGCAAGCTTGCCGCGCAACACGTCAGCGCAGGACGCAAGGTGCTGCTTGGGGCCGGAGACACCTTTCGGGCTGCTGCCATCGAACAATTGGGTGAGTGGAGCCAACGCTCCGGATGCGACCTTGTGGCGAAGGAGGCCGGAAGTGACCCCTCGGCAGTGCTGTACGAGGCAGTCGAAAGGGCAATTCGGGAGCAGTACGACGTCGTCATCTGCGACACCGCCGGACGGTTGCACACCAAGAAGAACCTGATGGAGGAACTGAAGAAAATGGTGCGTGTGATTCGCAAGCAGATTCCGGACGCGCCCCACGAGGTGCTGCTGGTGCTGGACGCAACGACGGGACAGAACGCGATTTTTCAGGCGCGGGAATTCCGGGCGGCGGCGGACATCACGGGGCTTGTGATCACCAAACTCGACGGCACCGCCAAGGGTGGAGTGGTGATTGGGATTGTCAACGAGTTCGACATTCCGGTGCGCTACATCGGCATTGGCGAACGCATTGACGACCTGCGGCCTTTTGATGCCGAGCAGTTTGCTGAATCGTTGTTCAACTGAGCGTCAGGCGCGGTAACGTACCAGCAAGCCGAGTCCCAGCAGCAGAAACAGTAGGTTGCTGGCCCAAGCTGCCAAGACGGGAATCACGAGGCCAGCACTGCCCAGTGCCAGAAAAATCTGATTCAGAATCCAGAAGAGAATGCCGAGCAGCACACTCAGGGAAAGCGATTCCACCGCCAAGCCTCGGCGACTGTGATTGGCGGAAAGCGCAAAGCCGAGCAGCGCCATGATCCACAGTGTCACGGGATAAGCGAGTTTCTGGTAGAACTCCACCCAGTGTCTGGTCACGTCCTGCCCCTCGCCTTGTAGCCGCAGGATGTCTGCAAACAGTGGAATCAGATGACGGTGGTGGGGAGAGATGGGCACCAGAAACGGGACCGATGGTAATTCCAGCTGCGGAATTTCCCACGTTTCCTGTGTGCTGCGGATGAGGTGGTTGGCCGTGAAGGCGACCCGCACCACATTCCGGAAGCGCCATGAATTTTTGGATTGTTCTCCTTGAGCAATCACAGTACGCTCCACAAGATGATGCGGGTCTGGTTGCCAGCGAAACACGCTGACGGACTCCATGCGTCCGTCCGGATGCCGTGTCCCAAAATAGTAGATATTACGCTCACCGTCCACTTTCCAGAGCGGGGGCAGCAGTGCTTGGGTTTCCGACTGCACCCAGTGTTTGTGCAGCCACGGGGAAATCTGGTGCTGGGTGAAATACACTCCAGCGGCGACGAGGGTGATCACGCCCAACACCGGCAGCAACATGCGCCAGCCCCCCAACCCGGAGACCCGCATGGCAAGCAGTTCTGAGGTGCGCCCTAGCGAACTGAAGGCCGCAATCGTCGCCAGCAGGATGGTGAGCGGAGTCATCAATTCCAGTGCTTGCGGCAGCAGCAGGGCGATTTCCCGGAGCAGTTCCAGCACCGCGGTCCAGTCCTCCAGTTCACTGAGGTTGCCGAAGAGGTGCATGAGCACCGACAGCAGCAGGAAGGCACTGAGGATCAGCAGGAAAAACCGCAGATACTCGTGGGCAATGTAGCGTGACAGGCGGGTGGGCATGAGAATTCCAATATTGTTGTGATTTAGGATAGGCCATTGCAGGCCACGGGTGCAAAGCGAAACTCGCAGGCCGCGACTTCCTCAACTGGACTCCGGCTTGCATTCCTTCTTTGCCGCATCAAGCACAGACAGGCAGGACAAAGCAACCGAACGCGAACCATAACCCATAGACACCAATGTCCAAATCCGTACTGGTCCTTGAGGAAAACCTCGCAATTCAGGGACTGATTGCCTCTTCCTTGCCGCTTGGTTTACTCTCCTTGCATCAGGAGAGCGATCCGGAAACCTTTCTTCAGCAGGCGCGTGCGCTCAAGCCCGACCTCATCTTCGTCAGCAACGAGGACTGCAGCCGAGGCTATCAAACCCTGCGGCAGATCCGGGAAGACCGCGAACTCAGCAGCACCCCGCTCGTCCTGCTCGTCAACGCCCGGGACCGTCTGGATCAGGAGGTGATGGTCGAATTGGGCGTGGAGGATCAGGTCCGCAAGCCCTTTGAGGCAGACAACTTGCGTGCGCAGATTCGCAAGCATCTTTTGGAGAACCTGCCCAACGCTTTGGATTCTGACGCGGAAGAGCTCTCAACCAGCGTTGAGGAAACCCCGCTTTTTGACGAGGAAATGATGTCCCTCATCAGTGAGGCTCCAGGGATTGCAGAGGACGAAGCCGAGGTGCCGGAGATCGACTTTGCCTCCGATTTCGACGAGCCTCCTGAAGGGCAAGACGATGATGCGGAACTTGATGATCTCTCGTTGTCCGACCTTCCAGAACTGGCCGCCGAGGCCAAGGCGCTCATGCAGGGACTTGCACCCGTCGCAAAGCCTGCTTACAATGTGCAGGAAGCAGAGGGGTTTGGTGCAAACGACACGTTTTTTGAAGACCTGCCTGAATCCTCACAGATCATGGAAAAATCTCCGATACCAACGCTTCCAAAAGCAACTGAGGATTCCAAAGGATCTCGTATGACCGATAAAACTTCTGCCTCTGCCAACGACGAAGCGGATTTACAACTCGACGAGGAAATTTCCGCAAGCGACGGGGCGTTTCAGAATGACGAGGACTTCATTTTGGATGAAGATCTGGTGCTGGATGATGAGGTTGCCGCGTCTGCACTGGCCGAGCCGGAATCCGAACTTGATGCTTTGGATCGTCTGAAGGAATCCGGGCTTGAGGACCAAATGGCTCGGGGGCAAGGAACCGCAAGCGCAGGGGTGTTTGTGGGTTCTGGATCATCATGGGGCGATGCCTCCATGAATGGCATTGAGGGTTCGTTCTTTGAGAGCAATCTGGAGGAAATGGACGAGGAGACCGAGAATGGAGAAACTACCGCTGCCGAGTCCGAAGCGCTGGAGATCAACCTTGAGACGGTTGAGGGCGAGGCGTTTGAAGAGCTTGTGGTGTCCGAGGAAGACCTGAAGGAGGACGAGTTTGTTGATCTCGACTTCAGCGGGGGTCGGGATGTCCGTGGGATTGCGGATGAAATCGACTCCGCGAGAGCAGTGATACTTGATGAGGCCAAACAGCTTGAGGAGACGGAAGAAGAACTAGAAACCGAAGCAACCGTTTTGGCGAAAGATGCGGAGTTTCTTGAGGAAGCCGAAGTCGAAATTGAGGCCGAGAAAGTTGCCTTGGTCGAAAAAGCTGAAGTCCTTGAGGAGGTTGAGGAAGAGTTGGAAACCGAAAAGGAGATGCTGATCGAAAAGGCGGTTCTCCTTGAGAAAGTCGCAGTCGAGTTGGAGGCGGCAAAAAGCGTTTTGAGCAAGGAGCAGGCGGAGGTCATCAAAGTCGAACTTGATGCGGAGGAAACGGCTTTGGCCGAGGAGTCCGAACTGCTTGGGGAAGCCGAGGCGGAACTGAAGGCTGAGGAACTAGAGTTGCTTGATGAGGCCGCTCTCCTTGAGGAAACCGAGGAGGAACTGCAAGCCGAAGCAGCCGCCTTGCTTGCAGATGCCGGACAACTTCAAGAAGAACAGGAGGAACTGCAAGCCCAGGAAACCGCGTTGGTTGAGGCAGTGGAATTGTTGGAAGAGGAGGCTGAGGAGATCATGGAAACCGAGGACGAGGTTTTTGCGGAGGACGCCGAGGTGCTTGATGAGTTGGAGCCCAGTTTGGAAACTGCCGAGATTGCAGACGTTGAGCAGAATCTTGACGAATTGGATGTCTATGCCGCTGCACCTGCTACTGCGGAATCAGGAGGCTCTGGCAGTGGTGGCAGTGCTTCCGGATCATCGGCTAGCGCTGCTGAGATGGACACGGTGCTGCTCGACCTGACGCCAGAAGATCATGCGAATCCTCCACAGGATTCGAGGGATCAGGTGATTCTTCCAGAAACGGTTGAGCATGTGGTGGCAGGCCCACTGACCACTACGGATGACCTCGATTCCTTCATGGAGGTCAGTTCGCTGGAAGAGATGGAGGCGGATGAATCCCTTGAGGAAATCGGTGCGGAAGAGGTTCGCTTGCTTGCTGATGAGGAAGTCGTTGAGGGGCTTGGCGAGGAGGAAATGCTGGGTGACGATGATTTGGCCGAACTCCAGTCTCTCGACGAGGAAATGCTCGCTCTTGAAGAACAGGAGGTCGAGGCTCTGTCCGGGCTAGAAACGTTGGAGGATGAGGAGGATGAAGTCGTTCCAGCAATCTTTGTCGAAACACCAGACGAAGACTTGGCGACTTGGGAGCAAGCCAAAGAGCGTGTTCGTGAGTACGCCTTGGAAACTTTTCAGGAGGTTCTGGATGAGGAACCGGCTGCGGCCAAAGAATCAACAGACGAAGCGTGGGAAGCCGCAGAGGAAGCCGCAGAGGTTCTGGAGGAAACGGCTCACCAAATTGCTGATGAAATTTCTCAGGAGGAACAAACGTTTGCCAACTGGGAGCAAGCCGAAGATGAGTTCATGCAGCATGAGCGCTACGCGGAATCTCCCGAACTGCAACTCGCTGGCTTTGGAGAGGAAAACCAAACGGCGGACACCGCCACGGTGCTCAAAGGCGACCTTGAGAAAATCATCACCCGCTTGGTCGGTGAGTCGGTGGAAAAAACCCTGCAAAGCAACATGCCTCGCGGGGCACTGGAAGCCGCTGTGGAGTCCTTGGTGCAGCGCTCAGTTGCACAGGCGCTCGACAAGGCGATTCCAAAAATTATCGAGCAGATCATCCAAGGTGTCCGGGATCAGTCGAACTGACTCGCGCCACTCCTTTCAAGCAGACCCTCTAAGCGCTGCTGGCGGGCCTGCGCCAGCTTCAGTACCCATCCTGACAACCTCTGTCGTGTCTCATCTGCCTCCGGATTGCAAAGCGGTTCGGCCAGTTTGAACGGCCCGGAAGTGCGCAAGAGCGTCTTCAGGCTCCCCCAGCCCAGCCCAGCCAAGCGTCCATTCCGGAGCAACACGGGCGTGAAATGTTTGGATTCCCAGTCGTCATCCAGATTTTCGGTGTCTGTCAAGTAGAGCAGCACGTCCAGCTGCAGGCCCACCGGATTGTTCAAGCACAACTCGGCGTGCGGGTTGCGCAGCACGATGTTCGTGAAATAACCGCTGCTGCCCGTGCGTACTTGCTGCCCCAGTTCTGCAAACACCGCCTCCCGGTCCATGCCGGAGTGGAGGTTTTCCAGAGCAGCACGATTAGCGGAAGCGTGGACCAGCCTTGCGAGGCGGCGGGACGTGGCCACAAATTGAGGAATGGGTGCAGCGGACATGGACTTACCTGAGCATTTAGGTTTCAATGTGATAGTATTCCGGAGTTGGTAGCAAGATCAATCTGTTAAGAATGTTTTTTCACGGGCACTTTTCACCTGAGGCCGTCTTTAGGTTTCAAGAATCCTTTCATTCTTCTACACAAACTGATGAGAGATTTTCGTTTACTTCAAGGAACAGTAGCTTTGATTACCGGGGCTGCTTCCAAAAGAGGGCTAGGGCGTGCCATTGCCCAGTTGTTTGCAGAACAGGGGGCACAAGTGGTCTTGTTGGACCTAGATGCAGATCTATGTCAACAAGTCGCCGCAGAACTGGGGGGAGGCCACCTAGGGTGGCATTGTGATGTGACGAGCAAGCAACAGTGTTCCGAAGCCACGCAGCAGGCACTGGACACATTCGGCAAGATTGATGTGCTGGTGAACAACGCCGGAATCACGCAGCCGCTGAAGACGCTGGAAATCACGGAGGATAACTATGAAGCTGTTCTTGATGTCAGTCTTAAAGGTACTTTGTTGATGTCTCAGGCAGTGCTACCTGCGATGCAGCAGCAGCAATCTGGTTGTATCATCAACATGTCCTCGGTTTCTGGACAGCGCGGAGGTGGGGTTTTTGGAGGCCCTCATTATTGTGCCGCCAAGGCCGGGTTGCTGGGGCTGACCAAGGCGATGGCAAGGGAGTTTGGTCCGGATGGTATTCGCGTGAACGCCATTGCACCCGGCTTAATTGACACCGACATCACTCAGGGAAAACTGACTGCGGAACTGAAGCAGGAAATCACCAAAGGAATCCCGTTGGGGCGGTTGGGAGCCGCGAGTGATGTTGCACGGGCCTGTTTGTTTTTAGCCTCGGAATTGTCCGATTATATCACCGGATCGGTCATTGATGTCAATGGCGGAATGCACATGTACTAAATCAGACAGACTATGCAGCAAAGAGCGATTCACGAGGTCTCAACCGAGACCTTGCAGGATAAGGCAAAAATGGTACGCCGGGAAACAGTCCGACTTACAGATATCTGTGGTTCGGGGCACTATGGCTCAGCATTTTCAATAGCAGAATTGCTTGCCGTGTTGTACTACCAGTTGCTACACTTGCGCCCGCAGGAACCGGAGTGGATGGGCCGAGATCGGTTCACGATGGGAAAGGGGCACGCAGCCATCGGGCTCTATCCGATCCTTGCGGATCTTGGCTTTTTTCCAAAGAGCACTCTCGACACCTACACCAGACTGGGGAGTCCGCTGGGTGATCATCCAGACATGCGCAAGGTGAAGGGGGCAGATTTTTCTTCCGGTTCCATTGGACACAACTTATCGGTGTCCGTGGGGATGGCTCTTGGACTCAAACGGCGCCAGTCTCCAGCACGGGTGGTCTGTCTAATGGGCGATGGGGAACAGGCCGAAGGACAGGTTTGGGAGGCTGCGATCTCTGCAGCGCACTACAAACTCGACAATCTTGTCGGCATTGTAGACATCAACAAGGTTGGTTCCGATGGCCAGACCAAAGAAATCATGGACACTCATCCCTTGACAGACAAGTGGCGGTCATTCGGTTGGCATGTCATTGAACTGGAGGACGGGCATGAGCTTCAGCAAGTTTTTAACAGCCTGAACGAAGCTCTAAACGGTGAACAGCAACTTCCCACTGTGGTCCTTGCTGACACAGTGGCAGGCAAGGGCGTGTCGTTCATGGAAGGAACTTGGGAGTGGCATTTGGGCTTTCTAGGCCCTTTGGATTTGCAGCAAGCGTATGCGGAAATTGCAAAAGGATTGGCATGAACACAAAGGCCTATCGCCCTGCTGGTACACAAGACCCTGCATCTTGGGACATGGTGGGCGCATTGAACTTGTCCAAGCAGCTTACGACTGGACGGGTTCTGGCTGAACTGGCGGAAGAAGGACATGACGATCTGATGGTGTTGACTGCAGATTTGGGACGCCCCACGCAGGTAAAGGTCTTCGGGGACAAGTATCCGGATCGTTACTTCAATTTTGGAATTGCAGAGCGCAACATGATTGGCGCTTCAGCAGGATTGGCAACCACTGGCTGGAAACCGGTAATTTCCAATTACTCGTTCTTTCTCGCGTTGATGGGGGTCGAGAACATCCGAAATGATATCTGTTACCCGAATCTCCCGGTGCGAATGGTGGGAACCCACTCTGGAATCGCGATGGGTTTTTACGGCACATCCCATCACTGCAACGAAGACATTGGCGCTCTGCGGACGCTAGCCAATCTAACGCTGATGGCCCCATGTGACGGAAACGCCATTGCTGCTGCCCTGCGGGGTACGATTGAACACGAGGGGCCAATCTATTTCCGGGTAGGTCGTGGTCGGGAAGCTGTGGTTTATGAAGAACCGCCCTCGTGGAAGATCGGGGGATCCAATGTCATCTGTGAAGGCAGCGATGCCACACTGCTGGCCATCGGTAATTTGGTCAAGGCCGGATTGGACGCGCAAAAACTTCTGGGCTCAGCAGGAATTCGACTCAAGGTGGTGGACTGCTATTCGATTCGGCCAATTGACAAACAGCGCATTCTGACTGAAGCCGCAGCGCATTCCGTTCTCTTTAGTGCCGAAGAGCATAACGTGACTGGAGGATTTGGAGCGGCGGTGGCAGAGGTTCTCGCTGAAGCTGGAACGAGTACAAAGTTGATCAAAATTGGCATGCCGGATCAGTATTCTATCTTGGGGCCGCCTCTGCACCTTTACCGGCATTATGGAATGGACGGTGAAGGCGTGGCAAAAGTCATCCGGAGCTCCTTGAGGTGAAAAAATATTTTAATGATGAAAAACCAAATGAGCGACCAATAGCGATCATGCTTGTGACATTGCTTAAGTTTGGAGGCCCATGAGCGATTTAGCGTGAACGGGATATTTTTATGTATTGTGAGGATAACAGCTACTGAGTCAATCCCTTTTCTAGTTGAAATTCTCACATCACCCTCTAGGCCGCATTGGCCAACATTTGTTGTTGATTGCAGGCATTTATAGCCGAGCGTAATAGATTGTGCCGTCCGCAGGCGGTTTCGTTGAGGACGTCCTCAAAGCCCGCCTTGAAGTTGCGATAAATGCCGCGACTCCGGAAGACCTTGACTCCGGCGATGCTGTGTTCGACGCGCACCCGCACCCTTGAAATGCGGCGGTTGGCCTCCTTCTCCTCCGGGGTCAGTTCGTCGCGCTCATCTGC